>JBBRTW010000329.1:0-8208 GCA_038244055.1 Tepidisphaerales bacterium | reverse complement strand
GGGGGGGGGGGGGGGGGCGGAGGGGGCGGCGTGTTTGAAGGAGTATGCCTTTCGATAAACCAGTTGAATGAAGCCAGCACCGGCCCGCCGCCGACATTAGTGGAAACCAGACCGCCCTTGGCCGACGCGCTGAAGACCTGCGTTGCCTTGGTCGAGCCGATTGTCACCCAGGCGTTGGCGGCATCACTATTGAGCCGATACTCGGCCGTCACGGTCTTGGTGGTGGCATTGCCCGTCAGGCGCATGTCCATCCACTTGAAGCCGGCCGGGCTGATCGACTTCACGGCCGGAATGGTAAAGGCCGAATTCGCCTCCCCGGCGATCTCCACGACCGGCGCGCCGATGAAGCCGGTCACCAATTTGATGTAGTTGTTCTCATCGGTTCCCACCAGGAGACCGGCATGTTGCCAGTTTCGGGTGAATGGGAAGGAGGTCAGGCGCGTCTCGACTTGAAAATCCGCCGAGCCGTTGAGGGGGATGGTCAGGGCATTGTCCTGATTGTTATTCGTCAGATCGCCAGACGTCGAAGTGAGGCGAAGCTGGCCGTTGCCCATGTAGAAGTTGCCGGCCACCAGACCTTTGCCTTTAGTGGTGGGGAGGACAGCGGTGAAGCCAGTCCCGTTGAGGCCGGTGGCGACGGCGTTAAAGCCCAAGCCCACCTCGGTTGAATAGGCGAGATGAACGCGGTTTTCGAGCGGCTCGACCCAATCCGACCGGCGCGCAAGCTCCAAGCGAACCGGCGACGGCTTCCCTGACTGCGACATACCCACTCCCGCTGGTAAAAGATTCTGGCAAAGATATTGTGCCCCGTCTTCGAGGGATAGGCAAAAAGGGGCAGGATTGGGAACATGGGCAAGCTTTAGCGATTATGATGCGAGAAAAGGGCCGCCTTTATTGCGATGGCTCACGCCGCGAGAAGATCCCGCCAGTTGGAGAAGGAGCGGTTGAGTTCGTTGGAACCAATCTTTCGTCCCGGATGCAATTACCTGCCCCCCGCGCTCGCCGGGACGTTGGACAACTGCAAGCGATCCAGGAACCACACATTTTTATCCGTGTTCATTCCTGAAAAGCCCAGCCAATCCAGTTTCTTGCATTCCGAATTGCGGTTTTTCAGCCCCGGGAATACGACATGTTCGCCGCCTTTGTCCACCATTAAATCCCAGGTGCCGGTGGAGTCTTTGCCGAGACGGCATTTCATCTCGATCCCCACCCAGACGCCGGCCGGGATTTCGGTCAGCACTTTGCCATCGGCTTTCACTTTGCAGCCGGCGATGGCCAGCGATGGGCCGGCGTGGTAGGGCTGGGCGTTGTCGCGCCATTCAACGTACATGCTGGTGCCGGCATCGACCTTGATATCGAAGCGGAAGGTGGTCAGGCCATCGGTGTGGGCGGGCTTGTAGTAGAAGAAGGGGCTGTGGGCGGCCTTCTGGTTGGGGGCATCGGTGATGCGGAGGCATTGGCCTTTGGTTCCGGCGATCGAATTCTCGGTGCCCGTGACTTGAATCGAGCCGGGGATCTCGACCTGTACCGTGGCCAGGGCGATCTTGTCGGTGCCGGGCTTGTAGCCCTCGAAATCATCCATGAAAGTCAGGGGCGCGGCGGGCGGCGCGGGCGGCGCGACCTCGACCGGGGCATAGGTATAATCGGCCGCCAGGGCGATCCATTTGGAATCGCCATAGACACCCGCCTTGGAATAATCGAATGGTTTGAAGCCGGATTTCAATGCCGGCGAATCGGGCTGGAGATGGAAATCACGTTTGGCGACATCGACGAACCTGGGATCGGCGATGACCGAGCCCGCATCGCGGCCGGCCTTCTGCCAGTCTCCGAAGGTCTGCCCATCGAAGGTCATGGGCGTCTCATCGCCCCCCTGCTCCTTGGGCGCTTTCCAGTAAACATTGTTCTTGAGTGCGAAGTGCCCATCCTTCCAGCGACCATCGAGCATTTTGCCGGTCTTGTAGTAGACGATGTTGTTCTCGAAGGTGAAGGAGAGATGATCCTCCGCGCGGGTGCGCTGAACCTGTTGGAGGAGCGAATCGACGAGGATGTTATTGCGGATGATGTTTTCCTTGCCGTAATGCTGATGGAAAGAGCCGGTCTTGGTGTTGTAGACCAGGTTGTTTTCCATGGTGATGCCGGTGGAGCCTTCATCGGTGTAGAGACCCCAGCCGCCGTAGGAGTAGGCGTAGACATCGTGGATTACATTGTTGGATACGCTGGTGCCTTCGGAGGAGCCGAGGCTGTAGACGCCGCCCATATCGGAGAGCACGCCCTGGCCGAGATGGTGGATGTGATTGAATTCGACCTTATTGCGTTTGGCGATGCTGGGGGCGTAGCCCCAGACCCAGCCGATGGAAACGCCCGAGTAGCGGAGATCGGAGATGTCGTTGTGAGTCAGTGTGTTATCGGGTGAATGCTGGATGAGCACGCCGATCGCATCGGGAAAAATCCGGCCGCCATCGCGAATGATGTTGTTATCGATGGTGATGTGGTGGGTCATCGTGTCGGCGCTGGCGCCTTTGGTTTCGGCCACGCGCACGCCGCCGCAGCCGAGATCGTGCATGTAAGTGCGGGTGAGTTTGCAATCGCTGTTTCCCTGGCGGAACCAGACGGCGTAGGTGGCGACATGCGCGATCTCGCAGGAATCGATGTCGATGTGGCGGGCGAAATCGAGATTGATCATGCCGGGCATGGAGACGACGGCCTGCGAATCGCCCTGGCCGCGCGGGGGGAGCAGCCACTGGCCATGGCGGAAGGAGAGGCCGGCAAGGGAGATATATTCGACGTATTTCTTGCTGGCGGGGTCGCCGGCGAATTTGACGAATTCGGAAGCGACAGGGGCGCGGACGTCGACTTTGTCGATCTGCTGGCCGGGCAGGGGCTTGTAGTAGAGCGTGCCATCGCGGTCGAGGAACCACTCGCCGGGTTCATCGAGGGCCTCCTTGAAGTTCTCGAGGTGGTAGCGCTGGCTGGCTTCCCATTTGCCGAATTCGCGCTGGATGGGGGCGGTGCCGGTGACGATGTTTTTGGCCGGGTCGAACTGGCCGATGCGCATGCGCGAGGTGTCCCAGGCATGGTAGAAGACGGCGACGACATCAGAGAGGCGGTCTTTGGGAACGTTCTTGAGCGCGGCCACTTCATCGGCCCGGCCGACGAAGGCGCGATTGGCGAGATTGGCAGGTTTGCCGGTGTCGGGATCGATGCCGGTGACGACCTTATTCTGAACGTGATAATAGAATTTGTTGGGCGTGCGGGCGCGGGTGGCGCGGCGGCCATCGATCCAGAGTTGCTCGAAATACCATTTTCCCTGGGCGACCTCGGGGATTTGCAGAGTCCACAGACCATCGGCGGCGGGTTTGAAACCGGTGAGTTGCCGGCCGCCGGTGAGGATGACGGCATCGCGCGGCGCATCGGGCGCGGCGGTGTAGATGATGGGGGCGTCGGCCGAGCCGCTGTCCTGGGGTTCGAAGAGGATCGGGGCGGTGAGGGTGTAGGTTCCGGGAGCAATGAGGATGGTCACCGGCTCTTTGAGGGGCGCGACAGCGCGGAGTTTGCGGAGGGCATCGCGTGCGCCGGTGATGGAGGCGAGAGGGCCATCCGCGCCGTCGGCCGAGGGGCGGGCGGGTTTGCCGGACCAGGTGTCTTTGCCATCGGGGGAAACGTGGAGCGTGAGCGCGCTGGATGAGGTGGCGATGGCGAGGACGGCGATTGCGATCAGCCATGAAGCGGAACGGGATAATGAGGGCATGCGGAGGTCTCCTTGCTGGAGATTACTGTAGCCACCATCAAGCGTTTGCATGTGGGGCCGGAAGTGTTGGAATTGAGACCTTGACGGTGAGGATTTGCAGAACAGCACGCTCCCGATAGATGTCGGGGCGGCAAATCGCCTGAAACCGATGGAGCATGGCAATCGGCTGGCCTCGCGAATTCAAGGATCGCGCCGATCTCGCAGAAGCACGGCCATGCGATTTTCCTGCTCAGTTTTCTAAGCGACATTCCCCGCATGGCCGTGGCACCCGGCACGTGCGCTTCATCGCGGCGGCGTCAAAGGCGCGGTAGTGGGACCGGGCTCGATGGGGCGGGCATTCATCTGGAGGAGGCGGAGTTGCGCCCAGTTGCGCCATTCGGGGTCGGTGGTCTTGAAGGCGAGTTCCTGATAGAGCGGGCGAAGGGCGGGATCGCGCGGATCCTGCTTGAAGCGGGTGCGGGTGAGGTTGGCGAGGTATTCGGCGTTATCGGGGGCGGCCTTGCGGGCGCGCTCGTACTGCTCGATGGCTTCGGTGTAACGATAAAGGCGCTCGTAGACCAGGCCGAGGTTGTTGCGGGCATCGGACTGCCAGGGCATGCGCTTGATGGCGACATCGAACTCGGTGGCGGCGCGGTAGAAATCGTTCTGCTGGTAGAGGACCAGGCCAAGGTTGTTGTGGGCCGGGCCATAGAAGGGGTCGGCGGCGACGGCTTTTTCCAAGAGCGGACGGGCCTCGGTGTATTTATTCTGGTGGAGCAAGTCGTAGGCGCGATCGTTGAGCTCGCGGGCCAGGACGGTATTGGGCGCGGCGGCATCGGCCGAGACGGTGACGGAGTTGGAGCAGCCGGTGAGCGCGGCGGCGAAGAGGAGAAGGAGGATGAGAGAGCGGACGGGCATTATGGGGATATGATAACGGAAGAGGCGGCTGGGTGCGAAATCGGATGGAATTGCGAGTGGTGGGTGGCGAGTTGACATTTCCACTCCGCGAGGTCGATCAGGCGTGGGGGAAGTCAGCCGGTGAGGTGAAAACACCGGCGGCGGAGAAGGGGAAATAGGCACGTTGGCCACAAACGATGGTGGCGATTTGCGAGGGGTTGGAGTTAAATGCGCTGCATCCATGAAAGCTCAAACCCACCGTAGGCCGCTCCGAACCTTGATTCAGTTTCAAATTGCCGCAACCGTCGCGTTGCTCTTCGTGGGCTTCGCCGGTCGCGCGGCCGCTGAGCCGCCTCCTGCTCAAGCTTCCGCAGATGCCATCGCCGCGCTCAAGACGTATCTCGCCACGCCTGGCGCGCACGCGGCGCTGGGGGATCAAACGTTCGCATCCATCGCTCTCACCCGCGAAGATGCCAAAGCCGCCGCCGCCCTTCTCTGGGACGATCACGCCAAGCGCCTCCGCGAAGACCGCGCTGCGGAGCTCAAGGCGCGGGTGCTCACCGATGGCAAACTGGAAATGCCGTTCTGGTACAAGGTTTTCGGCGACAAGCCCAAGACCGGCCGGAGTCTTTTCATTTCCATGCACGGTGGCGGCAACGCGGCCAAGGCGGTCAACGATAGCCAGTATGAAAATCAAAAGCGCCTCTATCAGCCCGCCGAGGGCGTCTATCTCGCTCCCCGCGCGCCGACCAATACCTGGAATCTCTGGCATGAGGCGCACATCGACCGCCTCTACGATCGACTCATTCAGGATTTGATTGTTCTCGAAGACGTCGATCCCAATCGCGTCTATATCATGGGCTACTCGGCCGGCGGCGATGGAGTTTATCAGCTCGCCCCGCGCATGGCGGATCGGCTGGCGGCGGCATCAATGATGGCCGGGCATCCCAACGATGCTTCGCCGCTGGGACTTCGGAATTTGCCGTTTGCGATTCACGTCGGCGCGCTCGATGGCGGGTACAACCGCAACAAAGTGGCGGCCGAGTGGGGCGTGAAACTCGATGCGCTGCAGAAGGCCAACCCAGCCGGGTATGTCCACGTCGCCAAGCTGCATGCCGGCAAAAGCCACTGGATGGATCGCGAGGATGCGGAGGCGGTGCCGTGGATGGCGCAATACACGCGCGATCCAGCGCCGAAGCATGTGGTGTGGAAGCAATCGAGCGTGGTTCATTCGCGGTTTTACTGGCTGGCGGTGCCGGCCGATCGCGCCAAGGCTGGGGCGGAGGTTTATGCGGATATCGAGGGGCAGACGATCACGGTGAAGGTGAAGGATGTGGATCGGCTGATGATTCGGCTGGATGATCGGCTGGTGGATCCGGATAAGGCGGTGGTCGTCAGGATCGGCGACAGGGAGATCTACAACCAAGTTGCTCCCCGAACCCTGCGCATTCTCGCTGCTACGGTCACTGAATATGGCGACCCATTCTCAATGTTTACCAGCGAGATCGATGTGAAGATCGATGCTGGAAAATGACCGCTTCCTGTAGATTGCGGCGGCTGGGATTCGAACCCAGAACCTACGGATTATGAGTCCGCTGCACTAACCGTTGTGCTACCGCCGCCGGCGGACTGGATAATAGCGTCAATAGCGATGGCGTCCAAGGCGGCTTCACCCGATTGCACGCGCCGAATCGGCGATTCGCTGGCCGGGCTAGAGGGCCATTGCGGCCGCGCTACTTGCCGCCCTCCTTCTTCTCCTGACTGAGCGGATCCTCCGGATACTTCTCCTTGAGCAGTTTCCGCAGTTCGGCGCTTTTGGCGGGATTGGTCATCTCCAGCAATTTGCTGGCGCGGTCGAGCAGGGTCGGGGCATAACTCGATCTCGGCACCGCCAGCGCGAAGGCCTCGGCCACTTTCGCGGCCACATCCGGCTGCTTGCGGACCTCGATCAGTCTCACCCGCAGCAGCACGCTGTATCCCTCCAGAAAATCGGTTGGGTATTGCCGCTGCCAGCGGTCCCACTGATCTTCACCGGCCTCGCCTTCGCCCTGTTGGATGTAGTATTCGATGGTGCGGGCCTCGGCGCCGCTGATGGCGGCCTGGCGGTCGGCGGGGCCTTCCATGGGCAGCGCCTCCAGCCGCTTCTTTCCTTCGGCGTATTTCTGATTGAGCACCAGGGCATGGGCATAAAGGCGCTCGGCCGGGCGGTCTTTCGAGCGGTCGTGGGCGGCCAACACTTTGCAGGCCTGGTCGAAATCGCCGACGCGCCAGACGAGTAGATTGGCGTAGACGCGCGAGGCGGCCGGTTGCATGGATGAATCGGCGGGGATTGACGCCCACACCTTGACCATGTCGGGGGCGCGCTTGCCGGCTTCGGCGGCGCGGTTGGCATCCGAGAGCGCGGAAAGCGCCAGCGATGCATCGAAGCCGGATTTGAGCGACGCCAGGCGCGCGGCCGTGGCGATCATCGGATCCAGTCGCCCGGCCCGCTCGTGTAACAACAGCGCCCACGGCAACTGCTGCACCGGAATCTTATCGAGCCGCTCCGCCTCGACGACCTTCGACTGCACCGCCACATCATCCACCTTGGGCCGCTCGGCCGAGACATCGCGGACCACCGAGAATTGCGTCGTCTGCGTATCGTTGTTGGCGGCGATCCGCGCGGTCAGCTTGATCGGGTAAATGCCCTCGGCCAGATAAACATGCTCGACGATATTTCCCTCGGCCGTCTGGCCATCGCCCAGGTCCCATTCGTACTTGGGCGGCTGGGTTTTGGGCAGGTTGGCGGTGAAACGATAGCGATGGGAAAAGTGCCCGGCGAAGAAAGCCTCGCCCATGTATTCGGCTTTGAAGTCGGCCGTCAGTGTCTTGCGGTTTTCTTCCAGGGCGGCGGGCATCGCGGTGTACAGCCCGCCCAGCGCATCCCTGGGGATCAGCTCGAACTTCGAGGAATCGGGCTTCTGCCAGACGACACTGAGCACACCTTCGCCGCCGGCGTTCACATGATAAAAGGTCAGCTCGTGCTTGCCCTTGGTGAGAACGACTTTGCCATTGAAACGCGTATCGCCCACGAGGTGCGGGCAGAAGACGATCATTTTCCCATCGATCATCAGCATCCCCTTGTCCTTGGCGGCCACCGCGAAAATGAATTCGCCTTCCAGTGGCGTGTAGATCGTGCCGCTGATTTTGCTGATCCACTGGAAGGCATCGCCGAATGGACATTTGCCGGTGAAGAGTGTCGGGATCATCGTCTGGCCGATGGTGCCTTTGGCGCGGCCCCACGCGGCCAGCATTGCATCGGGGCGATCTACCGCCCCGCCCGGCCAGACGCGCATATCGAGCAGCAGGCCGCTGGTGATGGGCAAATCATCCGCCCCTTTTGCCTTCGCCGGCGGGTTGGGATGGCCGAAATAGACGGCGTACTTGCGCTGACCCTTGACCAGCGCGAAGACGACGCGCACCTGATCGCCCGGGCCGACCCCCAGCAGGCGCGACGCCACCACGCGCCCGTCATCGGTCGCCACGCGGACATCCGATCCATCCGCCTTGTGGTGGCCGGCCGTCAGCACCTCCGCCAGCGCCAG
>JBBRTW010000328.1:0-8218 GCA_038244055.1 Tepidisphaerales bacterium | reverse complement strand
TCCAGAACTCATCTGCCGCCGCAAGCCCCAGCGGAATCAGCCCGGCCGTGCAGAGATACAAACTCCCCGTTGAAATGTACGTCTCGCCGATACCGATTTGATGCCCGGCGAATCCGATCGTCAGCCATCCCTTCTCATCGAACATCCCCGGCGCGGCCACCATCCGCCGGATCACCGCGCTCAGGGCGCAGCGCACCTGGCAGGGCGACACCACCTCCGGCAACTGCCGCCGCAGCGCCATCTGCCCCAGCAACTGAAACGCCCCGAACCGATACGCCAGCGACCGCCCTATCGCGGGGAACGTCCCCTCGGGCGAAATGAGCCGCTCCTGGATGGCCGCATATCGTTTGGCCCGCGCCAGGATTTTCGGCTGCACTTTTTCCCACCGCTTGTCCTTCTTCCCCACCGTTTCCAGCACATCGATCATCATCGGCTGGATCACGAAGCTATTGTAGTAATCCCAGTGGAAACTCGGCCCATCGCCATACAGACCGTCCCCCTTGTACCACTCCATGTGCTTGTTCATCGCGAAATCGACGGGCTCGACTTTCCACTCTTCCCCAACCGCGCACAGCGCTGACTCCACCATGGCCGAGAAGAGCAGCCAGTTATTCATCCCCGGCTTGATGACCCGCGTCGCCTTCAGGCCGGCCACCATATTCTTCTTCGCCCCCTCATCGAGTAACTGCCAGAGCTGCTTCGGAGCGCGCACGATCGCATGCGCCAGAAAAGCCGCATCGACCAGCGGCTGCCCGCCCTTGGTGAAGTTGAAGTAATCAGGCGAGGCCGGATCGACCCCGCTGGCAATCGCCTTCCGCGCCAGTTCCGCCATCTCCCCGCGCAGCTTCCCTTCCGGCGAATCATCCGGCCCGAGTTCCAACCATGGCGCGAGCCCCGTCAGCGTCCGCCCCAAGGCTTCCAGATGCGTCACCTGCTGCCGCGATTTGTCATGCCCCGGCTGGCATTCCACGGGCATCGTCGCCCGCAATTTGCCGGCCGCCAGCGCCGACAATACCGGCCGTACAATTCGATCCATCGTCGAAACCCAGAACGCCCGATCCTCTGCTCCCGTGGCCATAAATAGTCCTCCGCAAGATCGGGGATTATCCCAGCCCGGGCAGTATGCACAACCCGCAAGCGCGGAGGAGCGCCGATTCGGGACCCCTTGGGGTGACAATTGCGTCCGCCCCTACTTCGCAGCCTTCTGCTTCTTGAGAATCACCAGGAACTGGCTGTTCTCTCGAAGGGTCTCAAAATCCTTCGGGCGGTCGCGCCCCGGATTGGCGACGCACCATTTCATCGTGTCCCCATCGACACTGACGATTCCCTTGTAGTTCTCATTTCGCCCCGGCCGTCGCCCGCCCGGCCCACCCGGCCCACCACCCGGTCCGCCGCCCGCGGCCACCGTCCGCGCTGCATCCATCTCCCGCACCTTGGCATTGCCCAGTGTAAAAGTCCCCGCGCCCATGTCCTGATCACCCCGATCGTTGATCTGCTTGCCGACAATCGTGTCCCCCTTGATCGTCAATTGTAAATGAACCCGGTTATTGCCCGGCTTATCCCCCCGCCCCTCGACGACCCATCCATCCCATACCCCATCCCACGACTCCTCCGCCAATGCCATCGGCCCGAATCCGCCAAGCAGAAACAGCGCCGCCAGCATCACTCGAAGTCGATTCATAGGTTCTCCTGCCCATTGGTGGAAGTCAGGGCCGAATCATATGACAACGCAAAGCCAACCGTGAAGATAATCGCGAACCCCTTGCATCAATGCGGATACCCAACCCGCGCTTCCCTCAACTCGAAACTCGCAACCCTCAACTCGCAACTTTTAACTCGCCCCCCTACTTCCCCGTCCGCGCCACCCGCGCCTCCTGATCCTGCTTCACCCGCAGCATCTGCTGCGCCCGATTCCGATCCTGCACCAGCCGATCCTGATCCGTCTGCGCCTGCCGCCCGCGCTGATCGGCATCGCGCTGGTCGTTCTGGGCGGTCGCCAGGTCCCGCCGCAAACCCGCCACATCCCGGTCGACCTGCACGAGACTTGCCTTGGCCGCCGATTCCGCCGCCGTTGCTTCCTTCACGCGTGCCTCGGCCGCCGTCGCCGCCGTCTGCGCCGTCTTCAAATCCGCCCGCGCGCCGGCCAGCGCCGCCGTCTCCGCCTGCACCGACGCCAGAGGCTGGCTCATTTCCGGATTCCCGGCCAGATTCCTGTCGAACGCGCTCTTGATCGCCGCCAGCACTGCATTGGCCGATTGCAACTCCGTCCTAGCCGCCTGTACTGCCGGATCTTTCGCCAGCGCCGACTCTTTCAACTTCTCGATCTCATTCTTCGAACGCATCCACACCGTCGATGCATCCGCCAGTTGCTGCGCATCCCCCTTGCCCGCGCGAAGGGCCTTCACCTTCTCCTCATTGGCGGCCGCCGTCGCCAGCGCCTGCGCAAAGGCTGGCGATTTCTCCAGCGCATCCAGCACGGCCGCCACCGCCGCGTCGAGCTTCGCCTGCGCGGCCGATTGTTTTTCCACCGCCGCCTGCGCCCCCGGATCGGTCGACAGATACTGCTTCCACAGGCGCTCCCCGGTTTGAACCACGCCCGCCTGAGCCGCCTCCAATTGCTTGGCCCCCGTCGCGATCGCCGTCTGTTTCGGCGCGATCGCGTTCCTGGCCGAATCGGCGGCCGCCCGGGCATCCGGAATCGTCTTCTGCACCACCGTCAGACGCTCCTTCTGAGCCGACAGCGTCGAATTCGCGATATCGATGCGCTGCGAAAGATCGTTCTGCCGCCGCCGGGCATCCTCCAGATCGCGATCCGCCCGCTGCCCGTTGCCGCGCGATATCCCGATCGCCCGATCGATCGCCTCCAGATTCTGCCGCGCCTGCTCCGTCTCGCGCCTGGCCTGATCGAGCGTGATCCCCCAGCACATGGGACTGAAAATGAAAACCGCCACCGCGAAATGAATGCGCACCATCATTCCTCCCAGAATGCAAAGGGCTACAAACGTGACACGCGGAGCGGGCCATTCGTTAGCTAATCACATGCAATTCCAATGACCGACAGTAAATCACATGCAATTCCAATTGCCGACCAATCGCCGCGCTGTCATCCTGAGAGAGCCTAAGGCGACCGAAGGATCTTGCCGATCTGTCGCGGCCCGCTCGCTTGGCGAATGCCCATACCTCGCGGCCAGATTCCTCGGTCGCCTGAAGGTCCCTCGGAATGACACAAGTCGCACGACTCCCCCGCTCATTCGTGCCCGAAGCGCTCCGGCACTGTCATCCCCAGTTCCTTCACCAGAAACGCCCAGACATCCGCCCGCTCCTCGATCTGCTTCGAGAGCGGCTTGCCCCCGCCATGCCCCGCCTTGGTCTCGATTCGAATGAGCACCGGATTCTCCCCCGCCTGGTATTCCTGCAACCGCGCCGCGAATTTGAACGAATGCGCCGGCACCACCCGATCATCGTGATCGCCGGTTGTAATCAGCGTCGCCGGATACTTCGTCCCCGGCTTGAGATTGTGATAGGGCGAATACGCCAGCAGCGCCTTGAACTCCTCCGCGTTATCCGATGAGCCATAGTCGGCCGTCCATCCCCAGCCGATCGTGAACTTGTGGAAACGCAGCATGTCCATCACCCCCACCTCCGCGATCGCCGCCCGGAATAAGTCCGGCCGCTGCGTCATGCACGCCCCCACCAGCA
Organism: Tepidisphaerales bacterium; assembly: GCA_038244055.1. Classification (GTDB taxonomy): domain Bacteria; phylum Planctomycetota; class Phycisphaerae; order Tepidisphaerales; family Tepidisphaeraceae; genus DASPKW01. Next base: position 4,519 of record JBBRTW010000328.1, on the reverse strand, counting down.
ATCCCCCATTGCTCCCGCCCATGATCGCCAGTTTCTCGCTCGACGTATACTTCTGATCGATCAGATACTGCGCCGCCGCCAGGAAATCATCGAACACATTCTGCTTCTTAAGCTTCGTCCCCGCCTGATGCCACTCTTCACCGTACTCCCCTCCCCCGCGCAGATTCGGCACCGCGTAAACGCCCCCCATCTCCATCCACACCACATTGGCCGTTGTGAAATAGGGCGTCAGCGAGATATTGAAACCGCCATACCCATATAGCAGCGTCGGATTGCTCCCATCGAGCTTGATCCCCTTCTTGTGCGTGATGAACATCGGAATGCGCGTGCCATCCTTGCTCGGGTAGAAAATCTGCTTCGTCTCGAAGAGCGATGGATCGAACGCCACCTTCGGCCGCCGGAAGATTTCGCTCCGCCCGGTTTTCAGGTCGTAGCGATAAATCGTCGAGGGCACCGTATATCCGGTGAACGAATAAAACGTCTCCGTTTGCGAGCGCTTCCCGCCGAACCCGCCCACCGAGCCAAGCCCCGGCAAATCGATCTCCCCGCGCGGCGCGCCATCCGTCCCGAAACGCCGGATGGCCGTGTGCGCATCTTTGAGGTAAGACGCGATGAACGTATCGCCAAACACGCTCACCTGCTGCAGCGTATCGGCCGACTCCGGGATAAGCTGCTTCCACTTCCCGCGCTCCGGATGATCGATATTGATCGCTATGACCCTCCCGCGCGGCGCTTGCAGGTTCGTCTCGAACCAGAACACCGGCCCATCGTGATCCAGGAAGTGATACGCCGCATCGAATTCCATCAACAACTCAACCGGCTTCTCCGTGGGCTTGCTCAAATCCTTATAAAGCACGCGCGTCTTCGGATCGGTCCCCTGGTGGATCGAGATGATCAGATACCGCCCATCCTCCGTCACCGACCCGCCGAAGCTCCACTCCTTATGGTCCGGCCGATCGTACACCAGCACATCCTCCGACTGCTCCGTCCCCATCTTGTGATAGTAGAGCTTGTGATAATAATTCACCCCCGTCAGCGCCTCCTTGTCCTTCGGCTCATCGTAGCGCCCGTAGAAAAACCCCGAGTTATCGTGCGTCCACGAAGCCCCCGAAAACTTCGACCATTTGAGGTGATCCGGAAGATCCTTGCCCGTAACCACATCCCGCACCTTCCACTCCTGCCAGTCCGACCCCGACACCGCCACCGAATATGCCAGCAGCGAACCATCATCGCTGAACGACAAATGCCCCAGCGCCACCGTACCGTCGGCCGACAACGTATTCGGATCCAGCAAAACCCGCGGCGTCGCCCCCGGCCGATCGATCGCATACAGCACCGATTGATTCTGCAAGCCATCATTCCGGCTGATAAACACCCGCTCGCCCCGCTTGCTCGGCAACCCAAAGCGCTCGTAATTCACCAGCTTGAGCAGCCGATCCTTGATCGCCACCCGCGAAGGGATCGATTGCAAATACTCCCCCGTCACCTTGTTCTGCGCCTCCACCCACGCCTTGGTCGCCTCCGAATGATCATCCTCCAGCCAGCGATATGGATCAGGAACCTTCACCCCAAAATACTCATCCACCTGCTCCCCTTTGGCCGTCACCGGATACCGAACCGCCGTCCCCGCAAGAACAAAACTGGACATAGCAAACATCGCAAACAAAATGATTAAACGATTCAACATTGAATTCCTCACCCCACGCCCAAACTCGAAGAACATCGAACATCGAACATCGAACATCCAACATCCAACATCCAACATCCAACATCGAACATCGAACATCGAACATCGAACTGACAACGGACAACGGACAACAGACAACAGACAACGGACAACGGACAACGGACAACGGACAACGGACAACGAACAACGAACAACGAACAACGAACAATGGACAATGGACAATGGACAATTGACAATTGACAATTGCCCCCCTTCACTCCCCCTTCTTAAACGCCCTCTCCTTCGCCTCCAATAGCTTCTTGCTCGGAATCTCCGCCGAAGCAAACCGCGACCTCCCGATATCCTCCGCGATCTGCGCCACCTCCGCCGCCAGTTGTCCCAGCCCCTTGCGGAACCTCGGCAGATCGTCAATCCCCCGAATCATGTCCTTGACGGAAATCTTCCATTCGCCGCCCGCCTTCACCATGACCATCGCCTCCTCATCGCCCGGAAACTGCACCGTCGCCGAATCGCCCTCCACCTTGATCGTGGCCGCATTGATATCCGCCGCCCCTTTGCCTCCCACCGATTTCACCATCGCATCGGCGATCTCCGCGCCATACTTGTCCTTCGCCGCCTTCTGCAACGTCGCCAGCGCCCCATCCACCTTGGCCAAAAGTTCCGCCACCACCCGCTCCCGCACCGCCGTCACCCGATAAATCCCCATCGCCTTATCCGCCTCCCCCGGCCCGACAATCTTGTCGTAAGCCAACAGCGCCGCCCGCGGACCCGATGGGTCATTCGCCGGCGCGGCATGACAAGTCGAACCGACGATCACGGCAATCAGAAAAACAATCGCATGGCGCATGGTGATTTCCTCCAACTCCAAAGACTACCGCCTTTCGCCGAGTTTGGAAGCTACGGTGGGGTAGACATTCTTGCCTGCCCCGAAATAACTTTCCGAACACCAGCACTTTCCATTTTCCGTTCACCCTGACCCATTGGGCATCTCCCCCCCTTCCCCCATAATGCCCCCATGGACCTCCCCGATACCGGTCACGACCCCGTCCTCCTCCCCCAGGTCCTCGATCTCCTCGCCCCTGCCCCCGGCAAGATCATCGTCGACTGCACCCTCGGCCGCGGCGGGCACGCCTTCCACATCGCCAACCTCCTCGGCCCGACAGGCCTGCTCATCGGCCTCGATGCCGACCCCCGCAACCTCGAGTTCGCCAAGGCCCGCCTCCAGAACCTCCCCTGCCCCATCCGCCTCTTCCATGCCAATTTCTCCGAGTTGAAAGAAGTCCTCGAAGAAACCGCGACCCCCAAGGTCCACGGCATCCTCGCCGATCTCGGAATCAGCACCAACCAGCTCTTCGAATCCCAATACGGCATGTCTTTTTCCCTCGATATGCCCCTGGATATGCGCATCGATCCCCGCTCCCGCCGCTCGGCCGCCGATCTCGTCAACTCCCTCCCCGCCGACGACCTCGCCAACGTCCTATATGAACTGGCTCAGGAGCGCTATTCTCGCAGAATTGCCAGAAAGATTGCGGATGCACGCCGAATCTCGCCGATAAACACCACAGGCCGGCTGGCGGACCTCGTTCGGTCTGCCATTGGCCACTCTGGAGAGAAGATCGATCCCGCGACCAGGACTTTCCTGGCGCTTCGGATGGCGGTCAACCAGGAACTCGAAAACCTGGCGGCGCTTCTGAAAAACGCCCCCGGATTCCTGGCCCCCGCCGGCCGACTCGCGGTGATCAGTTTTCAGTCGATGGAAGATCGGCTCGTGAAGCAGGCGTTTCGGTCGTTGGAGACGACCGGTGTTGCCCGGATCCTGACCGGCAAACCCGTGGGTCCCACCGAAGAAGAAACCGCCCGCAACCCCCGCAGCCGATCCTCCAAAATGCGAGTGATCGAAAATGTTGCCGCTAGTCCCTAACTCGCAACTAGCAACCCGCAACTAGCAACTACTTCCGGGGTCATCATGACGCGCGAAACCAAAATCGGTCTTCTGGTCGGCCTGGCCTTCATCATCGTGATCGGGATCCTCCTTTCCGATCAGCTCATGCGCTCCACCGAGCCGCCCCCCGCGCCAGTGGCCAATGTCGCCGACAACGTCCGCAAGGCGATCGTCACCCCCGCCTCCCACAACACCGCCATTCCCCCCGTGAACGCCCCGCGCAACGTCTCACCCGATAACCAGGTTCTGACCCGCGATGAAGTCGCCGCCCGCCCCTCCCCCGTCACCTTCGTTGAAATCCGCCCCGGCACGGTCGCCCCCCAGCCCCATCAATACGGCTCGAACGACCCCGTCGCCATCAACAACGGCGCTCGCAACCCCAACCCCAATCCCAACTACGATCCGCGCAACCTGAACCCTGACCCCCGAACCCTGAACCCCAACACCGACAACCGCATCCGCATCCTCGACAATACCCAGCCCCGCAACATCGCCGATGTCGCCGCCGCCATGGGCGAAACACTCATCGGCCCCGATGGCCAGCCCCTCCGCGCTGCCCGCAATCTCCAGCCGCCCCAGCCCGATGGCCCCGATCCTCTCACCATCATCGGCGGCGCAGCTCAGCCACGCAACACAGTTCCCGCCGCCGGCGGAATGAAAAAGTACGTCTGCGAATCCGGCGACAGCCTCTCTAAAATCGCCTCCAAGTGCTACGGCAGCGCCGGCAAGACCTATCAGGACCTGATCGTCAAAGCCAACCCCTCCCTGGCCGAAAACCCCAATAAAGTCATCATCGGCCAGTCCTACAACATCCCCCCCTCCCCCCTCGCTCCCGGCACCCCCGGAACCGCGCCCACCAATACCGCCTCCAACAACCCCGGCAATATCAG
>JBBRTW010000327.1:0-8219 GCA_038244055.1 Tepidisphaerales bacterium | reverse complement strand
GCGCGGGAAGGCGGATGTTTCGGGGAGCGGGATGGTCGGGTGGGAGGGCAATCGGCAGCGGACGCTGATCAATGTTGCAGCGCGGAATCTGCTGCTGGACAATGCGCTATACAAGCTGCTGCCGCCCTCGTGGCGCGAGGGGTGGGACAAGACGCGGCCGGAGGGGACAGTGGATGTGGCGATCAGTTATTCAGGCGAGACGAGCGAGGAGAAGGCGGCGGCAAAAGAGGCGATCGCATCGGCGGCGGGTGCGGGCGCGGCGGGCGTGGATGTGGGGCCGACGGTTGCGCCGGCGATTGGTGTGGATGATGCGGCCAAGCCCCCCCTGCCGCCGGCGACCCGGCCGAGCAGCTCGTTTGAAGTGGTCATCAAGCCGGTGAAGCTTTCGGTGACGCCCAAGTGCCTGCCGATCAAGCTGGATAAGGTGACCGGGGAGTGGATCGTCCGGCCGGAGCAACTGGTGTTGAAGGATGTGACGGCGGTGCGGAGAACCGGCGGGACGGTGGAGCTCTCGGGCACGGCCGGCAATGGATCGAGAGGGGCATGGGACCTGCAACTAAATGCGAAGGAGATCGCGCCGGATAAGGAGCTCAAGGCCGCGCTGCCGCCGGCGCTGGCGAAGCTGTTCAATGGATTGAAGATCGAGGGAAAGCTGGGGGTGAAATTCACGAAGCTGGTTTACCGGCCATCGGCCGATCCGAAGACCGATGGCGATCTGGAATTCGCCGGCTCGGTCGATCTGGTCCAGAACACGCTCGATATCGGCATGCCGCTTTCGGAAGTGACCGGATCGTTCGCGTTTGATGGCGTGTCGAAGAATGGAAAGGTCGCGGGAATGCATGGGGCGCTGGACCTGGCGACGCTGAAACTGGCCGACCGCACGATTACCGAGCTGAAGGCGGAGCTGCTCAAGCCGGAGCGCGCCGATGCGCTGCGGATCGGCAAGATCAACGGCAAAATCGCGGGCGGGAATATCGATGGGCAGATCGATTTGATCTTCCCGAATGATGGGCCCTCGCGCTTCGGGCTGGGGCTGGTGCTGCGCAACGCCGATGTGAAGGAACTGGCGGGGCAGACGGAGCAGGATGTCAAAGGGAAGCTGATGGCCAGCCTGGCGCTGGAGGGAAACTGGGGCGACACGGCCTCGCGGCGCGGGCGCGGGGATGTCTCGGTCACCGGCAAGGAGATGTACAAGATCCCGCTGATGCTGGGGCTGATGCAGATCACGAATCTGAGCCTGCCGATTTCCAGCCCGTTCAATGAGGCGGCGGCGCGGTACACGGTGGAGGGGCAGAAAGTCTCATTCGAGCAGATCGAGTTGCGGGCCAGCAACATGCTCATGTCGGGGCATGGCTGGCTCGATTTTGGAACCAAGAAGGTGAAGATGACGTTTTTCACGGACAATCCCAACGCGTGGAAGATTCCGTTCTTGCACGAGCTGTTCCAGGGGGCGCGGCAGGAGCTTTTCCAGATTCACGTTTCGGGAACGGTGCAGGAGCCGAAGGTTTCGGGGAGCATGATGAATACGTTCAGCACGACTGTGGATGAGGTGATGGGAGGCGAGCGGGGGGCGGGGAAGAAGTAGTTTGCTAAGAAAACGAAAAACGAAAACCTTAAGGGAGGATGGTGGGGTAGACATTCTTGTCTGCCCAGAGTGCGCTTTCCATATTGCAAGTCCTCTCCGGTGGGGTAGACATTCCTGTCTGCTCAGAGAGAACCTTCCATATTCCATGTCCAGCGCGCCGGAGGGCGGGATGGAATCGGTGGGACTCGCTATAATCTCCAGCATGTCCATTCAGACCGACAGTCCGAAGGTGGGGCATTGCTGGGAATGCGGGTATTCGCTGCGCGGGCTGGAATCGCGGCGGTGTCCGGAGTGCGGGCGAGGGTTTGATCCGGGGGATTTGGCGACGATGGACATGGATCATGATGTCGGGCCGGCGGCGCGGCGGAGGATGAGGCCGCCAGGTTGGCCGATGTTTTCGCTGATTGGGCTGGCGGTAGTGTTGAGTTTGTGGGCGGCGGCGACGCCGATGCCGAGCGGGATGATTACGGTGGTCATCGAGCGTCTGATTCGGGGAATCGGGGAGGAGGGAGTGTGGGCTGTGGTAAAGCACTACGAATCGCCGGAGGTGCGATATTTATACGCGTTTGTGCCGTGGATTCTGGTGGGGGTGATCTGGATTGTGCGGCGAAGTGCGCGGGGGATCACCGTTCGGAAGCTATCGGGGACAAAGGCCGCGACATTCGCCTATTGGCGGAGGTGGTTGCTGCCGCATTTCATTCTCGCGGCGACAATCCTGTTTTGCATGACGCCGGGGCCGGTCACGATGGGCCTTTGGATGAGCAAGGGAGCGGTTGAGAATGAACTGAACAAGGAATCCATCGCGAGCGCCAACGGGTATTGGAGGTTTAATAGGAATAGGTTGCCGGGCGTGAATTGGGTTGGCATTTATCCGGTCGATTCGGCGAGGGTCAATTCTCGCGGGTACGAATATGGCGGCGCAATTCGATGCTCTAATTGGGGCGGATTCATTTATTCGCCCAAGCGGCGGCCGGAGATGGATAGCGCTCGCCAGATTGAAATTCACGCACTCGGCGGCGACTGGTACATGTTTGGCGACCCGTCGCACTGACGGCGCGATGACGATCTGCTCTCAATCGGTTACTCTTCCCCCGCCCCATGCTCTCCCGATTCGCCAAACGACTTCTGCCGATTCTTCAGCTCACGCGCATGGCCCTTGTGTTCACCGCCATCGCGGATTCGATGTGCGAATTGTTTCTGCGCACGGCTCGGGTGGGCGGGGGGAACGCGGAATCGTTCTGGCGGAATTTTGATTCGCGGGCGGCCATTGCGACGGCGATTATTTCGGTGGGGCTTTATGCGTATGGGATGAGCCTTAACGACATCATCGACCGGCGGCGGGATTCGACCATCGCGGCGCATCGGCCGCTGCCTTCGGGGCGGATCGGGGTTTTGACGGCGCATCTGATCTGCGTTTTCCTGGCCATCACGGCGATCCTGGGCGGGGTTTATCTCTGCACGGTCAATACGGTTTACCAGTGGATCCCGCTGGTGATCGTGATCTGGACGGGGCTGCTGATCACCTTCTATGACGTGGCGGGGAAGTACCTGGTCTGGCCAGGCTTGATCTGCCTGGGGCTGATACGGTTTTTTCACTGCGTGATTCCCGCGCCGGATATGCCGGTGATCTGGCATCCGCTGCTGCTGCTGAATCACGTGGCGATACTTTCGACCATCGCCTACAAGTGGGAGGAAAAGCGGCCGGCGCTGACGACCGGCCAGCGCGGGGCGGTGCTGGCGATGCTGGGGGGGATCGATGGGGTTTTGATCCTCTTTTGCGCCAAGTACCGGCCGGAATCGCTGGCGCTGACGCCCGGCCTGCTCCTGCCGGCGGCGGCGGTGCTGGTGTTTATTGCCATCGCCCTGTTCATCCGCTGGCGGCATGGCAATCGGCGCGAGGATGGGCAGACGCTCATGCTGTACGGGCTGCTGTGGCTGATCGTTTACGACGCGGCGTTCGTGGCGGCATATCTGCCGGACCCGGCGCGGTGGTTGGCGGCGCTGATCTTGTTCATGCTGCTGCCGCTGGCGTACATGTCGGTGCAGTTGATGCGGTGGTGGAGCAAGTTGATCGTGGCGTCGCAGCGGCCGGATTATAAGCGGGCGGGGACGTAGGTTCTGGCGAGAACTTCGCGGGACGAAGCGTCGGGAATTCAAGGGGGCACGGGAAACAGGATTATTTCGCGGCGGTACACATCTAATGATCGATATACTGAATCGTGCTATGTAGAATAGAAGCGGACCGGGAACTCAAACGGAGACAGACCATGACTGTGAAGACGACTCAACCGCGCGGGCTATCGAGCGTTGGACGAATCGGACTGCTGGCGCTGGGGCTGATGCTCCTGCCTGCGACGCCGAGACTGGTGGCGGCGGATGGCGAGGGCAGGCCGGCCGCGCGCGAGGGGGGGCGCGAGGGGACGGGGAAGGCCGAGAAGCAGGTGGTCGGCATGTTTTCGAGTTTGGATGGCACGACGCTGGTGCTGACGGTGGGGGAGGCGGGGAAGGAAATGCGCGTGGCGACGGAAGCGGAGACGACGCTGACGATCGATGGATCGGCCGCGAAATTGAGCGATCTCAAGGCGGGGATGTATGTGATCGTCAAGCAGGTAGAGGGATTGACGACCAAGCTGGAAGGCCGAAGCCCGCGCGGGATGCCGCGTTTCGGGGCGGCGGCGGATGCGCCAAGGGCCGAAGGGCAGCCGCGGCGGGAAGGCGAACCGAAGCGCGCTGAGGGCGAACCGCGCCGGGAAGGCGAACCGCGCCGGGCGGATGGAGAGGCCAGGCAGCCCGATGGCGCGCGCGACTCGGGGCTATGGCAGCCGGGCGGGGCTCCGCGCGGGAATGCCGAGCCGCGCCGCGATGGGGAACCGCGTGCTGAAGGGCAGCCCCGTCGCGATGGCGAGGCTCGGCCTGATGGTGAAGTGCGCCGCGATGGAGTGATCCGTTTGAAGGTGTCGGCCGCGAGCGGCCGGGTCAGCAAGGTCGAGGATGGGAAGATCATGCTGATGGGGCGCGAAGGCCGGGAAGGGATGGCCGTCGGCACCGACGCCAAGACGCGCGTGTGGATCGATGGAAAGGCCGGGGAACTGGCTGATTTGAAGGAAGGCATGTACCTGATGGCGCGGGTGGTGGAGGGCGTGACGACGGAAGTCGATGCGCGGAATGTGCCGGTGCGCGAGCTGCGCCGGGAGCCGGCGCGAGAGCCGGCGCGGGAGGGCGTACGCGAACCGGCGCGGGAAGGCGTGCGCGAGCCGGCGCGGTAGTAGATCGAATTGACTCGATTCGCGGGAGCGCGTGGTCTTGGGTGCCGCGGCCACGCGCCTGAGTGATTTCGAAAATTTGAACGGTTGTCGCGTGGCCGTGCCGTCGGGGTGAATGGCGTCGATCCTGCGAAGGCTCGGCGATTCGATGACGTCGTTCGTATGCGAATGCCGCCTGGCGCATGGCCGTGGGACCCAACGTCAGCGGCATTGCGTAGCGCCCGTCGCACATTTGGCACATGTGGCATCCGGCGTCTGGCATCGCCGTCATTTTTCGTGACTCGTTTGTTCATTAGTTCGGATTGCAACATGAGACTGACGAAGGCGCGGACATCTTCGGTGGTAATGATCGTGGCGGCGCTATGGGCATCGGCGGGCGTCGCCATGGGCGACGTTGTGGTAACGCGGGATGGCAAGACACTGATCGGGAAAGCAACGTGGGTCGCGGGCGGGCTGGTGGTGGCGACCGGTAAGGGCAAGGTGACCGTGCCGATGGCCGATGTTGCTTCGGCCACCTTCGATTCGCCGACGACAACCCGTCCGACCCGCGCGGCGACCCGGCCGGCGGAGTGGACGCCGTTTGATATCGGGGTGAACGATGCTCCGGGGCGGGCGGAGATCGGCCGGAGCGCGGAATTGGCGGATCGGGTGGTGCTCTTCGATTCCTCCAAGGGGTTCCACATCAAGAAGAAGGGGTTCGACAACTTCTTCCTTTTTGGCCAGAAAATACGCGGAGATGTCACGCTGACGGCGCGCCTGCGGCAGGCGGAGGAGACGCGCTTGGCGCGGGCGGGTCTGATGGCGCGGGCGAGCCTGGAGACGGATTCGCCGATGGCGATGGTGTCGCGCGGCATCGAAGGCGAATCATCGCTTTTCCGCCGCTCGACCCCGGCCGGTGTATCCGAGGAGTCCGCCAAAAGCCCGAGCCGGATTCTGGGCGCGGCGTGGCTGCGCCTGGTTCGCCAGGGCAACACGTTCTCGGCCTACGAGTCGACCGATGGAAAAGCCTGGACATCGATTGGCAGTTGTGAAATCGCGATGGAAGAGGAGATTTACGTCGGCCTGGCGGCGCACTCGGGCGGGATCGTCAATGGGCGGACGCTATTCGACAAGGTGGAGCTGAAGGCCGATGCGCCGGCCGGTTCGGTGCAGCGCACGCCGCGGGGGCTGGTCGCGCGCGGCGGTTCTTTCCTCGCCGGCGAAGTCACTCGGATCACCGATGCGCAGATCGACCTGGCGCGGCCGGATGGGGGCAGTGTGACGATCCCGGCGGCCGACATGGCGCGATGCGTTCTCGCCCCCCTGCTGCCCGCGCTGGAAGAAAAACTGCGAACCGCGCCGGCGGGAGTGATGCTCAACAACGGCGATTTTCTGGCGGGGCAGGTGAATGGATTGGCGGATGGGCAGATCAAGGTGACTTCGGTGCTGTTCGGAACCAAGATGGTGGATGCGCGGCGCGAGGCGGCGGGGGTGGTGCTGCGGGGTGTGAAGGAGGAGGCGTGCGAGTATGAGGTGCGGTTGGCGGATCGATCGGTGCTGCGGGTGGGCTCCATCAAATTGGCGGGAGATAAGTTGGTCATCAAGGATGGCGTGCTTGGGGATATGAAAGCGAGAGTTTCGGAAATTGTCGGCGTCAGGCGACCTTAACCATCCCTCCCTGGCGGCCGGCCACGCTCCAGCGACTGTTCTTGAGCGCAATTCGCCCTGCTCAGCCCGCGCGAGACATCGGTTGAGGAAGATCCTCCGTCGCCGCAATGTGGAGGTACGACACCAGCGATTCGCGCACCGGAATCTCCTCCGGCGACGGCCGCTGATCCTTGTCATAAATGGCGACGGTAATCCCCGATTTGGAAATAAAGAGCATTTCGGGATGAAAAATGTCGTAGGTCGTGCCGCTGCTGAGGATCATCCGAAAAGGGATGAACGGGCGGCGTCGAAGGCGGGCAAATATTGCATCGGCAGTCATTTTAGAATTATATCACGCTACCCCGTCACGCGGTAGAGTAAATTGAATGGAGCTCGGCACTCGCCTTGCCCCCCGCGCGAAATGCCGTAAAATCCGCCCGCTTTCCCCCGTATAGGGTGGACTGGGCCGAATTCCGGCCGGTAAGGAGCTGTTTATGCGTCATGTGATTTCGGCCCTGGTCATCAACGAACCGGGCGTTCTGGCGGGCGTGGCGGGAATGTTCTCGGCCCGCGGATTCAATATCGATTCTCTCGTGGTCGGGCGCACGGAAGATCCGAATCTATCGCGCATGACCATCGTCGTCTCGGCGGATGACAACACGCTGGATCAGGTGCGCAAGCAGCTCGCCAAGCTGGTGGCGGTCGCGGAAGTGCGCGATTTCATGGGGTCGGCCTACATCGAACGCGATCTGCTGCTGCTGACGGTCAATGTCGGGTCGGAAAAGCGGCGCGATGTGGTGGAGATCGTCGAGCTTTTCCGGGGCAAGGTGGTGGATGTTTCGCAGGCCAGCCTGATCATCGAACTGGCGGGGCCGGAGGATAAGCTCGAGGCCTTCATCGATCTGATGCGGCCATACGGCATCGAGCAGCTCGCGCGAACGGGCGTGATCGCCATGCCGCGCGGGGCGCAGGTGCTGAAGGATAAGGCGGCCGGGGATGGGCCGAAGAAACGCGTGCGGACACTGGATGCGCCGGCGGGAGTGGCGCTGCCGCCGTCGTAGATGACTTCTGTTTTGGGGGAGCAGCCCACTGGTAAGCGGGTACGCTTACCAGTGCCATCCGGAATCAGTGCCAGCCATTCATTTCCGGGCGGGCGGGAGCGATTTGAGAAATTGCCGCCTGTTGGCTTGTCCCGACCGATCTGGCAAGATGGGCGTTGTGGATGATGATCTGACCAGTCGTGACCAGCCGCCGGGGCCGCCGGTTGAATTTCGGGCGCTGGTCGTCGAGAACAATCTGGTCAGCCGCGAGCTCTTGGCGCGCGTTCTACGCGGGCATGGGTGCGAGGCGCAAACAGCCCTCGGCGCGGCGCAGGCGAGTGCGATCCTGGGCGATGAACAATCGGGGCGATTCGATTTTCTGGTCGTCGACCTGGATCTGGCGGGGTCCGATGGCGCGGAAGTCGTACGCCAGGCGGCGGCCCTACCGGCAGCCCGCCGGCCGGTGAAAGTCATCGCGCTGGGATTGAAACTGGCGGATCATTACCCGCATCTGGAGCGGTTGGGGATCGATGTGGAGTTGTTCCAGAAGCCCCTGCATGTCGCCAGCCTGTTTAAGCTGATCGATGGAATCACCCGACCGGCAGCACGGCCCTAAGTCGGTTGATCACGCCTGGGATCACTTCCAGGGTCCGCTCGATCTCGGCCGCCGTCGTGTAGCGCGACAGGCTGAAGCGGATCGCGCCG
>JBBRTW010000326.1:0-8243 GCA_038244055.1 Tepidisphaerales bacterium | reverse complement strand
GGATGAGGTCACATCCTTCGCTTCATCCTCGAAGCTGCCGCCGGCGACCAGGCCATCGCGGTTGTTGGCGGCGCGGATCACATATTCGGCCACGTTGCCGAGCATGTCGTAAAAACCCCACGCGTTGGGTTTTTTCTGGCCGACTTTGTGCGGCTGCTCATCGGAATTGGCTTCGAACCAGGCGAACTCCCCCAGCGATTTCTTATCGAGCTTGATCGGCGGTCCGCCGGCGCGGCAGGCGTATTCCCATTCGGACTCGGTGGGCAGGCGGAACTTGTTGCCGGTCTGGGCGCTGAGCCAGGCGCAGAATTTCTCGGCCGCGCGGAAATGGATGGAGGCCGCCGGGAATCCTTCATCGCCGAACCCGCGATGCGGGCTGGCATACGGGCTGCTCGGGCGGGACCACGCATCGGGATTGCGCGGGGCGCGATCTACGACGATCGCCTGCCGCCGCGCGGCATCATCGGCGATATCCGCCCACTGCCAGTAGATGTCGTAGAGATCCCAGGTCACTTCATATTTGCCCATCCAGACCGGCGCGACTTGCGTGGCCACCCCGACACCATCAAGCGCAACCGAACCGGCCGGGATCTGGATCAATTCGATCGGGATCACCAGCGGATGCGCCGGATCGAGTTTGCCGGTGGCATCGGGGCGGTTGATCTTGAGTTGGAGGGTTTTCGTTCTGGGCTTGAGCGGATCGGCCGGCGGCTGCGGCTCCTTGGGGGCACCGGCGACTTCGTCTTCGATGATGATTCGGAAGCCGGCCCATGGCGCGCTATCGAGCCAACTGCGCGAGGGCGGAATGCTCATATCGCGCTTCTGCCATTTCGGGCTGTACGGATCGCGCGCTCCGGAGTACACGTCTTTGGCCTCATCTTCAAACGAGCCGCCGGCGACGACGCCGTACTGCTTGTCCTCGGGATCGACGATCACAAACTCCGCGACATTGCCGAGCATGTCGTGGAGGCCCCAGGCATTGGGAAGCTTCTTGCCCACTTCGTGTGGCTTGTCATCGGAATTGCCTTCGTACCAGGCGATCTTGTCGAGTTCCTTCTTATCCGGCTTGAGCGGCGGCCCGCCGGCGCGGCAGGCGTATTCCCATTCGGCTTCGGTGGGCAGGCGGACCGTCCTGCCCGTTTCCTTGCTCAGCCAATCGCAATATTGAAGGACGGCTTTGAAATTAATGCCCCCGGCCGGCAAGCCCTCATGCCCGTATCCACCATCCGGAGGCGCATAGGGAGTGCTCGGCCGGCTTTTGGCATCGTATTTAAGTTTCATAAATGCCTGGCGATCCTCCATGTCCAGGCCTTGCCAGAAGATGTCATAATCATCCCACCGCACCTCATACTTCCCCATCCAGAACCCCTTGATCTCAAATTCCTTCTCCCGCCCGCGCCCATCCTTGATCGTGATCTTCCCGGCCGGGATGCGCACCACGTCCATCGCGAAGCTCGCCCGCGCCGGGGTCGAGCGCATGTCTTTCAATGTCACGGTTTGCACCGCCGGCCTGGTGGACGGATCATCCGAGCGCGCCCAAGCCGCAGCCATCAAGACGATCGCCGCACCGAATACACTGGCCCATCGCAATCCCATATCGACCTCCCTGAAACTATCTTCTGTACCTGTCTTGCAGCCCATCCGTTCGATCCTGTATTGCAGCAATATCGAAAGCAACCATTAGCCGCGATGCCGGATAATGACAAAATGCCCTCGGCCGACAAGCTGACGCGGCGGGCTGCGACGACTATTTCCCATGCTCATCCATTGGACCTCACGCCTGAACAGTATTCTCGCCGCTGTCCACGCAAAGTCATCCGGCTTACTCGATCTGGCACGACCGTTGCCTATCCCGGCCTCAGGGCAATAAGCCCTCGTGCCGGTCCATGGTGGGCCGGCCGAAAGGAGTTCACTATGGCTGATGAAACGATTTCGACGCTCAACGGTTTGATTGAAACCCTCAAGGATGGCTCGGATGGATTCCGCGCCGCGGCGGAGGATGTGAAGGATGTGTCGGTCAAATCCACTTTCACCGAGTTCGCCGATGATCGGGCCCGCATGGCGACCGAGCTCCAGACCGAAGTCGTTCGCCTCGGCGGCGAGCCGGAAAAGACCGGCAGCACCGCGGCCGCGATGCACCGCGGCTGGATCAACATCAAGAAAGCCCTCGGCGGCGGCGAGAAGTCCATTCTCAGCGAGGCCGAGCGCGGCGAAGATAACGCCGTGAGCACTTTCGAGAAGGCGCTGGAAAAGCCCCTTCCGGCCGATGTGGCGGGCGTGGTGCGGCGGCAATATGGCGAAGTCAAGCGCGCCCACGACCGCGTCCGCGACCTGCGCGATTCCTGGAAGTAATGCGATTCCGGCAAGCGCGATAACGCGACTATCTCTGGCCGACGCCGGGCAACCCGGCGTCGGCCGATTCGTGGAAGCATCACGGGGTTACAGGGACAGTTGAGTTCGGCCTCGGCGACGACAATCGGGTGAAGAGGCGATTGCTCGACCCCAACGGATTTGCATCGAAGTCTGGGGCCATCCGGAACCGCCTGGCGACGAGACCAGCCAAAATAATAGCCCCAACCTTTTTGCACCCGGAAATTTCGAAACGCGGTACTGGGTCTTGTTGCCCCATTGTCCCATTGTCTCATCTCGTCCCTCCCCCTTGCCCCCACACGCCCCCATCGGTAGCTTTATCGGCGCAATCAACTGGGGATTCACTTTTCCGATGGCAGGGTATTTCATGAAGAACTGGATCATGCTTGCGGCCACGGTGGTTGGCTTTATCGCGGCCCCGGCGCGGGCGGATGACAAGGCGGATGCGGCGGCCGGCGTCAAGGCCTGGGCGATCGCGGTGGCCGATGGGGATGCGGCCGGGGTCAAGGCGCATTCGATGGGGTCGGAGGCGGACATGGCCCGGTTCCAGCAGATGGCGGGGATGGTGCTGGCCTCGAAAAAGCTGTCGGCGGCCGCCCGGGTCAAGTACGGCGAGGAGGGCGCGGGGCCGATGGGGCGGATGGGTCAGCGGCCTGATTTGACGAAGCTGGATAACTCGAAGGTCGAGGTGGCCGGGGATGAGGCGACCGTGACGGGGCAGGATGGCAAGGCGCTGAAGGCGAAGAAGGAGGGGGGCGAGTGGAAGGTGGTACTGGATTCGCTGGGGCCGACATCGAAGATCGATCCAAAGCAGATCGCGGCCGCGACGGATGCGATGACGACCACGGCCGATGAGATCAAGGATGGGAAGTACCCGACGATCAAGGAGGCGATGCTGGCGTTTGCGGCGAAGATGAAGGCGATCACGGGCGGGGCGGCGAAGGCGGAGCCGGCGAAAGAGGGGAAATGAAGGTGAATGATGAATAGTGAATGATGAACGATGAATGGAGGAGGTTAGGAAGGGGGGCGAAACGCCGGGAGACGTTGGCTATTGGGAATAAATGATCGCCATTGGTGTTGAGATGAGGCGTTGATGGTTTGAATGGGCTGGATGTAACCCGGAGGCTCTATGGGCCGGATGATTGCGGTGCTGGCGTCGGTGATGTTCCTGGCGGGGCCGGGTTGGGGGGCGGATTCGCCGCCTCGGCATAAGACGGTGACCGCCGGGCCGCTGACGCTCAACCCGCGCGATGTGATCGCGGTTTACCGGCCGGTGGATGGGCAGAGCGTGGCGGTAGTGGTGGGCCGGCCGGGGCAGGGGACGCAGACGATTTTCGTCCGCGATTACCGCGAGGCGGCGGCCGTTTTCAACGATCTGTGGAACAACGCCGAGATCACCAAGGACCCGGGCGATGATGATGCCCGCCCGCTCACGCGGATGATGGTCAAGGAAAAACCGGGGGAAGCGGATGAAAAGGTGAAGAAACGCTCGGGCACGCTGATCGTCAACGCCGATCGGGTGCTGGCGGTGGCCTGGGATTCCGCCCAGCGGATGGCGCGGGTTTATTTCGATCGCCCGGCCATCGGCGCCAATGCCGAAGCCGCCCGCGAGCGCGAGACGGAAACGCTGGATGTGGCCAACAACCGCGATGAAGCCGATGTGGTGATCGCGGCGTATAAGGCGTGTGTGGTTGGGCGCTAGAGGGAAAACTAAAAACTAAAAACTTAAGGCGGGGGGTTGAGAACGCGGCGGGCGGTTAAAAACATAAAGACATGGTGGGGAAAAACATAAAGACATAAAACATAAGAAAGCTCGCAACGGCTCCTTCATGTTTCACGCGGCCCTCCGCTCCTTATGTTTTATATCTTTATGTTTTTGAAGGTCAGGGTTTGATCGCGGCATCTTCCAGCTTCACATTGTTCTGCTTCGAATTCCGCCCTTGGTGGCGGACGATTTCGAAGAGCAGGTCGGTCTTGGTGGCGGCTGGGATGGTGGCGGTGAATTGGGGGGTCTGGTAGTCGAAGAGCGTGGGCTTGAGGCTGCTGCGGAAGACGACATGCCCGGGGAAGGATCGGCGGATTTCGACTTCGATCGGCTTGGCCGTGTAGTTGCGGATGCGCTGGGAGAAGATTTCATGGTCGTCCCACCCGGCCACGGATGAGTTCACATCGATCTGCACCCCGCCGCCGATTCTGCGGAAAACATCCGCGCCGTTGATCTGGAGCCATATTTCATCGCGCGAGGCTTTGAGCTTGATGAGCTCGAAGATGACGGAGGGATCGGGGCCGAGGTTCAGTTCGATCTTGTCGCCAATGGGGATGTACTTGACGGATTGAGCGGTGAGGTAGGAAAGGCCGTTTCGGCCGTTGTCGCGAAAGACGCGGACGATGCCATCGGGCAGGGGGGTGGTGCCGAGTTTCGAAGCCTTATCGTTGGCCAGCAGGTACATGCGGACGAGTTGATCGCCGTATTCAACGGGGCGGTAGCGGTACTGAATTTTGAGCGGGACGGTCTTGGCTTCGAGCGAGCGCATGCGCTTGGACCAGCCGTTGCGGATCGTCTCGGTACCTTCGATGGAGTAGATGAAATATTCGCTGAGGCCTTCCTTGATGATGGCTTTTTCTTCGTAGTTGGCAAAGCGATTGACCGGGCCGGGAGCGGCCGTTGGCATGGGGCGGTTGAAGGCATCCTTGGCGGCGTCGCGGCGAAGTTCGGATCGTCGTTCGCCGCTGAGGCGATCGACCTCCTGCATGGGAACGCGGGCGAGCTGGGCGATCTTCTCGACGAGGTTGATCGTGCCGACGACCAGGCGGACCTGCGCATCCTCGTATTCTTCGCCGGAATTATTGCGGACGCGCACGAACCCTTCGAGCCCGAGATTGGCCTCGGCCTTGTCGGCGATGCAGACGTAGTCGGCCGACCAGGTGATGCCGCTGGTGAAGTAGGTGATCTCGATGGTGGCCTCGCCATCGATCTCGCTCTGCACATTCCAGTAGAGCATCTGGGGTTTGTCGTGAGGGAATGTGGTGTCGAGGACGGTGAGCTTATCGGGGCTGGTGAGGAAGCGCAGCTCGACGGAAGAGGGATCGATGAGCGTGTTGGCCCAGGAGAACTGAAGAGGGTTAGCGCCTTTTTTGAAGGTGACCAAGCGCGTTTCGCGGACCAGGGTGATGTCTTCGGAATTGTAGATGGTCAGTTGCACCGTGTTGCGCTTGGGGACGGTGGAGAGGTCCACGTTGCGGGCACGGGCGAGAGGGGCGAGGAGGGCGAGGGCGAGGATGATGGGGGTGATGCGCATTGCGGATTTCGGATTGGGGATTGTGGATTGCGTTGATGGTTTCGCGGCGATTGGGCCTTGAGGGTCGAGGCAAGGTCCTTCGGGTCGCGTAGCTCCCCTCAGGATGACAGTAACGACTTACCACTCATTTTTGAGGATCACATGCAGCTTGTGGGTGAACTTCTCTGCCTTGCCATCCGCGCCGCGGGCGGGGAGGTTGACGTGGAAGAGGAGCTTGTCGAAGGTGCTCTTTTCCTTGTCAGGGCCGCCCTGGAAGGTGGTGTCCTTGCCGAGTTCCCATTCGACATCCCGGCCGGTATCGCCGCGGACTTCGTTGCGGATCTGGCGGAGGCTCTCGGAGATGTCGAGGGTGACGGCCTGGTCCTTGAAGTTCTCGATCTCGTACTTGATGACGACGATCTGATTGAAGAGGTTGCCGGCGATGCGCTGGTTCTCGTTCTTGTCGATGGTGCGCTTGACGACGATGTCCTGGGCGACGCCCAGATACAAGCGCATCTCATCATCGACCGGTGTGAAATGGCCCCAGTCTTCGCCGAGGAAGGTGGTGGCTTTTTCCTTATCGGTGCCTTCGATGAAGATGCGCACCTTGCCATCGGGCAGGGGGGCGACGCCGAGGTGATTGGCCTTGTCGTTCTTCAGGACGTAATGCATCGGGATGCGCAGCTTATTCTGCGGCTGATCGAGCCAGCCGAACTCGGCGAGGCTGGCGGTGTAGGTCTTGCGGACGGGAACCTGCTCTGATTTGCTGACGAGCATTTCCTTGGTTTCGTTCAGGCCGATGGGCTTGAGGAATTCCTTGCCGAAGCCGGCCCACATCTCGGTCTTGCCGAATTCCTCGTTGGCCAGGTTCTGGATGCGCATGTACTGCGAGAGCGTGAGCGATTTCTCATCGCGCGCCGCCACGGCGCGGTAATTGAATCCCTTGGAGAGATTGCCCAGGATGTAGGAGATGCGCACGCGGGCCGAGCCCGAATCGCTGGAGCCGACCGCCCAGACCAGGGCCTGTTCGTTGGGCGGATAGCTGACCGAGAGCACCTTCACATCCAGCGCCTTATCGCCGACGGGGGCGACCACGCGGAAGACGATGGTCTCGGGATCGATGCGGGTGTTGGCCCAGGAGAAATCGACCTGGTTCTCCCCCTTGACCAGGGGGACGATGCGCTCTTCTTCAACGAGCGTGGCCGAGGGATGATCGAGCTGCACCTCGACGCGCTCGCGCGGTGGGAGGGTGATCAACTTGATGCGCCCGAAGGCGGTGGGCGCGAGGCAGAAGACGGCCAGGACGATCGGCAGGTAATACGAAAGCTTCCGCATGGGAATGACTCCTGAGGACGGGGAAGGATTTTGCTGACGAGGGGTTAGACGCGGGGGTCGTTGGAAAGTTTCACGGGTGGGTTCAGGAAGGCAAAGGCAGAAGGATGAAGGATGAAGGCGGAAGGATGAAGGATGAAGGATGAAAAGAGGGTACAATGCGGGAAATGAAGATGGCATCTTCGGTCCGAGGCATTCTTACCGCGGTTTCCAAGGCGCGCCAACCATTCGTGGTTGTGATGATGTGTGTGGCTATTGCATTGCAATCGGCCGCGCAGGATTGGCCGCAGCAGCTTGGGCCGGGACGCAATGGGGTGGTGGATGGGGGCGGTTTGGCGGCGTCATGGGCGGGGGGCCGGCCGCCGGTGGCGTGGCAGGCGCGGGTGGGGTTTGGGTCGTCGCCGGTGGTGGTTTCGGGCGGTCGGGTTTTCGCGGTTGGGTTGTTCAAGCCGGGCACGACCGCCCAGCGGATTTCATCCGCGCCATCCTCGCCGACGCTGGATGAAGTTTCGCAGGGGACGTTCTCGGCGGCCGAGCTTCCGGGTACGCCGGGGGATGTGAAGAAGGCGGATTATCCGGCCTCATTTCGCGGCGATCTCTACGCCCAATGCCTCGATATCGCCACCGGCAAGTCGATCTGGGCGACGAAGCTGATGGATTTCGGACTGGCCTTCAAAACCAACAGGCATTCAGGGACGGGTTGGGAGATGGCATCGCCGCTGATCGCCGATGGGAAGCTCTATGTTCACACGCATACCGGCCGGCTGTTCTGCGTGGATGCGGCCGACGGTAAGTCGGTTTGGGATGTCAATTTGTTTGAGCATCGCATGTCCACCTGGTTCGGCGGGCAGCAGGGCAACTCCAGCGGGCCGCTGAAGGCGGGGGGCAATGTCATCATCAGCTATGAAGGCGGGGCGGCGGCCGGGGAGAAGCGCGATACGAACTGCCTGGTGGTGGCGGCGTTTGATGGCGCTACGGGCGCGGAGAATTGGGCGGTCAAAGCGCCGATGGCGGGGCTGAACGTGAGAACGGCGCGGATTGGCTTGGGCTCGCCGGGCGGCGCGGCGACGGTGCTCTGCTCCTGCGGGGGCGGGACGATGGGCGTGGACCCGACCTCGGGCAAGATACTCTGGTCGTTCGATCTTTTCGCAGCCAATCCGGAGACGATGAAGGCGGTGCCGCCGGCCTATGCCGCGCCGGAGCGCGCGGCTTCGGACTACAAGAAAGACGCGATGCGGCCACCGTTTCCCGGCTACGCGCCTT
>JBBRTW010000325.1:0-8359 GCA_038244055.1 Tepidisphaerales bacterium | reverse complement strand
CAATCCGTCACCCTCAACGATAACAACGGCCTGGATACCCTCACCGGCGGCGCGGGCAACGACATTCTCGATTCGCGCGGCTGGACCGGCAGCGGCAATGCGTTCGATGTTCTGACGGACCGCGCGGCCGGCGATATCGTCCCCATGGAAGACCACACCCGAGTCGCCACCGCCGGCGAAATCGCCCAGGGCGAGAACGCCTATGACAGCCACACCCACGCCCTGCTGGTCGTGAACATCAACGACAACGGCGTCAACCGAAAGGCCGACATCGAAGGCGGCATCGGCGATTTCCAGGACCCCAATGTCGCCAACACCTATCCTTCGTTCCACGTGCATGCCACCGAAGAAGGCTACCTCCACATGCACGATCTCGACCCCCATGCCTACACCCTCGGCGAGTTCTTCCGCGCCTGGGGCGTAACCCTTTCGCTCACCAACATCGGCCGATATGTGGTCGGCAATGGCCACATGCTCACATTCAGCGTGAAGCACGGAAATGGCCAGGTGCAGGCGCTGACCGATCCGCTCCATTATGTGATTCAGGGAAACTTCGACCCCGCGAAGGGGGATGTGATTACGATTACTTATTCTTGAGGTAAATGATGAACTATGGCGCGAAGCGGAAGAGTTAATAAAGATTTTCACTTCAAGCGTCAAAACCGCCAAAAAGCGAAATTGAGCCCCTGCTTCAGCTTCTTCCATTCATAATTCATCATTCATCATTCATCATTTCTATCTTACCCCCAACCTCTCCACGATCTGATCCCTCCCCACCGGTGCCTGCTCCGCGGTGGCCAGCTTTTTCAAAACCACGGTCCCCGCCGCCAGTTCCGAATCGCCCACCGTCACGCACCACGCCGCCTTCTCCTTGTCGGCCAGCTTGAACTGGCTTTTGACGGTGCGCCCGGAGTGATCCATGTCGGCCGCGATCCCCGCCGCGCGCAGCTCAGCCAGCAACTTCCACTGCGCCGCCCGCGCCGCTTCGCCGTGATAAATCAGCCAGACCAGCGCCTTGCGCGGATCGGGCAGGGCGACGCCTTGCGCTTCGAGGGCGATCAGCAGGCGCTCAAGCCCGGAGCCGAAGCCGACGCCGGGGGTGGGCCGGCCGCCGAGCATTTCCACGAGATTGTCGTAGCGTCCGCCGCCGCCGATGGCGTTCTGCGCGCCCAGCCCGGAGGCGGTGACTTCCCAGAGCGTTTCGGTGTAGTAGTCGAAGCCGCGCACCAGGCGGGGGTTGATGTTGAAGGTGATCGGCGTTTGCGGATTGCCCAGCGCCGACAGGCTCAGCAAGCGCTGCACCTGCTCGAAGTGCGCCCGCGACTTGTCCGATAGCGCATCGCCGGCGGGGGGCGCGCCTTCGATGGCCGCTTTGTCGCGCGGATCTTTCGAATCGAGAATCCGCAGCGGATTCTCGGCCAAGCGCCGCTGCGAATCTTCGCTCAGCTTATCCAGCCTGGGCGTCAGGAAACTCACCAGCAGCTCGCGATAGCGCGCCTTCGATTCGGCATCGCCCATTGAATTGATCTGGAGCTCCACGTTCTTCAGCCCGCAGCGGCGGTAGAAATCCATCTGGAGCAGAATGCACTCCACATCCTGGGCCGGGTCGGCGATGCCGAACGACTCCGCGCCGAACTGGTGGTGCTGCCGCAGCCGGCCCTTCTGCGGGCGCTCATAACGGAAATTCGCGCCGATGGAGTAGAGCTTGGAGCGCGCGCCTTCCTGCGAGATGAGGTTGTTCTCGATGGCGGCGCGGACGACGCCGGCCGTGCCTTCGGGGCGCAGGGTCATCGAATCGCCGCCGCGATCGTCGAAGGTGAAGGTCTCCTTGCGGACGATATCCGAGCCTTCGCCCACACCGCGATGAAACAGCGGCGTCGATTCCAGCACGGGTGTGCGAATCTCATCGTAGTGATACGCGGCGGCCGTCTCGCGGGCGATCTGCTCGATCGTCTGCCATTTCCACGACTGGGCCGGGAGGATGTCTTCGAAGCCCTTGGGGGCCTGGATGTTGGTTGGCATAAAAGTCTTGCGTGATGGTGAGCTATACGGAAGGTCCGTAAAAAGTCTTACGGCCGCCACTGTAAAACAAAGCAGGGCAGACAATCCTGTCTGCCCCGCGTCTCTTTCGGGTTCATCGTCTCAAATCGGCCGAAGGATCACTCCTTCGCCTCCGTGCCCGGCGCGGCGGCGTCCTGGGCCTGCTGGGCCGACATATCGATTTCCTCGACCTCCGCCCCGGCCAGAACCTTATCCAGCGCCTTCTGCTCGCGCATCTGCAGATACAGGTTCGCCAGCGTGCCGTCCTTGGCCATCTCCTGCTTGAGCTTCTCAGGACGACGCCCGCGCTGCACCGCCAGCATCGCGATCCGGCCATTGAGCTCGCCCTCATCCACATCCACGCCCAGCTCCGTCGAGAGCTTCTGGAGGATGAAGAAAAGCTTGAGCTCGCGCCCGGCCTCTTCCACCGCGCCATGGGTCAGGCGCTCGAGGTTGGCCTCGATCTGCTCGCGGGCCATGCCGCGGCTCATCAGATCGACGTAGCGGCGGTTGACGACGCGCTCGGTCTGCTTGGCCGAGAGCTTGGCGGGGAGCTCGAACTTGACGTTGTCGAGCAGGTACTGCCGCACCTGGTTCCGCATCGCTTCTTCAATATTGTACTGGTAGCGCTCGATCATCTGCGCCTTGAGGGCGTCGCGCAGCTCGGTTTCATTGGCGAAGCCCAGGTCCTCGAGGAACGTCTCGTTGACATCGGCCAGCTCGAGCTTCTTGAGATCCTTGAGGGCGATCTCCACATCCACATCCTTGCCTTTGAGCTGCTCGTTGGGATGGGTATCGGGGGCGTGCAGCTTGATCGTGCGCGTCTCGCCCGGCTTGAGGCCTTCGAGCTGCTTATCGAGATCATCCACCTGGATCCCGGCGACCCGGCCGGCGCGGGCGACGATCTGGGTATCGTGCTGATGGGCGATCACCGCGCCTTCCACCTTCACATGCACATCCGCCAGCAGGAAATCCTTCGGCTCGACGCCGCGATCTTCCACCGGCATCAGCGCGCCCTGCTGCTCGCGCAGGCTCTGCATCGCCAGATCGACATTCTCATCCTTCACATCGATGCGCGGCTTCTTGATTTTCAGGCCGGTCAGCGTCGGAGTGGTGAACTCCGGCTGCACTTCGACCGTGAAGGAGAAGTTGAGCGCGCCGGTATCGGGGAGCTTGATCTCATCGGGCTTCTCGAAATCGGGCTCGCCGATGACGTTCAGGCTATTCTTCTCCAGGGCCTGCTCGTAAGACTCGGAGATCAGCGTCCGCCGAACCTGGTCGCGCACATCGGCCGCGAAACGCTTCTCGATAAGCTTGCGCGGAGCGTGGCCCGGCCGAAAGCCCGGGATGGCGGCCTCGCGGCGCAAATCCTTGAACTGCTCTTCGAGCTTGGTCTTGATCCGGTCCTCGGGAATCTCGACGGAGACCTTTTTGGTTCCCGGGCCGAGGTCCTCGATCTGGACGGTGTAGACGTATTTTTCCTCTTCGGTGGCCACAGTTTCGGCCGTCTCTTGCTCAGCCATAAGTCCTCTCGGATATTGCCGTTAGGTGAATGCCGATTGCGATTGCCCATGGCCCGCAAGTGGCGAACTCGTTGCTCCGGGCGCATACATAACCTGCCCCGAAGCAAGCCCCGCATCCTACACGCATCAACGCGGTTTGCAAATGCCGGGAATTGCCGCGAACCGGGCAAATTCGCCAGCGATCTCGCATGCGTCGCGGTCACGGAAAAGGGTCATTCGGCGCTGTGGGCCCCCGAGAAATCGCTCGGATTGCTCCTGCCTGCCGGCGGCAGCACCTCGAATCCCTTGCTCGGCGGCAGGTTGTAGTTCACGCGCTGCAGCTCATCCAGAAAATCATCCGGCAGGCCTACTCCAGCAGCGGCAACTCAATCGCCATTTCCTTCCCGTTTCGCAGAACCTTGAGTTCCAGCTTCTCCCCCACCTTCCGCTGGAAGCGCACATACATCTGGAATTCCTCGGGCAGGACATTCATCGCCTTGCCATCGTACGTCAGAATCAGATCGCCCTCTTTCAATCCGGCCTTGCGGTCGGCCGCGCCCTGGTTCTTGTTGCCGATGAACTGCACGCGCAGCGGCTTGACGCCTTCGGGGATTTTGTCGGCGATGGGCTTGAGATCCTTCTCCGCCGCGATCGGCGCCCAGAACCCCGGCTCCGGCCGCATGCTCCAGCGGCTGGCGCGCCAGTGCCAGTTGGTTTTCTTCCAACCATCCGCCAGTTCCAGCGTCGCGGTCGTTTCCTTCTGATTGCGGAGAACCGTCAGCTCGACTTTGCCATTCCCGGCCGGCTGATTCTGCAAAACCCACTGCAAATCGGCGATCGAGGTCACCGGCTGCCCGGCCGCGCGAAGAATCTCATCCCCGGCCGCGATCCCCGCCTTGGCCGCCGCACCGCCCGCATCGACCGTTTCGATCTTCCGCCCATCATCGCGCACGATATGCAGTCCGATGTTGTCCGGCAGGGGGTATCGATACAGCTTCTCCTCCGACATCTGCCCGGCCGATGCCCATTCCCGATGCATCGCATCGTTGATCATGTGACAGTGAATGCAGTTCTGGCGAACCGTCGCGCCGGCCAGCTTTTCCTTGTTCTCCATCCCCGGCATCTCCAGGCCCGTTTTCCACGGATGATCCGGCCCGCGCTTGGCCGCCAGCGAGGCTTTAACCTTCTCGTAATTCGCATGCAGTTCCAGCACGCGATCCATCGTCTTGACCAGCGAAGTAATCGAGTTGTACGCATCGGGCCCCTCGGCCGACTGCGTACCGTAGCGGGCGTAGACCGTCCCGTCGGCGTTGATGAACATCGCCGCCCAGTTCAGGTCATAGTCGAACTGAAACTGATTGAGATCGACCCCCTTCATCTCCACCTGCCGCAGCGCGACGAACTTCTCCTGCGCGATCTTGGCGATGATGTCGCTCCCCTTGGCGACTTCCGCATCGAAGCCGGCGCAATTCTTACAGGGCACGCAACGGAACGTCACGAAGATCGGCTTGTTTTCCTTGGCGGCGCGGGCGCGGGCGGCCGCCAGATCGTTGTAAACCCAGAAGTCCGCGCCCATGACATTGAGGTCTTGGAGCGTGCTCTTGAGGTCGCCGGTTGGTGCCGGTGGCGTCTTGGGCGCATCGGCGGCCTGTACGAGCGTTGGAAAGACAACCGCGGCGATACAGGCAAAGCTGGCCAGGCGCATGAAACCTCCGTTGGCTGGGATATGAACGATGTGCCCAAGGATTCTACCAGTAGCAACTGGAAATTGTTGCCGCGCGTCGGGAACGAAATCTTCTACCCCCACTTTCGCCACGCCATAATGCCCGCAGTCGCCGCTGCCGCCAGCCCGATTCCCCACAAGCTCCGCCGGATTCGTCTCGGCCGAAGCGCTCGGGCTGAAATGCGCCGCACCGCCGGGAAGATTGCTTCCGCGGCCGGTGTCAGGCGGCCGTAAGCGCCTTTCAGGCCCGAAAGCAGCAGTTCAGACTCCGCGCCCGCAAGCGAGCGAAGCGCGGCCATTGCCGCGTCGAGGTGGGTCTGCGCGGCATCCGTCGAGCAGTCCATCGCCACGCCCAGAAGGCGGGCATTGAGCCCCTCGCCCAAATGCAGCAATACCGCCTCGCGCTGTTGCGCCGGCAACCCCCGCAGCGCCCGGATGAATGCGATCGCGCGCGGGTCCGGCGCGCCGCTGGGCTGGTCGGAAAAATCGAGCAAGTCGTCGCCCGCCTCCCTGGAATGCGCCTTCTTCAACCCCCTCAATCGCGCCGACCCCCCCGACGCCTCCGCGCCGCCGCACTGCTCGCGGGCGGCCAGAACCGTGTGATGCAGGAACCACCGCGCTGCCGTCAGCTCATCGCGCCAATCCGCCAGACGGCCAGCGCCGCGCCGCATGACCCGGTCAATCACCGGCTGGGCGACTGGTCTGGTGCCACACAGCGCCAACGCCATGCGCACGATGGCCGGATACACAATGGCAAACAGCTCCTCGACTCCCCGGCGCTTGAGTTTCCTGGCGCGGGCAAAGATGCCGGGCGGAATTTCCATGCCGCGGATTGTACCCTGCGGCCGGCTCCCGATCAGTCCCGCGCGTCATCGGCTGACGTTGAGCGCCCGCGCCACCCGCCTGAACTCTTCCACGCCGAAATTCGCCCTCGCCAGGCTTTTCACAACGGCCGCACTTCAAGTAGTCTCGCATCATGCCCGGTGCCTTCCCCAGAACAATCCAATTGACCGAGCGTGGCATCGCCGCCGGGCTCCACATTGGCGCTCAGGCCTGTATCGTCTACAAAGGCGAAGTCATCCTCGATTACGCCACCGGCCTGGCCCGACCCTCCGATCCCGACCTCGCCCAATCCGCGCTCCCGATGACGCCGGATACCATCATCCTCTGGATGTCCGCCGGCAAACCGATCACTGCCATCGCCATCGCCCAACTCTGGGAACAGGGAAAACTCAATCTCGATGATCCCGTCTCCCTTCACATCCCCGAATTCGCCCAGCAACAGAAAGAGGCGATCAGCATCAGGCATGTGCTCACTCATATGGCCCCGTTGCGGATGGTCGATCTCCGCTGGCCGGCCGAGACCTGGGAGCAGACCATCGCTCGCATCTGCGCCGCCCGCCCCGAGCCGCGCTTCATCGCAGGCCGAAGCGCCGGCTATTCCCTGCACGCCACCTGGTTCATCCTCGGCGAAATCGTCCGCCGCCTTTCCGGTCAGCAAATCGAGCATTACCTCCGCGACCACATCTTTCGCCCCGCCGGCATGACCGACACCTTCGCGGCCATGAACCAAGCCGAGCAGGCCCGCTACGCCGATCGCCTGGACATCATGCAGGTCACCGAGAAACACCCCGCCCCTCTCTTCCCCCGAGGCTACGACACCCCCGAGGCCATCGAAAACCCCCGCCCCAGCGCCAGCATCAGAGGCCCCATGCGCGACCTCGCCCGCTTCTACGAATCCCTCGCCCGAGGTCTCCAGGGTCAGGAGCCGGCCACCGAAAGTCTCAATCGCGCGAACAATATTTCCCCGGCTCCTGACCCTTTCCGCCCCACCAACCCAGCGCCCATGACCCCGCATCCAACACCTCACCATGCCAAGCCAGGTCTCCGCGCTCAGCACTCCCCACTGCTCCTCCCCCAAACCCTCGAAGCCATGACCGCCCGCCACCGCGCCGGCACCCTCGACAAAACCTTCAACGCCATCATCGACTGGGGCCTGGGCTTCATCATCAACTCGAGTATTTACGGCAACGATGCCACACCCTACCAGTACGGCCCCCACGCCTCCCCGCGAACCTTCGGCCATTCCGGCAACCAATCTTCCGCCGGCTTCCACGACCCCGAAAACAGCCTCACCATCGCCCTCTGCTTCAACGGCATGCCGGGCGAAGCCCGCCATCAGGTCAGAATGCGCGAGGTGCTCGCGTCAATCTATGAAGAACTGAACATCGTGTAACTGTTGCATGCGACCTCCCTCTCCTGTACGGGAGACTGCGGGGTGAGGGCCGACCGCCAATCACCTGTCAATTCCCCACTGACAGCGGACCACCGACCACTATCAAATATAAACTAACAACTAACAACTGACAACTGACAACTGACAACTGACAACGGACAACTAACAACTGACAACGGACAACGGACAACTCATGCCCGACCGCTCCCAATCCCGCCTCGGCCTGCTCTACGGCCTTTCCGCGTACCTCGCTTGGGGCCTGGTGCCCGCCTACTTCAAACTCATGACCGAAGTTCCCCCCATCCAGATGCTCTCCCATCGCGTCGTCTGGTCGGTTGTGTTCCTCACGCCTCTGATCTTTTTCCGCCGCCTCTGGCCCGATGTCCGCAAGGCCATCGCCGATCGACGAACGCTTCTTTCCCTCTGCGCTTCCACGCTCCTGGTCGCCACCAACTGGTTCACCTTCATCTATCTCGTCTCCACCGATCGCATCGTGCAATCCTCGCTCGGCTATTTCATCACGCCCCTGGTGGTCGTGCTCCTGGGGATGGTCGTCCTCAAGGAGCGCCTGCGACGATGGCAGATCGCCAGCCTCCTCCTGGCGGGTGTGGCCGTTGGCATCCTGACCGTCCAGCAGGGTGCGTTCCCGTGGCTGGCGGTGGTGCTGGCATTGTCGTTCGGGCTGTACGGGCTGGTGCGGAAGATGACCCCCGCCGGCCCGCTGGTCGGCCTGTTCGTCGAAACCTGTCTCCTGCTCCCCATCTCCGGCATCATGATCGTCACCCATCTTCTCCACCCCTGGTCCGCCGCCCCCAAAGGCCCGCCGCTATCCGACCCACAGGCCGTTGCACTCATCGT
>JBBRTW010000324.1:0-8369 GCA_038244055.1 Tepidisphaerales bacterium | reverse complement strand
GTCAAGGCCAAATCGGCTGGTTTCGTAAAGAGATCGTTGCCCAGCGTGAGCAAAAGTTCATCGACCGGCAACACAACTGCCGCTGTCCAGCGGCGCAGATCCGTGCGAAACTTTTCCGCCAATTCACGCATGCCTTCAAATTCATCCAACCATGTGAGCGAACTGAGCCAATCCGTTTTGCTGGGAAAGAGAAAGGATTCTGGCTCACCCATGCGCGCCAGCGCCCGGCCAAAGGTGACAATTGGCTCCGGCAATTCAGATTTGCGATTGACACTTTCCGTTTTCCGCTTCCCAGCCTCCACTGATGAATTATCTAGCGCAGACGATTCCGCGCCCAGCGCTTGCTCCTCCTCAAATCGATTCTCCGCCCCGCCTAGCACGGCATTGAACGAAGCCGTGATCGTCTCCCGCCCTTCCGGCGGCGATTGACCCAGGAGGGCCGCCACTTCATCGGGATCCGTAATTTCCGACAGTGGATTCATCTGCGTCCCACTGTTCCCCACCAGCACGCAGCGCCGCCCCACCCGCAACAGGATGATCTGCTGCTTGGGTGCTAAATTCAGCCGAGAAATCACCTGCAGCGCCCCGGTTGATTTGATCGCCCCCGGCAGCCCCAGCCGCTTCCACGCTCGCTGCGAGAAATAAATGATCGCCAGCACCACCGCCAGGGCGATCCCGATCCGCTTCAGATCCAGGGGATCGCCCGGCGAACTCACCTGCGCCGCCGCCGGCCCGGTGGTCGGCTGGCTCGTCGAAGCGCCGTGCCGCCCCGGCAAAAGCATCAATCTTTCGGGATCCTCCACCGTCGATGCCGCGGGAACAGTCTTTCCAGCAACCGGCCGCTCCGCCGGCGCTCCCACTGCTGCCGGTGGAGCCGCCGCCGCAACCGATCCCGCGCCAATCGAAGCCAGCGGCGATCTCTCCACCGCCGACTGTGTCGTCTGACCCAGCGCGGACGCGCCACACAAAAACACCAGCAAGCATGCAAGAACCCTCCCCCTCAATCCGCAATCCGCCATCCGCAATCCGCAATTCATCACAGCCCCTCTTCCTTGGCCGTTGCGACAATCTCGTTGATCCGAACGCAGAAATTATCGTTCAGTACCAGCACTTCCCCCCGCGCCACCAGCCGCTCGTTCACGAACACATCCACCGGATCGCCCGCCAGCTTATCGAGTTCCACCACCGACCCCTCCCCGAGCTTCAACACATCTTCCACCAGCATCCGCGAACGCCCCAGCTCGATTTTCACGTTGAGATCCACATCCCGCAGCAGGTCGATGCTCGATACCTGCGCATCGGCCATCACCTGCGAGAAATCGGGCAGATGCATCGGGCTGGAATCGGGCATCTCGGCCACCGCCGTCGCCGAGCCGCCGCGCTCGCGCGCGGCCTCGGCTCCCGCGCCATGTGCCGTGGGATCGTCGAAGCTCGCCTGCTTGAGCAGCTCGTCGATGCTGGCCTGATCGAGCCCGCCCAGAAGATCATCAGACCCCGCGAAGGGATCCGAGCCGCCCGGGGAATCTGAGGAAGTGGGATTCGAATCCCCCGCGCCTGGAGAGGTTGGGTCCGGCATGATGCACCATCCTTGGCCTGCGATCCTGGCCCGGGGGAAACCTCACCCGGACCTTCGATTCGCAACGCCCGAGGCCTCCTGCCTCGAGCCGCCCGGTGAAGGGCTTGATACCCTCTCCACCGCCCCATGCCCCCTGCCCGACTCAGAAGTCGGCGCGGAAAGGAATGCAGCGGGGGATCAGGACCTCGCTTATCATGTCGTCACCAATAATTAATTCAAGCTGGCTCTTCACCTGACGCCGCAGAGTTTCCAGCCCCGGCTCCGACCCGCCACCCAGTTTTTCGGGGTCCATCTGCGCGATGATCGTGCGAATCCGGTCTTTTACCCGCGCTTCCTGATCTTTGAGCGATTCCTTTACCTTGGCTTCGTTCTCCCCTTTGATGGCCGCAAAAATACTCACATCGTAAACAAATCGCCGCCCGTTCATGTTATTGGGGGCTTTGAAATCCAGAACATTGATCTCCACGGTCTTCTTTTTGTCCGTAATTTTCGCCCCGCCCCCGGCCGGCGCATCGTGCCCACCGCCGCCATGCCCACCATCATTCCCTCCTCCGCCATGTCCTTCATCCTTTTCCGCGACCAGTTCCACCGCCACCGCCGGCTTGGCCCCTCCGCCGACGAACTTGAACCCCGCAAACAGCACCACCGCCTCCAGAACCATGACCAACCCCATGACGACGGGCGTCTTGCTCATCAGCCCCCCGCCCGCCTTCTTCTCCGCGCCCTCTTTTTTATCCGCTGGGGGATGGGGCGCTGCTTCGGGCTTTTTTTCCGCTTTTTCGGCCATGAGGTCACCTGTCTTGGACCCATTGGGTCCGATAGGGCGGGCGCAATGCCACCGCCATGACCTTTATCGGCAAATGCCCCCCAACTCTTCGGTACTAAAGATTACCGGACGTCAATCCGTCACCGGCCGCCGCAACAGCCGCCCATAGTCGATCGCCCGCCGGATCACCTCATCGAGCGTTTCCTTCACCATCATCCGCTCGCCGGTCTCGCAGCAGACCACCGTGTCCGGGGTCGCTTCGATCGTGCGGATTTTCTCAGCGTTGACGACGAATCGCTCGCCGTTCAGTCGTGTGAGTCTGATCATGTCGCAATACCCCTCGCCCTGTCGGGCGGCCGACGGGCCGGAATCCTTCCGGCCCCGGAGGTCGGGCGTCCGCATCAGGCGATGTTGTGTACAAGTGCCCCCGCGACAGCAGAATAACACCCTGCCGCGGGGGCTGAGATTCGTTATCTGGCCGAGTTCAATAGCTCCGTAATAAGCTGATCCGAAGTCGAGATCACGCGACTCGACGCCGAGAACCCGGTCGATGCAATAATCAGATTGATGAATTCTTCCGACAAATCCACGTTCGACTGCTCCAGCGCGCCCGAGCGCACCGAGCCCGCGCCCAGCGTCAGCGGCGGCGCTATCACCGCTTCTCCGCTGTTCACGCCCGCCTCAAACATATTCGAGCCCTGATCCACCAGCCCCTGCGGGTTGGTGAACGTCGCGATGGCGATCTGCCCGAGCGTGCGCGTCTGGCCGTTGGTGAACGATCCGGTGATCGTCCCATCCGCCCCCACCGAAAAATCGCCGAGCGTGCCGATCGCATTGCCATCCTGCCGGGTCATCACCAGTTCCGAGTTCCGGCTGGTCAGCGAGGTCATGGCCGAGAAATCCAGTTTGACCGAGAGCGGCGTTTTGGCGCCGGTGCCCGAGCGATCGATCCCGATCGTGTCGCCTGTTGTGGAGATGAGCTTGCCTTCGCTATTGAAGGTGAGCGTCCCCGTCCCCAGCACCAGGCTCGGGTCCGTGTCATCCGGCGATTCGGCGTAAAACCGCCAGGTGTTTCCGGTGTCCGAGGCCTTTTCAAAGACGGCCGTCACGCCGACATTGAGGGGCGTTCCCAGCGAGTCATAGGCCACGAAACTCGTATGCACCGATTCGCCGGTGGGGTCTGAAATAATCCCGCTTGGATCCACGCCATCGTCGAAGGTCAGCGGCGTCGCCCCGGCCGAGGTGGCGAACGCGCTGGGCGGAATCGTCAGCGAGTTATCCGCGCCAAGGTTTCCCGTGATCATCAGCCGGGTCGTGCCGGCGGTGTCCCCCGGGCTCGAACCCAGCGTAACCCCCGGCGGCGGCGTCGTGGGATCGCCATCATCGGGCACCTCGCCCGTGGCGACCCCCTGCGGAAACACGCCCATCCCTTCCTGAAAGAATTTCGAAAGATCGTCCAGCGTGCTGGTGGCCGTCACGGTGAACGTGGCCGGGTCCACATCGCGCCCGCCCTTCTTGCCGCCAAGCGTGAACACCTGCCCCACCGTGAACGCCGGAACCGCCGGAGTCGTCGCATCGGCGACATTGGTCAGCAGTTCGGTCCCGCCCGCGATCGGCCCGCCGCCGACCTGTGTCAGTTCCTGGCTGGTCAAAACGCTTGCACCCTTCGCCACCGTGCCCGAAGCGTTGAGATTCCCCTTCATGAATGCGTTTTCAGTCGCCTTGGCGCTGGTGAGTTCACCCAGCGGAACGGTGACGTTGTCGAGCGCGCCGGGGATGATGTTGAAGTTGGAGTCGACGCCAAAACCCTGGACGAAGTCGCCCCCGGTCGTCACGAGCTGGTTGGCCGAGTTCAGCGAGAAAGAGCCATCGCGCGTGAACTTCTGATCGATCCCCTGGACGACGAAGAATCCCGCGCCATCGATAGCCATATCCGTGGATTTGCCCGTGGCTTCGATCGAGCCGGGCGTGAAATTCTTCTCGATGGAAGCGACCTGCGCACCCAGGCCGCGCTGGTTGGGGTTGGTGCCGCCAAAGTTCGCGCCCGGCGGCGAGCCGCCCCCCTCGGTCACATAGAACTGCGGCGAGAACAAGGCGCGGCTGGACTTGAACGCCACGCTGTTGGCGTTGGCGATGTTGTTGCCGACGACATTCAACTTGGTCTGATTGACGTTCAGACCCGACAACCCGGTGAACAATGCGCTGGTCAGTGCCATGGGGCTCTCAATCCATTCAACTTCAACAGCCAGCCCCCGCATCCATGCGGAGGTCTCGCGCAGTTCATGCCGCCTGGGAGCGCATCCTTCGCGCCCGGAAGCCATTTAACACGTTGCCATGCGGCCAGTCCCAGCCGCCAGTAATACTCAGCAATTGCGATGCCAGGGGAACAGTAGGCAGTAGGCAGAAGGCAGTGGGCAGTGGGCAATCGATCCTATGTCTTTGCTGCCTACTGCCTACTGCCTACCGCCTGCTCTCCCTACGCCGCCGCCTTCACCGGCGAGGGCGCGCTCGCGATGTTCGTCACATTGCTCAGCGACAGGGTCTTGCCCGTATCGAGTTCCAGATACACCGAGTTGTCCTGCACCTTCACCGAATTCACGATGCCGGCCACGTTGGCGTTCTTATCATCCAGCCCCTGAATGCTCTTGCCGATCAAATTCCCGGCCGAGCCGATCTGATTCTGCAGCACCAGGCCCTTGAGGCTGTCCTGCAAGGTCGTTGAACTCTGGAGCTGGCCGATCTGGCTCATCTGAGCAAGCAGTTCCGAGTTCTTGGTCGGCTCCATCGGATCCTGATTCTGGAGCTGGGTGACCATCATGTTAATGAAGTCGCTGGCGTTGAGCTGCTTCTTCGATTTAAGCTGCGCGCCCTGTGGCGCGGGCGACGCGTTGAGTGCTTTTGTGTTGATGACCATGGTGAACACTTCGGCCGATCGCGGTGCTGAAAATGAGAAATCGAATGCGGTAAGATGCGCGGGCGCAGGCCCTGCGCAGCGCGGGAAAAACATGCGCGATTTCTCCCGCAAATCCACGGCTTTACCATGCGCGCGGCCGATGAGTCCGCCAGCGCTGCATGTCCCTCACGCCCGCCCTGTGTCCTTCTATTGATCGCCCATCTGTTGACCTCATTCCCTCAAAACATTTCGCCCCCCCTCTTCCCCCCGCCACGCCTTTCCGCGAATATGTTCCCCCCGGCCGGTCTCTGCATTCTCCAACCCCGGCTGATTGATTCGCCATGAAGAACTATCGTCCCACTCGTCCCCAGCATCGCGCCCGCGCCCACGAAGACGCCCATGGCGAAGAAGAGCAATTCGACCCCGGCCAGTCGGCCGCCAATCCCCTCGTCTTCCGCGGCGAGCCGGACCTCGTCGATACCCAGCCCGGCCTGCTCGATCTCGTCGCCCGCCTCCGCGACTCGGGCTCCTTCGCCTACGACAGCGAATTCATCGGCGAGCTCACCTATCTCCCGCGCCTCTGCCTCATCCAAACCGCCACCACCGCCTTCATCAGCCTGATCGACCCCATGGCCCCCGGCATCGATCTCACCCCCTTCTGGGAACTCGTCGCCGACCCGGCCGTTGAAAAAATCGTCCACGCCGGCCAGCAGGATCTCGAGCCCGTCATCCGCCACATCAACCGCCCCGGCCAGAACGTCTTCGACACCCAGATCACCGCCGGCTTCGTCGGCATGTCCTACCCAACTTCGCTCTCCAAGCTCGTCCGCGAGATCGTCGGCGCGCGCCTCGGCAAAGGCCTCACCTTCACCCACTGGGATCAGCGCCCCCTCTCCGCCCAGCAGCTCAAATACGCCGCCAACGATGTCCGCTATCTTGCCGCCGTACGCGCCGAGCTCGGCCGCCGCCTCGACTCCCTCGGCCACGCCGCCTGGGCCGCCGAAGAATGCCAGGCCCAGACCGATGTCGGCCTCTACCGCTTCGATCCCGAAACCGCCTACATGCGCGTCCGCGGTTCGGTCGGCCTGCCCCCGCAGAACCTGGCCGTCCTCCGCGAGCTGGCCATCTGGCGCGATGCCGCCGCCCGCCAGCACGATGTCCCGCCGCGCGCCTTCCTCAAGGATGAAATCCTCCTCGACCTCTCGCGCAATCCCATCAAATCCGCCGAGAAACTCGACCGCGTCCGCGGCCTGCCCCGCCCCGTCGAACTCGCCCACGGCGCTGAAATCGTCAATGCCACCCGCAAAGGCCTCGCCAGCCCGGTCGAGGACCAACCCGAATCGCGCAACATCGAAGAATCCCCCACCGACAAATACCGCTCCGACTCCCTATGGGCCCTGACCCAGTGCCTCTGTGTCGGCCACAGCGTCGACCCGGATTTGGTCACCAGCCGCCAGGAAGTCGGCCGGCTGTACCGCGCCCTCCGCGATGCCCCCCCTTCCCCCTCCTCCGAACCCTCCGACCCCGCAGTCCCCTCCGACCCCTCCGCCCTCTCTGCCCTCCGCCTCATGCGCGGCTGGCGTCACCAAGCCGTCGGCCAATCCCTCACTGCCATGATCCAGCACGGCGGCAAAGTCGAACTGCAATGGAACGAGAATGGCCTCATTGCCGGCAACGTCACCCGCCAATAACTGCGGCGCTCCATCGCGGCGCTCCGGCGCTGTGGCCCACCTTATCGGAAACAGCGGGACTGAACTCCGAACGACCCTCTGTAATTTCAACCACACCTTTACGCATTCGCGCGGCTCAATATGTGTACACTGAATAAACTCCTATAGGAATCTAATCGCTTATTCCCGCTATGATTAGCATCATTGAACCAGTGGTAATCCGGAGATTGTTCCACGTGGAACATTTACCAAACTAAACAACCGCAAGCAATCAATCCCTCTTCGGTGACCGCAGCGGATGACGATGAACGCCCAATCGCTACAATCGCGGTCATGCCGTGCCAACAGACTGTACAAGTGGATATTCCGGGCGGGGCGAAATATCCAATCATCGTCGAGCCGGGCTTGATTGGCCGGGCGGGGGGGATTCTTCGATCGCTGAGCAAGTCATCCAAGGCGGCGGTGGTGACCGATGACAACGTTGGGCCGATCCATCTGGCCACACTGACCACCAGCCTGGCCGAGGCGGGATTCGAGACGATTCCGGTGACCCTTCGGCCGGGCGAGGATCACAAAACCCTGGCCGACCTTCTGCCGGCCTTCGATGTGCTTCTCGAAGCGCGTATCGAGCGGACCACGCCCGTGCTGGCCCTGGGCGGGGGATTGATCGGAGATATGACCGGGTTCCTGGCCGCCAGCGTGCTGCGGGGGGTGCCTTTCGTGCAGATTCCAACGACTTTGCTGGCCATGGTCGATGCCTCCGTGGGCGGCAAGACGGGGGTCAATCATGCGGTGGGGAAGAATCTCATCGGGGCGTTTCATCAGCCGATCGCGGTGCTGATCGACCCGGCCGTCTTGAAAACCCTGCCGCCGCGCGAGCTTCGCAGCGGGCTCGCGGAGTGCATCAAGCACGACATCATCCGCGACGCCAATGGCTTTGCCCGGCTGGAGCAGGAGATCGGGCGGGCGCTGTCGGTGGATATCGGATACCTGGCCGATCTGGTCGCGCACAACGTCGCGATCAAGGCGCGGGTGGTGGAGGCGGACCCGTTCGAAAACGCCGAGCGCGCCCACCTGAACTTTGGCCATACCTTCGGCCACGCCATCGAGACCATTTCCGAATATTCCTATTCGCACGGTGAGTGCGTCGCCCTGGGGATGGCGGCCGCCAGTTTCGCGGCGATGAAGCTCGGATTGATCGATTCGGCGGTGCGGGAGCGGATTCTGGCGGTCATTCAGGACGCCCATCTGCCGGTGGCCGGGATGAAACTCCAGACCGATTCGGTCGTCAAAGCGATGTTGTTCGATAAGAAGGTCCGGGCCGGGCGGGTACGGTTCGTGCTGCCGGACCGGATCGGACATGTGGTGATTCGCGATGATGTCCCGGCCGACGTAGTGCGCGCGGCGGTGGAGTCGCTGACGTAGCTCGACATTCCGATGTCGAGTGTATTTGAGTGGTGGGGC
>JBBRTW010000323.1:0-8396 GCA_038244055.1 Tepidisphaerales bacterium | reverse complement strand
GCAACTCGCAACTCGCAACTATCAACGCAGCCCCTCGATCGCCGCGCCCACCGCCTCCTTCGCCTCCATCACCTTCTCCGGCCGCGGCAGGATCTTCGTCGAATATCGTCCGCCCGCGTTGGGGATCGTCACCAGCTCGGCCGCCTTGGCCAGGGCCGCTTCCGCCGCGCCTGTGTTCTTTCCCGCCGATTTCGCCCTGGCGATTCGATCGCGCAGAATCCAGAGATACTCGTAATCCTCCACGCCCTCGCGCGCCTGCTCCAGGCGGATGGATGAAACCGGGCCGGCATGTCCGATCGGGGCACCGGGGTAAATCAAATACCCATCGCCATTGGGATAGCGGATCGAGTAACTATCCCCCGGCCGCATTCCCTGGGTGATGTAGCAGTGCCAGCCGTACTGATACGGGTCCTGTGTCAGCCAGGTCGCGCCCCAGAATTCGTAGCCCTCCACGCCATATTCAAAACAGTAATGCGGCAGCAGCCGCTCGATGGCGCAGTACGGTGTATCCAGGCACATGTGGCCATCCACCGTATACAAGACCTTGGCCCCGCCCTTGAGAATCTCGCCGATCTTCGCCACCGGCACGATGCCATACGCGCCGATGCCCCAGGCGCTGATCGCGCCATCCCACTGCGGCACATGGCCCCAGGTGCTGCTGTAAATGGGGATATTCGGATCCACCTCGCGCACCATCGCGCACAGGGCTTTCATCTGATCGATGATCGGCTGGTTGGGCTTGCCGCGCTCCTCGTACATCGGCTCATCGGACATATACAGCAGCACGCGATCGGCCCACCCCTTTTGCTTCATATGCTCCCAATACACTTTAAGACACGCCTGATACGCCTGCTTAAACTCCGCGCGCAGCTTGCCGCGGTCGGCCGACTCGAACGGATACGCCCCCTCATACGGCTTTTGCCCGAAGCGCGTCGCCGGCGGATGGCCCCATCCAAACGCGTAGAAAGCCTGCGGCGCGTAGGTGTGCAGATGATGATCGCGATTGAAATAAA
The DNA here is from genome assembly GCA_038244055.1 of Tepidisphaerales bacterium. Classification (GTDB taxonomy): domain Bacteria; phylum Planctomycetota; class Phycisphaerae; order Tepidisphaerales; family Tepidisphaeraceae; genus DASPKW01. Next base: position 7,383 of record JBBRTW010000323.1, on the reverse strand, counting down.
CCTCGGCCGACTTGTCGAAATCCGTGAAATCGGAAGTCACCTTCCCATTCTCGAACTTCAGCACCGGCTCGGGCGCGATGCGATCGGGCGAGACGCGATGCTCGGCCATGAACGCCGACAACTGATCCCACACCTGCTGATTCGACTTGCCCGCCTGCTTCCAATGCGAGCTCGTGCGCAGGTCGTAGACCGCCTTGCAATGCCCCTGATCCGGCAGCGCGAAATCCCACACATGCACCGTGAAGGGAGCCTGCACCAGGCGCACACCGGCCAGGCTCATCAGCGCGACCTGCCCCGTGTAATCCCCGGCCGGGGCATCTTTGGGCACCGCAACCGTCACCCATACCGACCGCGTTTGCCCGGCCGGCAGATCGAGCGTATCGGCCGGCAAAAGCGGGTCCGGCCACCATCCCGCCCATCCATCGCACTGCGCACCGCCGGCCGGAATCCGCCGCCGCCAGGCCGGCCCGCGCGATTCGAAATAGCCAGAGGGATGATCCACCGGCACGTAGCCGACGACATTCACAGTCACATTCGCCAGCGTCGCCCCACTGTTCGCCGGCGGCGCTTCCACCGCGATGCGAACGCCTTTCATTTCCGTATCGCTCCGAATGGCCAGTTGCAGGGGCTCGCGCTCGTTGCGCGCGGCGGTGATCCGCCACGGCGATGGCTTGTCCGGGCGAACATCCTCTTCGAACACCTTCTCGATCGCGTTCACCTGCCATACCGAAAGCGCGCCGGCCGCTGCGCCTGCGCCGGTTCCGCTACCTCGACCGGCCCCGCCAGCCGCAGAGCCACCGCTCGCGCCGGTCGCCCAATTCTCCGGCCTGCCCTCGGTTTTACCCACTAGCGCCGCATTCACTTCCGCCAGAAAAACCCCATCGAACCAGACCGTCCCACTCGCGTTGGTCGTCAGGTGCAATTCGAAGAACCCCGCATCGGCCGGCATCGTGAAGGTCCCTGACATCAGCCGCCAGTCCGATGTCCCCGAGATCGGCGTCCCGGCCGAGGCGTACTTCGTCACCGCGCAGGGCGCGCCTTTGGCCGTCAGGTAATGCGCATTGAGCAGCACCCGGCCGTTCACATCCCGCCCCTTCACCCACGTCGAAAATAAATAAGTCCGCCCCGGCTGCACGGGCACCTTCTGCCGCAAGCCGCGCCAACCCTGGGCCGCATCCGCCGCGACGCGCACGATCGCGCAGGGCCCGCCGAAAATCCCCGCGCCTTTTTCCACGCCCACATAACTCCCCGGCGCTTTGGTCCCCTCGAGCCCGCCGCTCCAATCGGCCGGCTGACCTTCCTGCATCAACTCGAACCGGCCATTCTTCACGCGATTCACCGGCCGGCCGATCATCTCCGCGTACTGCCGAATCGTCGCCGCGGCGTCGGCCGATTCGCCGGCCGCGCCCGCGTACGCATAAAACTGCTTCACCGAATGCGCCGGCATCTCCGCCTCGAACACCACCACGCCTTGCACCATCGCCGAGGGGACTACCTTGCTCCCATCGGTCACACGAACCGCCGCCGCGCCGCCGGCCGCGCTTCGCCGCACCAGCCGCGAAACATCGGCTGATACCAGCCTCCGCGCCGGCTGCGCTTCCAGATTCACGATGCGCAGAACCATCCGCGCCCGGCACTCGCGATTGCTCTCGCCCCATTCCGCCTCCGCCGCCGCGCTGGTTCCCAAGGCAGTTCCATCCACCACCGCCGCGATCGTCTCCGCAGGCCCGGCCGTCGCCGTCAATCGCGCGGGGTCCAGGCATTCCAGGGTCACATCATCGAACCAGGCCGTCCCCGTCCCGCGCAGGACTGTGCCGATATCCGCCTTGGTCGCTTCCATCGGCGCGGTGAAGGTGAACGAAATCTCCCGCCAGTCGAAGGTCCCGCCGGGCGCTTGGATAGGAGGAGTGATATGCCCGAGCATCTGCGAGTTCTTCTCGTTGCCGACATGGATGTACCACCCGGCCGACCCTTTCACATCCTTCCCCTTCACCCACGCCTTCAGTACATACCGCGCCCCGCCGGTGATGCCGATCTGAATCTGCCGCGTTGAGATCCACGTCGGCTCGGCCGACTCCGCCACCACCGTCTTCAAACATCTCCGCCCGCCATGCGCGCCTTCGCTGGCCCACGATGTTACATGCCCCGCATCGTTCACATCGTGCGCCCACCCGGCCGGCGCATCGCCAGCGCCCTCTTCCATCCCGCCATTGATCACGCCCATCCGCGCCGGCAGAAAATCGGTCACGCCCCACGCATCGGGATTCCCGGCATACACCCAGACGGTCGTGCTCGCCTTGGCCGCGCACTCGGCCGGGATCATCAGTGTCGCTCCTTCCGGCACCGGCCCTTTTCTTAGCGCCTGCCCCGCCGGCCCGACCAGCGCGAAGAGTAACTCCGCCCCATCTTCCGCGCACACCCGCACGCCCGATGCTTCCACTCCTACCAGATCCGCCTGGCCCGCCTTCTTGCCGACAACCACTCCCACCGCCTGCCCCGCCACCGCCTCGTCAGCGTCATTGCGAATCACCACCGCCACCCGCTTCTGCCACAGCCCGCCATTGCCCATGGATAAATTCATTTGCCACGGCGCTCCATCCCCCCGCGCTGGAACCACTGCGCAAGATCCCAGGAGCGCCGCAAGGCACACGATCAGTGACAAATTGGCCGAATCATTCGAGGATTTCATCGGGCCGATTATCTGCCCTCATCCACGGGCGGCAAGCAGATCGGTGGCTCCTGCACCGTAATCCATATCAATATCCGAATATCGCCATGACTCGGGTACGAATCTTTAATGCGATCAATGGCAGTCCCCACCCCATCGTTTTGATTGGGCGAAGCATGCGCACAACTGGCAATCACCTTGCGCCGTCCAATCATGTCCCTAACCCTCCCGCATAATCTCGAATCTGCTTGAAATACACAAAAGATCGTAAAACTCATTGTTTCTTCATTTTCAGTGCCCGCGGCGTGCGCAGGCAATCGTTAGACCGTACCGCGCCAATGTCGAAAGCGAGTTGTGCCATTTATTGTGTCTTGCAATGCAAACAGAGTTTATATTGAACCCGCCAAATCGAGTGATTATAGTATACTCTGGCCGCTCCCCGTTTTTTTGTGGGGGAATGGGAAGCACCGATCACGTTGTTGATGCCAGGCGATGGTTGCCGGCATCGAGTGAGGATTTATGTTGATGGATGTATCTGGCGATGGCTCGCCGCGCTCAAAACGAAGACAGCAGGGGCTCAACTACAAATTCCAGCGCATGCGGGAGCGCCTTCGCGAGGCCGTCGCCAGCGGGGAACTTGCCGGGAAGCTTCCCGGCGAGCGGATCCTGGCCGCCCGCTACAATGTCAACGCTAAGACGCTCAGCAAAGCCTTGACTGATCTGGCGGCCGAGGGCCTGCTCGAGCGCACCATTGGCCGGGGGACCTTCGTTAAAGGCACGCGCCCCGCGGATCAGCCCGCTTGCGTGAAATGGCTGATCGTTTGCGATGCCGATCGCGTGGATTCCTCTTTTGTTCGGTGCGTTCTCGATCTTTGCCCGGATGGCGTGGTGCTTTCAGACTTGAACGCGACCCGGCCGAGTTACGTCGCCAAGTTCGATGCGGTGATCGATTACTGCACACAGACGCCGGACGCGTTTCTGAAGGACCTGGTCGTCCGCAGCGTGCCCGTGGTCTCCGTCAATCGCGAACCGGGGGTTTACTCGGTCAATGCCGTGGGTGTGGATCGGCCGCTGGGCGCTTCCAGCTTGGCGCGGGACCTGATTCTGGGCGGGCACCGGCGGCTGGCGGTGATTCAGACCCTGGCGGGCTCGACCGTTGCCCGCGCCGCGGAGCAGACGGCGGTCCGATATGCGGCCGATGCGATCGTCAAGTCCTGGCCGCTGGATCAGGTCATGCAGGCGATCGAAGGTGGCGCAACGGCGCTCATCTGCGATACGACAATGGCCGGCAAGCAGGTCAAGCAGACGCTCGAGGCGGCCGGGGTCAAGGTGGGCCAGGATATTTCGCTGGCGGCGATCGGTTGCGCCAACGAGACGTACCCTGTCAGTGGATACCTCTCGCGCAGCGCCGATGTGGCGCGGGCGGTGCTGGATGTGCTCAACGCCGGCCCGACCATTCGGCCGATGTCGATCTGGATCGCTCCGCATTGGGTCGATAACGCGACCATGCGCTCGCTGCCGCGCCTGGTTCAAGAAGGGGCGGCCGCGTAGGGGATCGGATGTTGGGTGCCACGGCCAAGCGCCTGGTTTCTTTCGAAGACGATGCTCAATTCAAATTCCTCTCCCGTTTTCTAACCGCTTCTGTCCGCTTCAGTCCTATCATAGCGTTGCCGATGTCGCGGAACGCCCCGCGGATTTACGAAACAACGCTACCGTTTGCGGCGTAAAATCCTTGCGTTTGCCGATTGGCATGGCAACACTGTATGAGGTCCGGTCTGTCCTCCAGGAGCTCGCATATGAATTCGCATTCCCGCCGACTGATGGCCATCGCGATGGCCGCACTGATCTCGTGCTACGTTAATGTCCCCGTCCGCGCGGCCGAGAAGGAAAAAGAGGAGGGGACCAAGTTCCTCCGCTTCGTCGAAGAAGGCCAGAACGGCGGGCGGCTTGAGACCGCCATCGTCACCTACAAGAACGACAAGGGCCAGACCGTCCAGCTCATCGGCGCGGTCCACATCGCCGACCCCGGCTATTACGAAGCGCTGAACAAGAAATTCGCGGGGTATGACTCGCTGCTCTACGAAATGGTCAAGCCCAAAGATGTGGAGATGGGCGGCAAGGGCGAGAAGGCCAATGGCGTCGGCCTGGTTCACATCCTCCAGAAGGGGATGAAGTATTTCCTGGAACTCGATTACCAGCTCGATGGGATCGATTACTCGGCCAAGAATTTCGTCCACGCGGACCTGACGGCCGAGGAATTCAACAAGATGCAGGAAGAGCGCGGCGAATCGATCTGGGGCATGATGCTCCAGCAGATGATGAAGGAGATGCTCAAGGGCGACAACGGCAAGGCCGACCAGCAGATGGATCCGATGGCGCTGCTCGAAGCGCTGCAAAGCCCGGACAGCGCCCGCCATCTCAAGCTGATCCTGGCCAAGCAATTCGAGAACATGGATGAAATGGTCGCGGGGATGGAAGGCCCCAACGGCTCGGTGCTGGTGACGGAGCGCAACAAGGCGTGTCTGCGCGTCCTCAAGGATCAACTGGCGGCCGGCAAGAAGAACCTGGGCATCTTCTACGGTGCGGCCCACATGAAGGACATGGAAAAGCGCATGATCGATGAAATGGGCTTCAAGAAGACGGGCATGGAATGGCGGGTTGCCTGGGATATGTCGCCAAAGGGCGCAGCGAAGGTTGGCGGAGCAGCGCGAAATGGCGATGGCGGCAACGTCGATGACCGTGATGCCAAGATCGACAAGCTGCTGGAGAAGATCGAGCAGTTGGAGAAGAAGATCGATTCGATCGAGAAGAAGAAGTAATCGGCCCCCAATGGCTCAGCCAGCAAGTGATGGCGATCTCTGCGGAGATCGCCATTTTCTTTGGTAAATCCCGACGCGGTCCGGCAGACTGTCGCAGACTCAACGATTGCCAATTCGCCTGCTTTTCAGCCAAAATCCTGCGGTTTTCTTCCGCTGATTCCCGGCTATTGTCGAAGAATCAATGAATGTGAGATGGCTGACCTTATCGCGCCGCCGGTGGCCTCGTGTTTGCGACCTCTTCTTTCCGCCGGGCGGCGCGGCCGCTCGAAATGGACCGAATAATTTTTGCAAAGGAGATTGCCATGAACAGGCACATCAACTGGCTTCTCGCCGCATCGCTTGGCGTTGGCGGACTGGCTCTTACCGGCTGCGACAAGTCCGGCAAACAGGCCAGCAACGACCCGCGCGACAAAACCACCGCGGCCGACGACAAGACCCTCATCAACAAGGACGATGCGGCCCGCACCGCCGGGTCCAAGACCACTGGCGATCAGATCGGCACGGTCGACTTGAACAATATCTACAACACCATCGGCGAGCCGGTCAACGAAGGCTTCAAGAACGGCAAGCTGTCCGATGTCGTCGATTACTTCGTCAAGGGCGATCGCGATCGCCTCGGCAAGATCGATGACAAGAACGATCTCAAGACCTCGGCCGATGCCTTCACCGGCCTGTGGAAGTCGAAGTTCAACAATGGCTTCGACATCAAGCACGATGAAGTGCTGCAAAACTGGCTGATGGTCAAGAAGACGGGTGAAGACAAGAACTACACCTATGCCAATGCCACCATCCCTGCCAGCCACGGCGTGCGCGAAGTCACCATCCCCGTGATCAAGGACCATCTCAAGTGGAGAATCGATGTTCCGGATACCTTCAATTCCGGCGAGCTCTACACGATGCTGACCTCGCGCCTGGGCCAGCTCCAGACCGGCAAGGACAATTGGCCGGCCGATCAGCTTGAAGCCAAGCGCATGGTCGTGCATTCGTTCTATGCGACGCTTTTCGGCGTCGACAAGACCGGCGCGCTGGGCGTGAAGTAACTTTGTTCCGCGAGTTAACCCGAGTTAACCCGGCTACCCTGTGAAGACGTGACAGCGGCGGATGCCAACAGTGGCATCCGCCGTTTTGCTGCGCGGGTATTACGGTTCGAGAAGCGATGGACTGGCGATATCCGTCTTCTCCCCGGCGGCGAACGCGGCGGCGAAATCGGCCTCTCCGAGGGCTTTGCGGATTCCCTCGAGCATTTGCTGGTGCCGCGCCGACTTGCCAGGCGTGACGGGGGAGTTGATCTGGGTGCGCAGTGTCGCGGCCGCGCCCAGCAGTTCGGCGGCGCGGCGCGGGTTGGTATGCGCGCGCGCGCTGGCCAGCGTTTCCAGGGATTGGGCCAGCCCGAGCTTGTCTTTCAATTCGAGCCGAAGCTGCAGGCTCTCTGTCGCCAGGGGCCAGGCGGCGGCGGAGTCCGATTGCTGCAGCGCCGTCTGCGCCAGGTTATCGAGTTGATCGGCCAGTACGCTCTTATCGCCGAGCCGGCGCACCACCTTGAGCGTCCGCTCGAAGCGGTCCCGCGCCGCATCGAGGTCGCCGGTTATCAGGTCGCACTTGCCCAGCCCCTCCAGCGCGTAGGCCACGCCCCATTCATCTTCCAGCTCCTCGAGAATCTTCAGCGTGATCGAGTAGCGCTGCCGGGCCAGGGGCTGGTTGCCGCAATCGAGCTCGAGCTCGGCCAGATTCAAATTCGCGTAGGCGATCCAGGAGGGATTCTGCAGGCGGGTGTGGATGGCCAGCGATTCCTCGATGAGCTTGCGCGCCTCATCGAACTGGTTGGGCAGCTTGGAAAGAAGAATGCCCAGATTGTTGAGCGCGCCGGCCAGGGCATGCTGCGTCCCCGAAACCCTG
>JBBRTW010000322.1:0-8422 GCA_038244055.1 Tepidisphaerales bacterium | reverse complement strand
CGCGTCTACGAAACCGGCCGACAGGTCGCCAACGACTTCAAAGCCAACCTGCCCCTGCTCTTCGACAAAGTTCTCCCCAAGTGGAATTACATCGCCGTGCCCCGGTAGTCCCGACCGCTATTCATGCGCCGATCCTAAGCAACTGAAGTGGGGAGGGCTCGTTCGGCATGGATTAGCATTGCTGACGGGCCGCCTCAGGCGGCTGCGATTTAAGTCATTCTATTTTATTAATTCGGCCTGATTTTCGCCACTAATAATAACTAATTATCACTAATGTTCCCTGCCAGGCCTCTCGATTCCATCTTTCATTGCCCCCCGACTGCCCCGTTCTCGGGTCGAATTCCCGCGGAATCGACATCCCCGATCGCTCTCAGCCAAACACCGCGGCCACTCAGAAAAACAACCTCCCCACGCAACGCCCGCCTCCTCCCCCCGATAACCCCGGCGAAGTTTCTTTTACCGCCCTTCACATCACCCAACCGCTCACCGGAGTCCCACACATGAATCCCTCCTCCCTGCGATCCGCCCTCTCGGAATTCTCCTCCGCCCACACATTCAACTCGTCCCACGCCTCCTTGGCGGCCGCACAATCCGCAACCCATCAATCCGCCACCCCCGCGTTCTCAGCCAATAGCCCGCTCCCGCAGGTGCTGCGCGGCAAGACCGAATCACCCCTGAACGCTGTCCAATGGTCCACCCCCGGCGCTGATCGCGGCATCATCTTTGTCGGCGGCAAAAACGGCGGCTCGCCCGCATCCGCCGCCGCGCAATCGCTGGCCGATCGCGGCATCATCATTGTCGGCGGGAAGAGCGCCGGCCCAGGCGCGCCCGCATCGCCAGCCACCCAGTCTCTCGCCCAGCGCGGCATCGTTTTCGTCGGCGGAAAAGCGGGCGCTGCCGCCAACGCCGCCGCCTTTGCCGACATCCAAACCCCGGCCGGCTCCAACATTGATGCCATCAAGAATCGCCTCCAGAACACCCTCGCCGACCTCGAAAGTCAGGACAAACTCAGCAATTTCGAAATCCAGGATTTGATGAGCTCCTACAACCAGAATGAGACACTCGCCTCATCCGTGATGAAAAAGAGCGACGACACCGCCAATGCCATCATCGGAAAAATCTAACCCCCAATGGCCCCCCAAAAAAACCTCTTCTCCGCGCCCTCTGCGTCCCCGCGGTCACCCCTCTTCCTCCCCTTAAGTTTTTCGTTTTTAGTTCTCCTCGCCCAACCTAACTCCCCATGATCGATTTCTGAATCCGCGCCAGTTGATCCTGCTCCCGCGCCTCCAGCGCCGCCAGCATCTTCGCATCCGCAATGCTGATGAATCCCGCGCCCAGTTTGAACAAGCCCTCCGCCACCGGCCGGCAGAATGTGGTCCGGCATGTGACCAGCAGATCCGACTCGGCCTCCTCCTCCGCCGTCGTCGGCAGCCGAACCAGGAATTCTTCGCCCGATTCCATCGCTGAGTATTGAAACAACCCGATGCCCGCCACCGACAAATCCTGCGTCAGGCTCGTGTAAAACCTCACGATCTTCCCCCCGGCCAGCGCCGCCATCTTGACCTGCGCCTGGATCTCGATCCGGTTGTGCCGCCGCTTCTCGCTCCCGCTCGATTCGCCCGTTTTGCGAAGCGCGTTGATCACGTTGCCGAATTGCTGTAACGCCAGTTGCATGGGGATCACCACTTTTTCAGGTCTGTATTGCCAAGCCTACCGAATCGTTGTTAGGCCATCGGATGCTCGATTCCGTTATACGCACGAACCCGCTCCACTTCCTTATCGACGGAATTTGCCGTCAACTACTATTTTGCCAATTATCCAAACAAATTACGAACGTTTGACTTCCCTCCCGCTTCCTCTGCGCCTAAAATTCCTGCCCACGCTCTTTGAAATCCTGAAATACTGACGGACTTGTCCGCCGAGTTTATTCCCTCGATCAGCCGAAACGGGTAGCCGGCCGCCTGCCGTTCCCGCTAGCCAAACAAACCCATTTTCCATTCATCGGTGTTCACCCGATGGTTGGTCGGATGGTCGGATCGCCCTCTCGATAAAAAATCCAAAACGAACCCAGATTTTCAGCCGCCGTTCTCCTGTAAGCATTTGATAATTCAATTCTTATGCTCTCCACCCCTGAATCGGCCACTGGCTTCGTTTTGCCCCCGCACCGCTCCCGCAGTCGAACCGTAATCCCCCTCACCTCGTATTAACCAGTTCAGTTTCCTTGCCCCAGGCCTCTTGACAGGCCGCAACGGTCACGGTCAAACTGCCCGCCCCCGCCAAAGGGTCGAATTCCCTGTTCGACGGGTGGCCAGCGACATACAGTTAGATTAAGCGCCCTCCATTCGCGGCCGATACGGTCCTCGGATGGGGTCATAAGGGCGGTAGCGTCGTCGGCATGTGCGGCCTATGCTCGGTTTCCGGGGCCGTACATCAAATCCGGCCTCCAGTAGTACCCGCGTCATCCGACGCGGTTTTTTCGCCTCCCATCGCGGGAGCAGCGCAGGAAGCGTCCGACTCATGGCCAAAAAGAAGACAAAAGACCTCGTGATTGTCGAATCCCCCGCCAAGGCCAAGACAATCAACAAGTACCTCGGCGATGCCTACATCGTCAAAGCCTCGATGGGGCATGTGCGCGATCTCCCTTCCAAGGGCATGGGCGTCGATCTCAAGACCTTCATCCCCGAGTACGTCGTCATCGAAGAACGCGGTAAGGATAAGCTCGTCACGGAGTTGCGCAAGCTCGCCAAGGAATCTGAAACCGTCTATCTGGCAACTGACTTGGATCGTGAAGGCGAAGCGATCGCCTGGCATCTCAAGGAAGCCCTCAATGTCCCCGATGCCAAAGTCCGCCGGGTGATCTTTAATGCCATCACCAAGACCGAGATCCAGAAGGCCTTCGCCAAGCCGTCGGCCATCAACATGGACCGCGTTAATGCCCAGCAGGCTCGGCGAATCCTCGACCGCATCGTGGGTTATGAAATTTCGCCCCTGCTCTGGCGGAAAGTCGCCCGTGGCCTGTCCGCCGGGCGCGTTCAATCGGTGACTGTCCGCCTGGTCGTGGAGCGCGAGCGGGAAATCGAAAAGTTCATGCCCGAGGAGTATTGGAAGATCGGCGCGATCTTCACCACCGCCGTCGGCAAGGCCTGCGAATCGCTGTCGCAGACCTGGACCGATTTCCTGACCAACACCGGCAATGGCGAGCGCACCAAGGTCGAGCGCGAGAAGTGGCTGGCCGACCATCATGCCTTCGCGGCTGAGCTGGTCGAGTTGGAGGGGAAGAAGTTCGAAGCCACCGATAAGGCCGCCGCCCGCCGCGCCGCCGAGCTGCTCGGGTTTGTCGTCAGCAAAGAGACCAACACCGAAGACCCCGAGGCCAAGGGTCTGGCCAAGAACCTGACCGTGCTGGCCGGGGCATTGAAGAATTGCCCGAGCTTCGCGGTTCGCTCGATCGAGAAGAAGCGCACCACCAGCCGCCCGCCCGCGCCGTTCATTACCAGCACGCTCCAGCAGGCCGCCTCCAGCCGGATGTCCTTCGGCGCGCAGCGGACCATGAAAGTCGCCCAGACCCTGTACGAGGCCGGGCACATCACTTACATGCGTACCGACTCAACCAATCTCTCGGCCGACGCCCTGAGCATGGTCCGCGCCCACATTAAGAAGGAGTACGGCGACCGCTATCTGCCCGAAAAACCGAACTTCTATTCCTCCTCCAATAAGTCCGCCCAGGAAGCTCACGAAGCGATCCGCCCAACCGATGCGGCCTTCTCGCCCGATGATGCCTACAAAAAACTCTCGCCTGATGAAGCCAAACTCTACGGCTTGATCTGGCGTCGATTCGTCGCCTGCCAGATGCCCCCGGCCGAGTTCGACCAGACCACGGCCATGATCGCGGCGGGGAAGGGTTCAGGGGTCGGGGTTCAGGGTTCAGGACAGGAAATCGGCGTTTTCAAAGCGACGGGCCGCAAGCTCGTGTTCGATGGCTTTATGAAAGTGGCCGGCATTTCCTCCGAGGATCAGCTTCTGCCTGATCTCAAGGAGAAGCAGCCGGTCTCGCCGCTGGAGATCGACCCCACCCAGCACTTCACCCAGCCGCCGCCGCGCTATACCGAAGCCACGCTGGTCAAGGAACTGGAAAAGCTCGGCATCGGCCGGCCATCCACCTACGCTTCGATCATCCAGACCATCCAGGATCGCGAGTACGTCCAGCAGATCGAGCGGCGCTTTTTCGCGACCATGCTCGGCTCCATCGTGACCGACAAGCTCATCCAGGCCTTTCCCAAGATCATGGATGTGGGCTTCACCGCCGGCATGGAGCTCAAGCTCGATGAGGTCGAAGACAACCACGCCGACTGGGTCAAGCTGCTCAAGGACTTTTATGGTCCGTTCCACGAAGTCGTCGATGGCGCGCTGGAAAAAATCGAGCACGCCGGCGGCGCGGCCTCGCCCTACACCTGCCCCAAGTGCGGCAAGCCGATGCTCTACCGCATCTCCAAGAACGGCTTCTTCCTGGCCTGCTCGGACCGCGAGTGCGCCACCACCCAGCCGGTCGATCCGCAGGGCAAGCCCACCATTCGCGAAGTCAGCCAGTACAAGTGCCCCACCTGCGGGCGCGAGATGATCAAGCGCAAGGGCCGCTTCGGCGAGTTCCTCGGCTGCTCGGGCTACAGCATCAAGAATGAAAAGGGCGAGCCCTCGTGCAACGTCATCATCAACCTCGACAAAGAGGGCAAGCCCCAGCCGCCCAAGGTCAAAATCCAGACGACCGTGCCCTGCGAGAAGTGCGGCAGCCCGATGATCCTGCGCGATTCCAAGCGCGGCCCGTTCCTCGGCTGCTCGAGTTTCCCCAAGTGCCGCTCGACGAAGATGATGAAGAAGCTGGTGGGCGATGAGCTCAAGCAGATCGAGGCGCTGGTGCCGCTGCTGAAGGAGGAAGGCACCAAGTCGGCCGAGATGGCCGCCAAAATCCTCGGCGAGAACCCCACCGCCGCCAAAGCCAAACCGATCAACGGCACGGCCACCGACATCGACTGCGACGACTGCGGCAAACCCATGACCATCCGCTCCGGCCGCCGCGGCTACTTCCTCGGCTGCTCGGGCTACCCCAAGTGCAAAAACACCATGGAAATGCCCGCCAAGCTCATGGAAGACCTCGGCCTGAGCACCAACGGCGACGGCAAAATCGGCGACGCTAAAAGCGACGCGGCCGCGCAGTCGGGTGATGGAGAAGAGGGCGAGTAGCCCAGGGCCATCGCATGTAACACCTATCCCACCGATTTCGGATTTCGGATTGCGGATTGCGGATTGGAAACCGCCTTTCAATCCGCAATCCACAATCCGAAATCCGCAATAGTTGCCCTTTTCATGCCACATGCGATTGCCCTGGCGAGTAGCCAACGCAACGAGCGGCTAGCGCTGTGTGGTCTAGTTTTGGGTGGCATGGGTAAGCGTACTCGCTTACCCGTGTCTTCCTGTGTCTTATTGGCTTGTGCCTTACCTGCCTGCCACGCCCTCCCACGGGTAATGGAGTACCATTACCCATGCCACCCAAAACGCCACCCATTCCGTCCAATAGCGCATCACCGCGCATGATCGTTCAGCGCCCGCGCCGCAGCGCGAAGGTAGGCCCGCGAAACGGGGTCCTGTTCGGCATCCGCCAATTTCAAAATCTCCTGAGCCGGCTTGCCGGTGGCTTGCGCTCGCTCCAAGGCCAGTGTCAATCCTTCCCGCGCGGCCATGTCGCGCGATTCGGTGGCCCGGACCAAAGCGGCCGTGAAATCGGTGGGGGCCAGGTTCAGTTCCTGAGCCCGGCGGGCGGCGCGGACGCGAACCGGGTACTCATCGCGGCGGAGGTCGGCGATGATGTCGACGGCGTTGGCGGCCTTGAGGACGGCCGGGTCATCCAGCGCTTCTGCGGCGGCGATGCGGTATGAGGAGAGTGGATGCTTGAGAAAGCCATGTAGAATATCGCGAGTCTTGAGATCGGCAGGCGGGACCTTGATGACGGCGTAGACGGTGAGCGCGGCCAGTTGAACCTCGGGCGCAGGAGGATCGGCTCGATGGTTGGAATCATTGGGACTGATAATGTTCCGGAGACCGGCGCGCAGGGAGTCACTGGCAGGATCAAGGCGCAGGGCGTTGATGACATCGGGCGGCTGGGAGACTCCGGCGCGGACGGATATGAGTAGCGCGGTCTGGGCGCTGGCGGCGGTTTCCAGCGCGGCCGCATCATCGTTGCGCCGGGCGAGGTACGCGACGAACAGGCGGAGACGGAGGTTATCGGAACTGAGGACTTTGGAGAGTTTGAGAATGGATTCCCACGCGGCTTGTTTTGACGATTCCTTATTCCCGGTCGCGGCGAGCCAGGATGCCAGGAGATCATCGCCGCGGGCGAAACTGCGTTCGACATCGATGACGGCTTGAATTTGCGGCGTGAGATCGGCATGGAGCTCTTTGAGCAGCTCAACGCCGCGGGCGGGCAGAAGGCCCAATGATCCGGAGAGGGCCGCGTGGCTGGCGATGCCGATAGCACGCTCTCGGGCTTCGCCCTGTGATTCTATCAACATTCCCTCTGCGACAGCCCGGTTCGCGCCGCTGTCGGCCATCGCGACCATGGCGAGTTCTTCAGCACCGTCACGCGTCAGGATGCCTTTGTCGAACATCTCATCAAAGCAGGCGCGTGCGGCGGCGCGAATGGCGGGATCTTCAGAATGCAGATGCTTGAGAATCAACTGGCCTTTGCCAAGAAAAGCCCGATATCCCCGGCCGGCGCGCATTTCGAGGTCACTGACTACCCCGGCATTGCGCCGCGCTCTGGGAATGAACTCAGGCCGACGCGACGGGTCTTGATTGTGGGCGATCGCGGAGCGCACGTCTTCGGGATCGGGAGGCCATGCGCGAAGATCCTGCTTGCCGGCGTCACTCAGGACTTTGGAAGGGGAATCGGCCATTGCGCGCGCGCTTTTCGAACTGCCAAGGCCGCGTTTGACGATCGCCGCCGCGAACGCGGCATCATCGCAAGGACCGATGGATAGCGCCAGTCGATAGTCGTTCGCATCGAGAAGGCACCACAGCGCCCAATCCGCCCGGCGGCGCAGCGCGGGGTCGGGCGACGCTGTCTGCCGTAACAGCGCCGGCACGGCCGCCCATCCACCATCGGTGCGCGAAATCACCCGGAATGCTTCGTAGCTATCGGCCGGCGTTTTCCGCGGATCGAGGAGAGTCGAGATGGGGTAGACGGGATCGTCAACGGGGAAGTCGACGCCGGCGGCGGGGAGCGGCGCTGCGCTGCGGCTGATGGTGGTGACAGTCAGAAGAAGGAGCGGGATCGACAGGCGCGGGGGCATGGCAGGCTCCGATCGGATGGGAGCCAGTTTAACCATTGTCGATCGGGATTGCGCTGCGGAAACGATCACTCGCGAAATGTGCATGCTGCTCATGCCGAGTGTGAAATGCGGCGAGACGGGGAGAGGATTTGATGCGGCGGGGGTCGTGGTTGGTGGTTATGATTGGCCGGTCACGCGGCACGCTGCGGAGGTGTCGTGGCGGAGGTTGGAGCACCACAATTCCAAGTTTAGGCGACCACGGCGAAAGGAGGTCGAGCCATGAACATTTTGTTTCGAAGCATATGCATGGCGGCTTTCATTTGTCTGATTCCCCAAATTGCGGCTGCGACGACCTGGGAACTGCAGGACATCGCCAGCCTGGTGCGAAATGCCGACATTATCGTCAGTGGACGGGTCATCCGCGTCGAGGAGCCGGCGGGCGAGATTGGAGCGGTTGGTGTCATCGAGATCTCGGAGGTGATCTATGGCAATCCCGAACTCAAAGAGGTCCGCCTGATTTTGAACACCGAAATCAGCGGGAGCAACAAATATCAACTCGGCGACGAGGGACTGTGGTTCCTGACCCGGTACGTTCCGCGCCGAGCGGTCGCATTTCAGCAGCGCACGAAAGAAGCACGAGCGCGGTTCCCTGATGGATGGTTTGTCGCGGACCACCCGTCCACATTCTGGACGCTTCAGGACGCGTTCGGGAAACGAAACCCCTCGGCCGATGCGCCAGCCGACAAGGACACTGACGCGCGTCGAAAAGCGGAGTTGTTCCGAATGGTAACCAAGAGAATCGAGGCCGACGTTCGTAAACTCACTGGATTACTCGATGCAGCAAAAAAGAACCTGGCCCATATTGAAAAGCGGGCGGCCACTCAACCGACCGCGCCGTAATTCGGAGTCGCGTCCAAAGTGTGGGCGAGTACACTCCCTTGCCATCGCAATCGCCTCACTCGATCACGCCCACGGGTAAGACCTAAGAGTCTTATCCATGCCACCCAGCATGCCCGCCGCGTCCAGCGCATGTGCCGCTTGGAACATTTCTTTCTTTTCCCTCATTTGAATTTGATTCGCCATTCGAGTTTCGTCATTCG
>JBBRTW010000321.1:0-8437 GCA_038244055.1 Tepidisphaerales bacterium | reverse complement strand
CGAGGCCGGGCAGAAGGAGAATTGGAACGATGAAGGCGCGAAGGGCGGCGCGGAGAGGGAACATGGACGCTCCTGTGTTGGCGGACTACACAGGACTACCCGGTTGGGATAGGTTGCGTTGGCGGCCGCGAATTTCGCCTGCGCGGCCAAATGCAACCGCAAAGATGCGAAGGAACAAAGGCGCAAAGAAAAAAAAGGGAACTGTTTTAAGTCTCTTTCAAATCGACTTTTCTTTTCTTCTTTGTCACTTTGCGCCTTTGCCTCTTTGCGCATCGTCTTTTCGGCACTCGTCCAAGATGCCGACGCTACGCCTTTACACGCTCACTTGGAGCGCCCGCATCCGCCGTCGGACTCCCACCGCCCCACAGCGGCTTATCCAGCAGTCGCTTCGGAATGATCAATATCGGCTTGGGCTCAGCCGCCTTCTTCTCATCCATCAATGGCCGGATGGCAGCGGCCGGTTTGTACGGACGAATCTCAATCGTCCCCGGCGCGGGCGGCTGCGCGGGGACGCTCCATGTTCCATCCGCCTGCCGCTGCGCAGTCTTGAGCAGATCGGCCTTGCGAAAATAGGTGTATGAATTGGCATACGCCTGATTGCGGGCATCATCCACCGAATACCCGAAGAATCGCGCGTTCTGCGTCGGCATCTGATCCGCGAAGACGCGCACGGGCTCGGCCGACACTTCGCGGTGGGTATCCAGCCGGGCGCTGTGGAAGGCGTAGCCGTTCGACCGGCCCCATGAAGACAGACCCGATTCGGCGTTGGCGGCCCAGTGCATGCGCGGGTCGCTCCCGCCGTAATAGTACGATTGCCCGCCCGATTGATACTGGTATTGAACCGGCTCGTACACAACCTGCGCCGAGGCGGAGGATGAAATCGATAGCGCCAATGCGCCGGCCGAAGCAAGAACGCATCGGCCTAAAAGCCGACGAACGAACAATCGAAGAGACATGACAACACTCCTGTGGATCGGCGAAGCGGCCGGCGATTCCGCGCGGTGGAAACCGGGGAGCAATGTATCAGACCGCGCCCTCCCCCGACTACTCCAATCCGGCCAGTTTCTCGGCCAGTTGAGCCGCCGACAGGCCGGATATCCGGAACTGCTTGCGCGGATTCGCAGGCGCGGAGGCCAGCTCCACCTGACTGGGCTTGAGGTTGAGAAACTGCGCAAGGATGCGCGCCACCGCCAGATTCGCCTTCCCCCCTTCCGGCGGCGCGGAAGTCTGAATCTTGATCCCCTCCCCATACCGCCCCGCCACGCGATCGCGCGAGGAGCCGGGGACGACTTTGACGTGGAGGATCACTGAGTCCATATCAAAAATGCGCCACAGAGACACGAGCTGAAATCCGAATTCCGAAACCAAAATGTCGAATCAAACGTAAAATGGGGAAATGACCAATGTCCCGCTCAATTTGAGCATTGGTCATTGGATGTTGATTCGCCATTCTGGTTTCTGGTTTCGGATTTTTCGCCGCCTACTTCTTCGGCCCATACCCCTCAGCCGGCTTGCCATCATCGGTCAGATGGCCGGTCGTCCAGAGCAGCCCGCGGGTGACCAGGTCGAGATACTTCGGATCGGCCACCGTCGCGTTGTTATGCCCGATGGTCGTGGCGAAGACCTTGGCCTTGCCGTTGTAGGTGTTGGTCCAGGCGACCACGAAATCGTTGGTCTTTTCAGTGCCATCCTTGGCCTTGATCGTCTGCTTGCCGTGGGCGATGGTCTTGGCGGTGTCCAGCGGCTTGTTGGCCGGGCCGTTGTTGTAGTGCTCTTCGTTGATGGTGGTCCAGTCTTCCAGGCCCTTGGTGATGGGGCTGCCCTTTTCGAAGGCGATGGCGATTGGGAGCTGCGGGCCATGGCCGGTGCTGGGCTGGCCGGTGAAATCGAACCAGGGCGTCGCCTGGGGGAAGCCCTTGCTGCGGTAGCAGTGCATGCCGCAATGGAGCACCACACCGGGCAGGCCATCCTTGTGGGGCTTGAGAATGGTCTCGATGACCGCTTCATCCTTCACATCGGCCGAGCATTCATCGTGAATGACGACGTCGAAATCCTTGGCCCAGTCGGCCTTCTCGTAGACGGGGTTGAGGTGCTTGGTGCCCTTGTCGGGGTCGTAGGCGACCGTGACGACGACATTGGCCCGCTCGGTAATGCCGGCCGAGAGAATATCCTTCTGCTTGGCATAATCGTGGCAGCAGCCGCCCAGGACCAGCAGGACGCGGATGGGCTTTTCCTCGGCGAACGCGGGAGAAGACAGCGCGAGCACGCCCACGATGGACGCGATGAACCAGTTACGCATGGAGAACCTTTCGTTGGTGTTGGATGAAAAGGATACGAAAGCGCCGGCAAGACGCAAACGTGCAATGAATTTACGCGCGGCCGGCGGGGGTGTTGCCGAATCAATTCGCACGAAATGAATTCGCCACAGAGACACGGAGGCACAGAGGATTCAAAGAGAGAAAATCAAGGCGTGTCGGAATCAAGAGAGAAGACATGCACAATGACAAGGTGGAAAACAACCCACGATCTGTTAGGTATTTCCAGTGGAGTGACCAATGCCCATGGGCCGAACCCTGTTAATCCTCTCGATTCTCTTCGTCGCGATGCTGATGCCCCTGCGCGGGTGCGCCACCATCGCGCCTCTTCCTGAGCCGGAGATTCTTGTGAAAGGCCCGCCGCCCGTGGCGACGCCGGCCGGGTGGCTCAAGGGCAATTTGCACACGCATTCGCTTTGGTCCGATGGCGATGAGTTCCCCGAGCGCATCGCCCGATGGTATCGCGAGCGCGATTACGATTTTCTCGGCATCTCCGACCACAATAGCCTCCAGCGCGGCGAGAAATGGGTCAAATACGGCGACCTCTACCGCAAAGGTGCCGGCCCGGCCGTCGATGCGCTTTTGAAGGAATTCCCAACCCTCGCCAAAGCGCGCGGCGACCGCCAGGCCGGCACCCAGGAGATTCGCCTGACGCCCTTTGAGGAATACCGCCAGGCGATCGAGCAGCCCGGGAAATTCCTCCTCATCCCGGCCGAGGAGCTCACCGACAAATTCGAGAAAAAGCCCGTCCACATGGGCGCCATCAATATCGGCGAACCGATCAAGCCCCAGGGCGGAAAGTCGGTGGTCGAGGTGATCTCCAACAACCTCAAGGCGATCCAGTCCCAATCCACGCGCCTGGGCCGGCCCGTGCTGGGGCATCTGAATCATCCCAATTTCGGCTGGGGGGTGACGGCCGAGGATATCGCCGAAGTCGTCGAGGAACATTTCTTCGAAGTCTACAATGGCCACCCGACCATCAACGAAATGGGCGATAAGGATCACCCCGGCGTGGAAAGAATCTGGGATGTCGCCAACACCCTGCGCCTCACCGCATTTCACGGCCAGCCCCTTCTCGGACTCGGCACCGATGACAGCCATCACTACCATGTCGACGGAATGAGCCGCGCCATGCCGGGCCGGGGGTGGATTTATGTGCGCTCCAAAACGCTGTCGGCCGAAGCGATCATCGCGGCCATGGAGGCGGGCGATTTCTATGCCTCCAGCGGCGTGGTTCTGAGAGAGGTGAAGTTCGATGCGAAGACGAAGAGGCTTGAAATCGAAATCATGCCCCTGGCCGGCGCCAAGTACACAACCCGCTTCATCGGCAGCCGGATCGTCGAAAGCGGCAAGCCTGCGCCGGCGGATATCGGTGTGACCTACGCAACAGTCGAGGGCGATCATGCGAGTTACACGATGACGGGCAAAGAGTTGTACATCCGCGCGGTTGTCACGTCCGATCAATTCCCCATGAACGCCTCGTATAAGGGCCAGAAACAGCAGGCGTGGACCCAGCCGGTAGGGTGGATCGCCAAATGATTCCGGTCCCCTCTCAAGTGCAGAGAGGGAGTCATTTCCATCCCTTCGCAATTCCCACCTCTCGCGATATCCTTGCAGCCCCAAGGAGATCAACGATGCACGATGGCCCGCGCGAACGGAAAATGCTGGAACTGGGGTTCTCCCCCGAGTGCAACCTCAAGCCGGGGGCGATTTATCGGCCGGTGGTGATCGATGGGACGACCGCCTATGTGGCCGGGTGCGTGCCCTTCGATGAGCATCAGCAACTCACCAGCCGGGGGAAAGTGCCGACGGATGTCAGTCTCATCGACGCCCAGAAGGCCGCCGCTTTGTGTGCTGCCAACATCCTCCGCCTGCTGCGGCGCGAACTCGGCTCGCTCGACCGGATCGATCGCATTCTCAAGGTAGTCGGCTTCGTGAATTCCACGCCCGATTTCGGCGAGCAGCATTTGGTGATCAATGGCGCATCGCAGTTGCTGGTGGATGTCCTGGGCGAATCGGGTTGGCATGCGCGGTCGGCCGTGGGAATGGCTTCCCTGCCGCTCAACGCCAGTGTCGAGGTCGAGGCCATCGTGAGGATCAAGCCATGATTCAAAAGAAATTATTTGCCATCGCCCTGATGGGTCTCGTGGCCTTGACCCTTCTGATTACCGCATGCCAGCCGAACACTCCGCCGATATTGCCGCGCCAGCCGAATCCGCCGCAGACTCCGCCGCCGCCGGTAGCCTGGGTCATGCCCGATCTCGGCCCATCGGATTATCTCTGCTCCTTCACCGAAACCCCACCAAAGATCGATGGCCGGGCCAATGACCCGGCCTGGCAGAAGGCGTCGGTGATCGATCATTTCACCATGCCCTGGATTCCCGGCGGCCCATCTCCGCGCAACGCCACCCGCGCCCGCCTGCTCTGGGATCGCGAGTATTTGTATTTCACCGCTGAGATGGATGACTCGGACCTCTACGCAACCGTCAAGGAACACGATGGGCGGGTCTGGGAGAACGATGCCTTCGAGATGTTCTTCAAGCCGGCGGTGGATAAACCCGGCTATTTCGAGTTCGAAGTCAGCCCCATCAACACCACGCTTGAGCTCTACATCCCGGCCAGCGGCAAGGGCGGCTACGACACATACAAGGGCAAGCATCCCTTCAAATTCGACACGGCCGTCGATGCCCGCGGCTCGATGAACACGTTCAAGCATGATGCCAAAGGCTGGACGGTTGAAGGCCGGCTCCGCTGGGCGGATTTCGCGATCGCGGGTGGGCGGCCAGCGCCGGGCGAAGCCTGGAAATTTGCCCTTTGCCGGGTCGACTACTCCGATGAGAAGACTTTCGAAATCTCCACCACCG
Organism: Tepidisphaerales bacterium; assembly: GCA_038244055.1. Classification (GTDB taxonomy): domain Bacteria; phylum Planctomycetota; class Phycisphaerae; order Tepidisphaerales; family Tepidisphaeraceae; genus DASPKW01. The sequence goes on along the minus strand of JBBRTW010000321.1, from coordinate 3,258 downwards.
CGCCCCTGACCCAGCCCAGCTTCCACCGCCACGAAGACTACGGCACGATCTATTTCGCCCCCCCTGCCGCCGCGGAGAAGGCGTTCGGCATCGACCAGCGAATTCCCTGGACCACCTCCAAAGTCGTCGGCTACCCCGATCCCTCGCCCCCCTTCCACATTGAGCCGACCTTCACCAAGCTCAAGATCATCCAGCCGATCTTCATCATCGAAGACCCCGCCAACGATGACCTGCTCATCATCCAGCACCTGGGCCACTGGGCCGGGCCGGGGCGGATTCTGCGCGTCAAGAACGATCCCGATGCGAAAGAGAGCAGACAGGTTCTCGATCTGCCCGATTCGCTGGTCTACAGCATGGCGTTTCATCCGAAGTACAAGGAAAACGGCTGGGTCTACGTCTACCATAACGCTCCTTTCGCGGCCGAGCATCGCTTCAATCATCTCACCCGCTACACCATGGACCGCGCCACCGGCACGCTCGATCCCAAATCGAAATTGGAGATTATGGAGCCGTGGGAAACCAATGGCCACAACGGCGGCGGCCTCGAATTCGGCAACGATGGGATGCTCTATTTCACCACCGGCGATACATCGAACGATTCGGATGTGGAAAATCGCGGGCAGGATTTGTCGCACGTTTCGGCCGCCGTCATTCGCATCGATGTCGATCATCCGGAGGGGGGCAAACAGTACGGAATTCCCAGGGACAACCCCTTCATCGATCGCGCGGGCGCACGGCCGGAGATTTGGGCGCATGGCTTTCGCAACCCCTGGCGGATGAGCTTCGATCGCGTCACCGGCGATCTATGGGTCGGCCAGAACGGGCAGGATTTGTGGGAGCCGGTGTACGTCGTCAAGAAGGGGATGAACTACGGCTGGCCGATTTATGAAGGGTCGCACCCCTTCCACCCGCACCGCCGGCTGGTCGATACGCCGCTGGGCATGCCGGCGGTCGAGCATCATCACAGCGAGGCCCGCTCGCTCACCGGCGGCGTGGTGTACCATTCCGATAAATTCCCGGAGCTGAAGGGCTGCTACATCTATGGCGATTTCTCCACCGGCCGAATCTGGGCGGCCAGATGGGACAACAAGCAGGAGAAGCTCACCTTTCACCGCGAAATCGCCCGCACGACCGCCCAGATCATCAACTTCTACGCGGATAAAAAGGGCGACCTCTTTGTCGGCGATGATGGCGGCGGCGTGTTGAAGCTCGTGCCCTCGCCAAAAGATGCGCCGACCGCTCCCTTCCCGCAAAAACTTTCGCAGACCGGCCTCTTCGCCGACACCGCCCGGAACATTCCCGAGCCGGCGCTGATCCCGTACGATGTCAATGCCCCGCTCTGGTCCGATGGGGCGGCCAAGGAGCGTTTCATCGCATTGCCGGCCGGTGAATCGATCGGCTACACCGCCAATCGCGGCTGGGAATTTCCCAACGGCACGGTCCTGGTCAAAACCTTTTCGCTGCAAACCGAGGCCGGCAACCCGGCTGCGCTGCGCCGCCTGGAAACGCGGCTCATGGTCAAGCAGGCCAACAACTGGGACGGCTTCACCTACATCTGGAACGATGCCCAGAGCGATGCCGATCTCGCGCCCTCGGCCGGTGTGGATCGCACCTACACGATCAAAGACCCCTCCGCGCCCGGCGGCGTCGTCGCACAATCGTGGCACTACCCCAGCCGCGCGGAATGCATGGTTTGCCACAGCCGCGCCGCCAACTGGGCATTGGGGCTTTCAGAGCTCCAGATGAACCGCGAGTTCACCTATCCATCGGGCGTTACCGACAATCAGCTTCGCGTGCTGGAGCATCTGGGTGTGTTGCAGGTCGATGCCGGCGATCATGCTAAAAAGGTACTTCGCAAGGATGCAACCGAGAAGGGCATGGATGGCAAGAAGGCCGACAGCTACGCAAGCGACGCCATGACCGACAAAGTCGCCTCCCAGCGCCCTTTCGCCAAATCCACGCTCCTGGCCCGCTCGCCCGATCGGCTTCCGCACATGGTCAGCCCGTCCGATGACAAGCAGGATTTAACCGCCCGCGCCCGCTCCTATCTGCACGCCAATTGTGCCCATTGCCACATCGAAGCCGGCGGCGGCAACGCTTCGATCGATCTCGAATTCACCTCCGACATGCCCAAATCCCATCTGCTCGATGCCGTGTCGGCCGCCAACAACATGGGAATTAAAGACGCTCAATTTCTCTCCCCCGGCCATCCCGAATCCTCCATCCTCTATCATCGCCTGACCCTCCGCGGCACCGGCCAGATGCCCCCGATGGCCAGCAATCGCGTCGACCCGGCCGCCAGCAAAATGATCGACCATTGGATACGCTCACTGCCGGCCGCGACCCCAGCCGGCAAATGAGTTGGCGGCGGGCTGAATGAACGCCGTTCGATTCCGTCTTCCTATAGAATCAACATCCCATGCTTCTCGCCTTCTCCCTCCAATCCCTCGATGCCGGCCTGCGCGACTGGGCGGCATCGCTGCAAATGCCCGGGGAGGCGATTTTTCGATTGGGTCTCGCGGCCGCGCTGGGCGGATTGGTCGGGCTGGAGCGCGAGGTGCGCGGGCGGCAGGCGGGCTTCCGCACCAACCTGCTGGTCGCCCTGGGCAGCGCGCTGGTGATGATCGTTTCGGTGTTCTTCGCCTATGTGAACTGGCCGCCCCACAGCGGGTTCAACCTCAATATCGATCCGGCCCGCGTGGCCTACAGCGTGATGGCGGGAGTCGGCTTCCTGGGCGCGGGCGCGATCATGAAGCACGATGGCAACGTCCGCGGATTGACGACGGCGGCCGGGCTCTGGTGCGTGGCGGCGGTCGGGCTGGCTTGCGGGCTGGGGATGTACCTGGTCAGCATTTTCGCGACGATCCTGGTGCTGATCGCCCTCTGGACTCTGGATATCCTGGAGAAGCGCCTGCCGCGGGTTCGCTATCGCACGATCACCGTTCGCCGGCCCTGGCGGCCGGGGATCATCGGCCAGACGGTGGAGTTGGTTCAGTCGCTCAAGGCGATCGACGTCGTCGACACCAGTTTCGTCCGCCTGGGCGACCTCGCCACGGTGGATATCCGGCTGTATGTCGCCTTCCGCAGCCGCGATAAATTCTGGGAATTCGAGCGCGAACTCGATGGCCACGCGGATTGCCAGCTCATTTCCTGGTCCGATGGCTGAAGTCAGCGCGTATAATAATCCGGGTACATCAACGAAGGAATCCTCATGCGAATGGTTTTCGGACTCGGCGGTCTGCTCATCACCATCGCCAT
>JBBRTW010000320.1:0-8452 GCA_038244055.1 Tepidisphaerales bacterium | reverse complement strand
GTCGTACATTTGATTACTTCTGGCTATTGGAATAGCCCGATGAGATTCAACCGTCCGGACCCGCGTAACGATGCGGGCGATTCAAACCGGTTGCGACGAACTCTATGCATCGTCTAATGGGTCGAACAGTGGACTTGAGGTACACCCCTGAACAGGGCTACGCTCATGAACACAAAATGCCGGCGAATTATTCCCTCATGACCCGATCGAGCGCGATGAAATTGAATACGATGAGATTGGACATGCCCACAGCTCCCCCCAAACCCGCCCGGAAATCGGTCACGGAGATCCTCGGCCTGCCGGACCCGCCCAAAACCGGCCGCGAGCGCCTGGTCGCGGTCGCGATCGACCTCTTCTACCGCAACGGATTCAACGCCGTCGGTATCGATCAGGTCATCGCCGCGGCGGGCGTCACCAAGACCACTTTCTACAAGCATTTCGAAAGCAAGGACGATCTGATGGTCGCCGCCGTTCGCCGGCGCGATGAATGGGAATCGGCTGCGTGGTTCCGCGCCGTCCGCGAAATCGCCGGCGATGATCCGGCCGCGCAGTTCCTGGCCATGCTCGATGTCATGGATGTCTGGTTCAACGATCCCGACTTCCACGGCTGCATGTTCACCAACGCCGCGGCCGAGTTTCCCAGCCCCCACGATCCGGTCCATCAGGCCGCCGCCGAGCAGAAGCGGAAGGCGCGCGAATATCGCCGCAACCTGGCGGCGGCGGCCGGCGCTGATGCGGCGGCGGCGGAGATATTCGCCGATTGTTACACAGCGCTGATCGAGGGAGCGCTGGTCCTTCGCCAGACCCAGGGGCGAAACGATGCAGCGCGGGCGATCCGGCCGGCGGTGGAGCAGCTCATCGCGGTGTATTTGCCGAAGAGGCTGGCATGATTATCGCTTTCTGGCAATGAACGCCTTCAGCGCATCATACTCCATGCAATTGATCACATCCCCCGCCGTCGCCCACGCCCGCCGGGCTACGCCCAGGCCCCACCTGATCTCCGCAAATCCCCCGGTCGCATGGGAGTCGGTGTTGATCGAAAGCATGCACCCGGCCGCCAAGGCCGCTTTGGCGTTGGAATCATTCAGATCGAGCCTCGGCCAGCCGGAGTTGATTTCCAATGCCACATTCGCCTTGGCGGCGGCGGGGAGAACTTTGGAGAAGGTCAGGGGCAGGCCGTCGCGCTGGCCGATGATCCGGCCGGTGGGGTGGCCGATGATGTTGACGTAGCGGGTATCGATGGCGCGGAGAATGCGCGCGGTCGCCTTGGCTTCATCCTGCTTGAGCGAAACGTGCGGCGAGGCGACCACGATATCGAGTTCCTGCAAGATATCGGCCTCGAAATCGAGCCGGCCATCCACCAGAATATCCACCTCGCACCCGGCCAGCAGGCGAATCCCTTTCACCTTTCCATCCGCCTTGCGGATCGCGGCCGCATGCTTCAAAAGCCGCTCGGCCGACAGGCCATTGGCGATCACCTGGCTCTTGGAATGGTCGGTGATGGCGAGGTAGGCGTAGCCGAGCTCTTTGGCGGCGGCGGCCATTTCCTCGATCGTGTTCTGGCCATCGGAGGCGGTCGTGTGGGTGTGGAGATCGCCGCGAATATCGGCCCGCGCGATCAGCTTGGGCAGCGCCTTCTTCGCGGCCGCATCGATCTCCCCGCGATCCTCGCGCAACTCGGGTTCGATAAACTGAAGATCGAGCGCCTCATACACATCCGCCTCGGTCGCGGATGCAACCGGCTTGGCCTTGGGTGCATGGCCGGTCTCCTTCTCCACCCGCCCGCCGCTTTTGGGGCGCGGCGCATCGGCATCATCGGACTTGGATTTGGCCGACTTCTCGATCTTGTACAAGCCCCATTCGTTGAGCGTCATCCCCATGTCCAGCGCCCGCTGCCGCAGTTTCACACCATGCTCCTTCGAGCCCGTGAAGTAGAGCAGCGCCGCCCCGAAATGCTCGTCGGGGATCATGCGCAGATCCACCTGCAAACCCCCGGCCGTCAAAATGCTCGCCTTGGTGCCTCCCTGCCCCAGAACCTTCGCCATCTCGGGAAGCTGCGTGAACTGCCTGGAAATAAACTCTCCCTCATCCTGTGAAGAAATCGCCGCGATCAGATCGACATCCCCCACCGTCTCCCGCCAGCGCCTCAGCGACCCGGCCGCCTCCGCGCGCAGCACGCCCTTGATCTTGCGAAGCTGCGCCAGCAGCGATTGCGCCACCGGCAGCGCCTCCGCCACGCCCACGCGCCCGGCCGAGCGCGCCAGCAGTTCGATCCCTTCCTTGATCCCCTGAAGCTTCTTCTCGCCAACGCCTTTCAGCCCTTCGAGCTTTCCTTCGTCGATCGCCTTCTTGAGCTCATCGATGGAATTGATCGCGCGCTCTTTCCAGAACAACGCGATCGTCTTGGGCCCGAGGCTGGGGATTTGCAGCATCGGGATCAGCCCGGCCGGCACCGAAGCCGCCAGCTCATCGTAATCGGTCGATAGCCCATCCTTGATGTACTGCTCGATCACCTTTCGCGAGGAATCGCCGATCCCCTGGATCGATCTGATCGACCCATCCGCCACCGCATCGCGCAGATCGATCGTCAGCTCCTTCAGCACGCGCGCGACCTTGTGGAAGGCGATCGCCTTAAATGGGTTTTCCCCCTTGAGTTCCATGATCTGGGCCATGCGCTCGAAGAGGCCGGCGAGGTCGTGTGTGAGAGACATTAACGTGTTGTCAATCGGACTTGGGCGGTTGTCAAACACTCCCTCTCCTGTACTCGGCAGAGGGCAGGGGGGGCAGGGATGAGGGCGAGCCTTACTCCCTCTCCTGTACTCGGGAGAGGGCGGGGTTGAGGGGAACGTCGATTGCCGCTCCCTCATTTCACCAGAACAACGTCGAAGATTTCCGCGGAGCAACATACAATTCAAAATGATGCAATCCCACCTGATAGGCGAAACGTGGCACGAAGGAGCCGGCCCTCAATTTGAGTCCATCGACCCGGCCACGCGCGCCGTCATCTGGCGCGGCCGCCAGGCGGGAGCGGGCGAAGTGGACTCGGCCGTTTCGGCAGCGCGCGCGGCGCTGAAAGACTGGTCCGCCCGGCCGATGGATAGCCGAATCGAGATCATCAACCGCTTCGCCGCATTGCTCGGCCGCGAGAAACAGGCGGCCGCCGATCCATCCGCATGGCATCCCGATGCAGCCGATCCGGCCGCCGCCAAACCGATCAACCTGGCGCACCTCATTTCCCTCGAAACCGGCAAGCCGCGTTGGGAGGCCATCGGCGAAGTGGATTCGATGATCAACAAGGCACCGATCTCCATCCGCGCGGTTCAGGAGCGGCGCTCGCCGGTCCTCATCCAATCCGCGGGAAATGTGACCGCGACGCGCTACAAGCCGCATGGAGTAGTCGCAGTCTTCGGTCCCTTCAATTTTCCCGGCCATCTCCCCAATGGCCACATCATCCCGGCCCTGTTGGCGGGCAACGTCGTCATCTTCAAACCCTCGGAACTCACACCGTGGGTCAGCCAGCGGACGGTTGAACTCTGGCAGGAAGCAGGATTGCCGGCCGGCGTCATCAATCTCCTCCAGGGCGGCCGCGACACGGGCCAACTACTCGCCCAGCACCCCGGCCTCGATGGCATTTTCTTCACCGGCTCGGTCGCCGGCGGAATCGCGCTCAGCCGCGCCGTTGCGGATCGGCCCAATGTCATCCTGGCGCTGGAGATGGGCGGGAATAATCCGCTCATCGTGTGGGATGTCGCCCCCGAGCGCCTCGATGTGGCCGCGATCCTGACGATCCAGTCCGCCTACCTGACGGCCGGCCAGCGCTGCTCCTGCGCCCGCCGGCTCATCGTCGAAGACGGCCCGCGCGGCCAAGCGCTGATCGATCGCCTCATGCAGTTGATCCCGCGCATCCGCTATGGCCGATTCAGCAATCAACCCGAGCCTTTCATGGGCCCACTCATCCGACCGAGCGCTGCCAGCAAAGCGCTGGAGGCGCAGGATCATCTCCTTTCGCTCGGAGCCCGGCCGCTCCTGCCCATGAGAAGCCTGCATCCATCCAACATTCTCCATCCCGCTACCGCATCGGGATTACTCTCCCCCGGGCTGATCGATGTCACCGCCATCGCCGATCCATCCGATGAAGAAATTTTCGCCCCACTGCTGCAGGTGATCCGCGTAAGCTCCTTCACCGCCGCCATCGCCGCCGCCAACGCAACCCGCTATGGTCTGGTGGCGGCGCTGCTGAGCGATGATGCGGCTCTGTACGTCAAATTCGCCGCCGAGGCGCGGGCCGGAATCGTCAACTTCAACAAACCCACCACCGGCGCATCCTCCTCCCTCCCCTTCGGCGGGATCGGCCTCTCAGGCAACCATCGCCCCAGCGCCTATTTCGCGGCCGACTACTGCTCCTACCCCGTGGCGTCGATGGAGTCGGCCGCGATCGCGATGCCCGCGAATCTGCCGCCGGGCCTGCCGCAATTCCCGCCCGCCAAATGAATCTCGCGCCCGCATTTGACATCTCCATCTCCTCACCCGACAAACTTCAACATGCTGAAGCCCGAGCAAGTTCTGCCGTTTCTGATTCACGATCTGGAATGCGTGCGCGAGTTCGCACGGCGCTTTCTGGCAGATGCACACGATCCCGCGCCGGCGACGGCCGATGATTTCTGGCGCGCGATCGACCACCTGGGCCTCGATACCTACGCGGGGCGGCAGTTCCTGACCTCTCTGCATGAAATGCCCGCCACGGATGCTGCCACGGCGCGGCTGCTCGATGCGCTGGAGAAGGCTCCGCCGGCCGACTCAGGGCCGAGGGCTGAGATATTGCGCGCCAGGCTGATTCTGCAGGTGCGCGATCTTGCATTTGAGCAGGTGGCGAAAAATCGCGAGCGGCTGCTGACCAGTCCCCATTTGACGGATGCGGTGCGAGCCCATCTATCAAAGCGTCTGGAACTGCCCGATGCACCGCTGGATGATCTCTGGCAGCAGTTGCTTGCGCTCTCTGAGAAAATGGAAGGCAAGTACTATTCTGAAGTGAATCCGATGGCGCAAGACCTGATTTGTGAGGCATTGGCGAGGCATCCCGAAGGGCCGGCACGGGCGACTGAGTACATTGCCGACCCGCCCAAGGGCGACTGGGCGGAGATCTTCTGCATGGAGATCCTTCGCCGGGCCCGCTACCGCCCGGCGCTGGATGCGGTACTGCACCGGTTTGCTGGCGTCGGAGATGCAGATGATGCACTTCGTGAAGAATGCCTGTACACCACGCCGGTAATCGGCGGCGAACAAGCCATCGCCGGGCTTGAGAAGCTGATCCGCCGATCGCCCCACGGCATTGGGATGTTCGCATGCGAATCGATGGCCCGAATCAAATCCCCGGCCGCCGAAGCGGCGCTGGCTCGGCTGCTTGAAGATGGCACGGCTAAGGAGCAGGACATCGAGCCCTGGGCGACCCTGGGTTTGGCGTGTCTCTGTCCATCGGGCGAGAATCTTACCAGAGTGATCGAACAGGCCGAATCGGGTGAGCATGAAACCTCCGACTTAATCGAGCTATGCTTTGTTGCGGCAACAATGACAGGTGAGGTCCGCCCGGAAATGGATGAATGGCGAACGCATGTGATGGCTGCAGAAGCCAGGCATGCGCGGATAATCAAGGATATTGAAGCGGGAGAGAAATCTTCGCTGGCCGCCCTGCGAACTGAGATCAACGGGGAGGATTTCGATGATGACGACGATGTCGATGACCTGGTCGAGGACGATGGCACCGAGGACGGTTCCTACGACTTCGATTGGGACGGCCCGGAGTATCCGGACGATCATCCGCCGGCGGAAGTTTACGCTCCAGCCGTCCCCAGAACCATCCGCCGCGATGAGCCGAAGATCGGCCGGAATGATCCCTGCCCGTGCGGGTCAGGGAAGAAGTATAAGAAATGTTGCCTGGGGAAGGACGATCCTGCGAGGTAACACGCGGTTGGGCGCGGAGCCGATGGTGGGCGGAAATCGGAGCGCCACCGGGGCATGCGCAGACGAGCCGATCGTGCGACCGAGCGAATGAAGGTCATTTGGCGGCTCGTCAGGGCATGGCGCCCGCCTCTCTTCATTCATCCTTCATCATTCATCATTCCGCCTTCTTCCCCCGCCTAATCCCCCAGATTCGTCCCCACCCCTCGCGCGCTTTGGATCAGCGGATGCTCCATCGGCACCAGACGCTGTTTGCCCGCCACGCCCGTAATATCCGTCTCGGCGATCTTGCCATCTTTCCAGACGACCAACTTGCCCATCGCCCCGGCCATCGTCAGTTCCAAAGCATGGTGTCCAAACATCGTCGCCAGCACGCGATCCGCGGCCGTCGGTGTGCCCCCGCGCTGGATGTGGCCGAGCACGGTGGCGCGGGTTTCGAGATGGGTGCAGGTTTCGATGTCGGCCGCCAGTTTCATGGCGATGCCCCCCAGGCGGATCGGGTCGGGGCTGGTCTCGACCCTTCGCGCGACCACCTGCTCCCCACCCTTCTGCCGCGCGCCTTCGGAAATGCAGACGATCGAAAAGCGCTTCCCCTGGCGGCTCCGGAACGTGAGCAGGTCGCAGATCTTTTCCAGATCGTACGGTAACTCCGGCAGCAGGATCACATCGGACCCGCTGGCCACGCCCGCATGCAGCGCCACCCACCCCGCGTTGCGCCCCATCACCTCCACGATCATCACCCGATGGTGGCTCATCGCCGTCGAGTGAATCTTGTCGAGACATTCCGATGCCGTGCTGACGGCCGTGTCGAAGCCGAACGTCTGGTCGCAGCCGATCAGGTCATTGTCGATCGTCTTGGGCACGCCGATGCAGTTGATCCCGGCCTTGATGAGGTTGGCCGCGCCGGTCATCGTGCCATCGCCGCCGATGCAGACCACCGCATCCAGCGCCGCCGCCTGCACATGCTCCAGCACCCGGTCCGTGACATTGGCGAATTCCGTATGCCCATTTTTCTTGATCGCGTAATGCTCGGGATTGGCCTGGTTGGATGTGCCCAGGATCGTGCCGCCGAGTGTGAGGATATTGGAGACATCGTTCCAACCCAGCGGGCGCATGCGGTTCTGGATCAGGCCGAGAAAACCGTCTTCAATCCCCATGACCTCGAGCTTGTAGCGCGAGAGAGCGGTCTTAGTGACAGCGCGGATGACCGCGTTAAGTCCCGGGCAGTCGCCGCCGCCCGTCAATACACCGATGCGCTTGATTCCGGCCATAGTGGGTCTCCTCCGTCATCATCGGCTTTTGTGGAAGCCAGGCGCGGGCCAGGAGAAGGTTATCACGGGTAATCGCACCCAATGAGTGAGAAAAGTGAACGTGAAAATCTCGAAGTTTCCCGCATTACCGCCCCTCCGATTTTAGCCGCTGGGCTTGCCCAGCGCGTCCAGCGGCTCACCAACCCCGCCGATTCCAAAAATCAACGCAACCTGAATTTCCCGCAACCATCACCAACAACCAACAACCAACAACTAACAACTAGCAACTAGCAACTAGCAACTAGCAACTAACAACTAACAACTAACAACTACCAACTACCAACTACCAACCAACCTCTACTCCCTCAAATCATAACAAACCACCCGCCTCACCCCCTGCGTCACCTTATCCGCCTCGTTCTGGCACACATAAAGCAGCCCCTTCGAAATCACCGGCGGGCTCCACGTCTCCCCGGCCGCGAACAGCCACTTCCTCGAAGCCACCTTGCACCCCGCCGCGCTGACATCCAGCACCAGCAGATGCCCCCATTCCGTCAGGCAGAAAGTCTTCCCATCGGCCTGCAGAAGCTGGCAGCGATCGGTCGACAATTTGAGCTCACGCTTGTCACCCGTGCGCGTGGTGATGGTCTCGCCCAGATCGGGCGAAATCCGCCATTTCTCTGCGCCGGTTTTCAGATCGACGCAGACCAGCGGGCAGTCGTTGGGCCCATGTCCATCGCACCCGATCAGCAAACCATCCTGGTGGATTGCGGTCATGAAATGGGTGGAGAGATTCTCATTCTCCCAGAGCGATTTGAACGCGAGTTTATCACCCGCGCGCGAAAGCTCGAGTACCGTCCCGCCCCGCCCATAGCATTCGGCGATGTAGATGTGGTTATCGACGATCAGCGGCGAAGAAGCGTTGACCGATTCGAAACGCCGCCCGCGCCAGGGGAGCGTGAAATCGACCGCGCCGTTGGCCGGGTCGATGCAGAGCAAGCCGCCTGTCGCCGGCCGCGATTCACCCCCCGCCAGTACAAAGACCCGCCGCAGCCCCAGCACCGTCGCCGGGATCGGCGAAGCATACGAGGGCCCCCAGTCTTTCGGAGCCGGCGCGGCCCAGCGCGCCTTGCCGGTTTTCAAATCGAAACCCACCACGCTCGCATCCTTCGCCCCGACATTCACGATCAGCGTATCCCCTTCGATGAGCGGCGTGGAGCCCACGCCAAAAAAGTTCGGCTCCAGCT
>JBBRTW010000319.1:0-8471 GCA_038244055.1 Tepidisphaerales bacterium | reverse complement strand
CTCGCCCGCATCGCCGCGCATCTTTATGAGACGGCCGATGATCTCGATTCGCTCTGGAAGGTCGCTCTCCAGTCCATCACCACGCTGCCGCGGCAGGATCGCATCGCCCGCTTTAATGCGCAGAAATTCCTCTCCTTCCAGCTCGCCAAGCTCCTCGATACCTTGCAAAATCCCTTCCGCCGCACTTATCAATCGCTCGACTACTCCGAGGCCACCATCTCCGCCAAGGGGCCTTACGCGGTCTTCGATAATGTCACCGCCATCTTCGCCGCCAATCCCGTCATTACCCGCACCGCAACCTACGTCTACGCCTGCGCCGAGTGGATTCAGGATGCCTTCCAGGGCAAGGAGCTTCTGCTTGAAATTTACTCGCGCCTGTTGAATCCGACATCGGTGGCCTTGGCCAATCAGATTGTCGAGCTCGAGGCCGGGCCTTACGCGCGCGACTACTTCGCCTGGAATTTTAACTCCGGCATGGCGGCCATCGATGCGGCGCTGGCCCATCTCCTTGGCCGGGATGACATTTTGATCACCTCCAAAAATATTTACGGCGGGGCGCATCAGCTCATCCACGACTGGTTCGCCAAGCCCTCCAATCTCGATATCGCCGTGGAAACTTTCTCCGGATACGGCTCGGAAGACCTCCTCCGCTGCCACGATTCCATCAAGCAGAAGTACGCCGAGCGCCTCGCCGCCGGCCGAAAGGTCTACGTCTATCTCGAATCCCCCTCGAACCCGCATGGCGATGTGCTGGATGTCCCTGCGATTTGCGCCGCCGCCCATGCGCGCGGGCTGCGGGTCATTCTCGACGCCACCGTGGGCACGCCCTTCCTCATCAAGCCCCTCCAGCGCGCCGACCCGGTCGAGCGCCCGGACTTTGTCATCCACTCCTACACCAAGGACCTCTCCGGCGCGGGCAGCGTGATCGCCGGCGTGGTCATCGGGCAGAACCACGACATGTTCCTCCCCAAGGGCGCATCCGCCAACGGCATTTCCTGGGATCAAACCCTCTTCTGGAATGTCTACTACGTCAAAGGGGCGTTCCTCAACGCCGATGCCGCGTTCGACGTCCTCACCGGCCTGAAAACGCTCGATCTCCGCATGACCGCCAAGTGCATCAACACGCAGATTCTCGTGCGCTTTCTCTCGACCCACCCCGGCATCAAAGTCCACGGCTCGGCCGCCAAGGACAGCCCCAACGCACCCCTGCGCGAGAAACTCATGTTCCTCGGTCTCCCTGCCCCGCTCTTCACCATCGACATGCCCATCGTCCCCCGCGAAGCCTTCCAGCGCTTCTTCGATTCACTCGCCCCCGCCTTCGATCACATGATCTCGCTGGGGCAGTCGAACACCATCGTCTCTTGCCCCGCCTTCACCACCCATTCCGAGTTGGATGAGGCCGCGCTCGCCCGCGCGGACATCACCCCCACCACCATCCGCTTCGCCATGGGCGATGAAGACCCCGCCGATTTGATCAGCCATTTCATCTCCGCCGCGAAACTGGCGATCGACCCCGCGCTCCCCGGTTTCTCCGCGAAATTCCCGGCTGCGGCGGAGATCGATGCGCTGATTCGAAGCATTTACATCCAGACGCATCAGGCGTATATCAATTCGCGGCCGGCGTTCACATTGTAACCCGTGACACGGGCGTCCCGCCCGTGCTGGCGATGCAAATCACGATCAGCTTGAATGCCACGCCTGTCACCGATCAGCACGGCCAAGCGATAACCCCATCTGTATTAGAATGCCGCCAGGCGCTTGGCCGTGGCACCCAAATTGATCCGCGCGATTTCTCCGCGATCTCCGCGTCTTTGCGTTGATGGACTCTTAATGCCCCGGCGCAATCCCCTCAAAAAAGTCATTCCCCTTGTCATCCACGATGATGAATGCCGGGAAATCCACCACCTCGATCTTCCGCACCGCCTCCATCCCCAGCTCCTCGAAATCCAGAACCTCGACCTTGCGGATATTCGTCTGCGCCAGGATCGCCGCCGGGCCGCCGATGCTGCCCAGATAAAAGCCGCCCCACTTTTTGCACGCATCGGTGACGGCCTTGGAGCGGTTCCCTTTCGCCAGCATCACCATCGATCCACCGTGCGATTGAAACAAGTCCACGAAACCATCCATCCGCCCCGCCGTGGTCGGGCCGAAGCTGCCCGTGGCCATGCCCGCCGGCGTCTTGGCCGGGCCGGCGTAGTAGACGGGGTAATCCTTGAAATACTGGGGCATGGGCTGGCCGCTCTCGAGCATCTGCCTGATCCGCGCGTGCGCGGCATCGCGGGCGACGATCATCGTCCCGGTTAATTCCACCCGCGTCTTCACCGAAAAGCGCGTCAGAATCTGCCGCACCTTCTCCATCCCCATGTTCAGATCGATCTTGATGGGCGGCACCATCTCCGGCGCGCTGGCCGGCAGGTATTTCTCGGGATGGAACTCCAGTTGCTCCAGGAACACTCCGTCCTTCGTGATCTTCCCCTTGATGTTTCGATCGGCCGAGCACGATACCCCCATCCCGATCGGGCAGCTCGCCGCGTGTCTCGGCAGCCGGATCACCCGCACATCGTGCGCGATATACTTGCCGCCGAACTGCGCCCCGATCCCGCATTTGTAGCTGGCCGCCAGCAGCTTCTTCTCCATCTCCAGATCGCGAAACGCCCGCCCCCCGGCCGATCCCGTCGTCGGCAGATGATCGTAGTACCCCGCCGAAGCCAGCTTCACCGCCTTTAAGGTCCCCTCGGCGCTGGTTCCTCCCACCACAATCGCCACATGATATGGCGGGCAGGCGGCCGTCCCGAACTCCTTGATCTTCGACCCCAGAAACCGCATGAGGTCCGGCTCATTCAGCACCGCCGGCGTCTGCTGAAACAGAAACGTTTTATTCGCCGACCCGCCCCCCTTGGCCACGAACAAAAACTTGTACTCCTGTTGACCTTCCTCCCCGGTTTCCGCCATCAGGTCGATCTGCGCCGGCAGGTTGCTGGCCGTATTCTTCTCCTTGAACATCTCCAGCGCCGCGATCTGCGAATAGCGCAGGTTCTTCTCCTGATAGCACTCATAAATCCCCTCCGAAATCGCGGCCGAGTCATCGCAATCGGTCAGCACATTCCGCCCCTTCTTCCCCATCACGATCGCCGTCCCCGTATCCTGACAGGTCGGCAATTGCCCCGCCGCCGCGACGACCGCGTTTTGCAGGTGGGTATAGATCACGAACTTGTCGTTGTCCGACGCCTCGGGATCGTTCAGCTCATCGGCCAGTTGCTGGAGATGTTTTGCACGAAGATAAAACGAAGCATCGATAAACGCCTGCTTCGCCAGCGCCTTGAGCGCGGCCGTGTCCACCTTGAGATAGGTTTTCCCATCCACTTCAACTGTTTTCACGCCCGCCTCACCCGCGCCGGCGAGCTTGCGGTAGGTCGTGTCATCGTGGCCGAGTTGATAGGTCGATTCGTAGGTGAAGACGGGCATGTTTGATCCTGTTGAGTGTCGCTCAATCCCGAAAGTCGGGGAGAATTGCAGATTAGCAGGCCCGGCCAAGCGCGGCAATCGGCGGCAGGGTAACTCGACATTCCGATGTCGAGGCTTTGCACGTCGGGGGAAGACTCGACTTCGGAAGTCGGGGAATGCGGACTCGACATCGGAATGTCGAGCTTCACTGGCATCTTCGCGCGGGAGGTCATATCGTGCGCGGCGATATGAAAGACAGGGTTCTACTTGAAGTCGCGGTTGGCTCCGTTGATGGCGCGCTGGCGGCGCATCGGGCGGGTGCGGATCGGATTGAATTGAATTCGGCGCTGGAACTGGCGGGGTTGACGCCCTCGGCGGGCCTGATCGCGGCCATGAAACAGGCCCTGCCCATTCCGATCATCGCAATGATCCGGCCGCGGTCGGGGGATTTTGTTTACTCCGATCTGGAATTCGATGTCATGCGGCGGGATATCGATTCGGCCATTGCGCTGGGGGTCGATGGCGTGGCATTTGGCATTCTGACGCGGGATGGGCGGATCGATGTAGAGCGGTGCCGGGTGCTTCTGAGGCAAATCGCGGGCGGGCCAATCGGACGAATCCAGTCTGTTTTCCATCGGGCATTCGATTTGACGGCCGACCCAATCGGCTCGCTCCAGGAACTGATGGAGCTCGGGTTCACGCGCCTGCTGACTTCAGGACAGGCGGCGGATGCGATTGCGGGGGCGACGCTGATCGGCCAGTTGCGGAAGGCGGGGGCGGGGCGCATCGAGATTCTGCCGGGAGCGGGGATCCGGGCGGAAAATGTGGCCGAGGTGATTCGGCTGACGGGATGTAAGCAGGTTCACGGATCGTTCTCGAAGGTGGATGAACATTCCATGGGGCCGCTGGGGAAAGTGCGGAGAATGGTGACGGATTCCGTGGCGGTGCGGCGGGCGCGGGGGGCGCTGGATGCCGGCTGACGCCCGGCCGAGCCGCGACGGGTTTGTTGGAACAAATCTCCCCGCCCAGCGTTCAAAACAAGCTGGCACGGTGCGCGCGTCGGGGTGACAATCACCCCGTCTGCGCACTAAGATATGGCCGGCCACCCGAGAAAGTGGAAATCGGGGGCGCGTGACCCTGGGACCTCTGACGAGCGAAGCAATTCGCCAGATGCTGATGACGATCACCATTCAGTGCATTCACTGCAACAAGCAATACAACGCGCCGGCGGCGATGGCCGGCAAGCGGGTCAAGTGCAAACATTGCGGGCAGATTTTTCAGATCCCGGCCGATGCGCCTTCCTCGGATGATGCATCGGACGGCATGATGCCTTCGGGCGCCCGCGCGAATTCTGAAATGATGCCCGCCCGCCCCGCGCAGGAGCCGCAGCCCGAGCCGTCGGCCGCCAGCGTGATCCGGGCCATCGGCAGCGGTGCCGGCAAGCTCAAAGCCCCGCCGGCCGAAGGTGAGGAAGAGCCCGCCAAACTGGGCGATCCGCGCCATGGCATCGCGACCCGGCTGGCTCGAAAGGCGGATGTGGATGAGATTGGAATTACCGAGGAGCGCGCCCCGATCTTATCCCTGCGGCCGAGCGTGCCGTTCGATTTTCCGGGGGCATCCCTGCTGGACCAGTTCCTGCCGATGGCGCTGGTGATCATCGGGCTCGGCTGGCTGAGCCTGATGGCGATCAGTTCCAATCGAGCTTCGGTTTCCTGGCCAGGGTATTTGCGGCTGGGGATTTATCTGACGCTTTTCTTTGGCGTGGCGTTTCCGTTCGGGTACTTCGCGATCCGCTCGGCGGCGCTGCGCTGCCGGTTTGCGCTGCCGCCTTCGGCCGTCGGTCGGGCGCTGGGCGCGTTCTCGCTGCCGTTTGCGATCGCTTTGATTCTCTGGCTGGCGGGGGAGAGCCTGGGGATGCTGATTTTTGGAACGATCCTGGGAGCGGGGATTGCATGCGGGGCGGTCTGGTTCCTCTTTCGGCTGCAGCCGCAAGATATGTCGCGAGCGATGGGATCGACATCGAGCGCGCTGGTGCTGTCGATCGTCACTTCGTATGCCTTCATGATGGGGGTGAACCTGATCCTCGCGGCCTCGGCGCGGTCCTCGGGCGCGAATGTGCTGATCGCCAGCCCGATGGGGCCGACCTTTTCGTGGGATGATGTACCGGTCGTGGACCCCACGCATCGGCCGAAGAAGATTGTGGCGATGACCGTGCCCACGACAATTCCAGACAATGCCGTCGACAGCAACCCCGGTGTCGTCACTCCGCCAACACCCGCCACGACGCCCTCGATCTTCACGTTTCCGCCGGCCGCCACGCAGACTGCGGTCGTGCCGACACCGACGCCCACATTGACTCCCACACC
Source organism: Tepidisphaerales bacterium (assembly GCA_038244055.1). Lineage (GTDB taxonomy): Bacteria > Planctomycetota > Phycisphaerae > Tepidisphaerales > Tepidisphaeraceae > DASPKW01. The sequence goes on along the minus strand of JBBRTW010000319.1, from coordinate 2,661 downwards.
CACACCGACTCCCACGCCTACTCCGGTCGATCCGCCACACGTCGATCCGCCCGTCAAGCCGCCCACGCCGCCGGTCGCGTCAACCGATACCAATCCCCCGGCCACGCCCAAGATCGATACCCCGGCCGCCCCGCTTCCAGTTACATCCGCGCTAGTGGAGAAAATCACGCCGCTCAATGAAATCGGGCCGGTCAATTCGCTGGTCTTGCCCGCGGCCGCCGGGTCGCTGGTCGCGGTGGTGAAGACCACGGGCGATTCGGATCAGGTGGAATTGTGGTCGTTGAATCCGGTGGCGAAAAAAGGAGCGACGACCTTCCGCCATGAGAAGGATATCGTGCCGCATTATGGGCTTTCCACCAATGGCGATCTGATCGCGCGGCTTTCGCTTTGGCCAAAATTGCAGGCGTTTATCTATTCGTTCTCGGCCGACAAGGATGTTCAGACTGTCGCACTCAACGCCGACCTCGGCACGGCGCAGGTGCAGGGGTTCGCCGCGGCCAACAGCCTGGTGATCCATTGGACCAACAAAGAGAGCAATCCCGATTTTGAGGTCCTCAGCACCAAAGATCCCCAGCCACGACGAATCGCCTATGCGGAGACCGATCCCTACGAGACAACATCAGGGAGCCCCTCCATCCAACCCGATGGGCGGCAACTCGTGGTTGCAACGGTCATCGACAAACACGGCGGGATTGATCTATTCGACCTGACCGTGGTGAAGAAGCGGCGGAATGTGCGCTGCACGATTCCACTGACGACGTGGGTCAAGCCCAGCGGCATCGCCTTCTCACCGGATAGCCGGCAGATCGCAACATTTTTCGAAAATGACGGCCGGGGATTGCTGACGATTCACAACACGGCCACGGGCGGCAAGCCGCTGCGGGAACATCAGTATGCCACGGTGCCGGTGGCGCTGGATGCGGGCAAACAAGTCGCGCCGGATGGGCGGACGCTGGATTGGCTCGACCCGACGACGCTGCTGGTTTACGGCTCCGTTTTGCTCGATACCGAAACTGGCCAGCCCCTGGGGAATCTGAATATCGAGCATGTGCGCTCGCAGCGGGTTGTGGACAAGGAGACGTTTCTGATTCAGGTCGCGGATGCGAATGGGAAAGAGCAGTTGCATCTGGTGAAGTTGAAGTTGGAGGCGGTCGACCAGATGCGCAAGCAGATTCGTGCGACGTTTAAGCCGGCGAAAACGCCGTAGGGTTGTCGACGAGAAAGGGTCGGGAGCCGGGGAATGATTTCAAACTTTGTGGCGCGGTCTGGTAGCCGGCTCCCGACCCTGGGGAGCATGACAAATGTTGGTTTTCCCGTATCATCGCCAGCTTCATGCCCAGTATTTCTGACACCTTTGCCGCGCTGCGTTCGAAGAAACATCTTGCGCTGATTCCGTTCATACCGGCCGGGTATCCGGATCTGGAGACCACCAAGGCGCTGCTGCCGGCGCTGGAAGAGGCGGGGGCGAGTTTGATCGAGATCGGGATTCCCTTTTCCGATCCGATCGCTGATGGGCCGACGATTCAGGCCGCGTTCACCGTGGCCCTGGCGAAGGGTTTGAAGATTTCTGAGATCTTCGCGGCTATCGCCGAGACGCGCTCGAAAGTTTCCATCCCACTGGTCGCGATGGTGAGTTGCAGCATCGTATTCCGCTACGGCCTGGAGCGATTTCTGGCCGATGCGAAAGCTGCGGGGTTCGATGGTGTGATTCTGCCCGATCTGCCGCCGCCGGAGGCGCAGGCGGTTTGCGGGAAGGTCGCGGCCGCGGGGCTTGCCAATACGCTGCTCATCGCCCCGACGACCTCCGACAAGCGCCGCAAGGAAATCGCCTCCCTCTGCACCGGCTTTGTGTACTATCTATCCGTCTCCGGCATCACCGGCGAGCGGGACCGTCTGCCGGAGGATTTACAGGAAAATCTGCGGCAGATTCGCGGGATGACCGATCGGCCGATCTGCGTTGGATTCGGTATTTCCAAACCTGAGCATCTGGTTCAACTCGCCGGGGTGGCCGATGGGGCGATCGTGGGCTCGGCGATTGTGAAACGGATGACTCAGATGCTGCCGGCGCGGCCGGAGGAGATTACCCATTCGGTGGCGGAATATTGCAGGAGCTTGTTGTCGAAGGTTCGATAATGGCGATATTCGCGAATGGCGGGCGGTGCCGATCCGGCGGAAACGTCGAATGTATTTCGCCTTACCCCTTTTGCGGCCGAATGTTACAATCTGGATCGATCCTTGCTAACCACCGTCCTCAAGGCGTGTCTTGAATTATGGACCCGAAGGCGATGCAGCCATCTCGAGTGAGTGAACCTGTCTCGCCGACGGATGCCCAACTGGTCCTCGACGCCAGCGGCGGCAACCGCAAAGCGTTTGATGATCTGATCGTTCGCTATCAGCGGCAGGCGGTCGCCGTTTCATATCGTCTGCTGGGAAACACGCAGGATGCTCTGGAAGTCACGCAGGATGCGTTTCTGAAAGCATTCACAAGTCTTGGAATGCTTCAGAAGCCCGAAGCGTTCGGCGGCTGGTTGATGCGAATTGTTTCCAACCTGTCGCTGAATTTCCGGCGCGGCCGAAAGTCAGGCCGGCAACTGCCTCTGGACGATCTGCTGGGATCCTCCGATGGCGGTGGAAGCAGCGGGCGCGGCAGCGAATGGATGG
>JBBRTW010000318.1:0-8515 GCA_038244055.1 Tepidisphaerales bacterium | reverse complement strand
GGCGGGATGGGCGGAGGAGGTGGAGGGTAAGAGCTCATGGAGGGGAGGATAACGGGCGGGGAAATGGGTGGCAAAGGAATTCTTGACGGAGGTAGTGTCATCCTGAAGGAGCTTCAGGCGACTGAAGGATCTTCATAATCCGTTGAGGACTATTCGCAATGTTGAACGGGCCGCGAAGTTGAGGCTGGATTCTTCAGTCGCCTTAAGCTCCTTCAGAATGACCCTGATGCGCGGCAGGCTGAAAGCCCGCACCACAATTCGTTCACACCCCCACCAACCTCTCCCGCAACCCCGCCCGCTTCAAATCCGTCTTGAGTTTCTCCCGGTAAATGGCCTCGCTCCACCCCGCCCGCTCCTGCGCTGAAACCGTCTCGCGGCTCATGAGTTCACCGGTTGCGATGCGCAGGCCCACCGCGCGTTCGCCCAGGCGCGCTTCGTGATACGCGTCGATGAGCTCCTCCCATACCGCCAGCCCCGGGTCCTCCATCAGCTCCGCGCGCCGGGCCCACATCGGATCCTGCCCCGCGTAGGTGGAGTCTTTCATCCGCTGCATCCACCCGGCCAGGCGGTGGCGGTCCGATGCGCCGAAGCAGTGCGGGGAGGTGAGAGCGCGCATCATCGCGCCGACGGATTTGCCGTGGTCCGGTTTCTGACGATAGACCAGGGCGAGCAGGCTCCACGCCTCGGCGTATTCGGGCAGGCCGGCCAGGGCGACGCCCAGATGCTCTTCGGCCGTGGGCAGCCGGCGGTCGGCGATGGCATTCCGCGCTGCCATCAGGCGGGCATGGGGCGAGCCCGGATCGATCGCCAGCAGATCATCGGCGGTCCACGCCCCCCAGAATTCGATCTGATCCTCTTCCTCTTCGGCATCCTCATCCTCCACTTCGGACGATCCCGCGCTGCGGTCAGCGGGGTGGTCAGCGCGGTGGTCAGCGCGGCCATCGACGACATCCGCGATGGTCACAGCAAACGCATCGGCCAGGGCCAGCAGCTCCTCGCGATCGCCCAGGCCGGTCAGCAGATGCAGGCGAATGCAGGCGGGCAGGTCCGAGGCCACCGGCAGGATCGCCCAGTCATCGTGGGTCAGCGTGCAGATGATCGGCCGGCCGTCTTCGCGCCCGATGGGCCAGTAGAAACCGTAGGTGTCGCCATTGCCGACCTCCAGCGCCCGCCAGGGGAGGTAGCCGGGAGGCGGGTAGGCGGTGCCGCCCCACCCGGCGTCGAAGCCATCGCGCACCAGGCCCGTGGAATCGCAGGAAATGCCCAGGAGCTTGAGCCCCGCGGGATGAGGGAGGAGTTCTTCGGGGAGACGCATGGGAGACATCGTGCCGCGCGGGATCGGCATGTCAATGTTGAGAGTAGATCGTAGTCGGTAGGGGGAGGGAGAAATGATGAATGATGAATGATGAAGGATGAATGATGAATGATGAATGATGAAGGACGTACCCGCCCACCATCCGCGTCTGCCTAGCCCGTGAAAAGAAGTGGGATAAGATAACCGGGAAAATCCGTTAGGCCTGATTGCCGTGATATTTTGCAGGGGAGCAGAGGTCGAGGGTAGGATGGCCGGCTTATGGAATCGACTTCGAAAAAGACAGCGGCGCGGGTGATGTCGTTTGGATGGCTGGCGGTGGCGGCGTTGGTGATGACGAGCCTTGGCGTCGAGCGGGCGCTGTCGGCCGAGGCGCCGGCGGGGGAGATCGATGCGCTGCTGAAGGGTGTGAATGCGGTGGCTGCGCCGGGTGTGCCGGGGACGGTGTGTGTGTTTGGGGAGCAGGCGTATGGGGTGGTGGATGGACCGGCCGGGGGTGGGGGGAAGAAGAAGCAGGCGTTGCGGGTGGCGGTGGTGGGGGCGGCCAAGGTCGGCAAGGGGCATGTGCTGGCGTTTGGGCACGATGGATACCTCAAGCCGGCCGCGCTGAAGGAGGGTGATACGCTGGCGCTGCTGGTCAATGCGGTGAAGCTGTGCGGGAAGGAGAAGCCGCGGGCGGGTGCTGTGGGAATGCGCGGGATCGTCGCAGCGCTGAAGGAGAAGGGGATCGAGGCGGAGGACATTTCGCTGAACAAATGGATCGATGCGCTGCAGGTTGGAAAGCTCGATGCGATTCTCCTGCCTTCCAATTCACCGGCCAATGATACGGAGGCGGCGGCGCTGCGGAAATTCGTCGAAGGGGGCGGGGTGGCGGTTCTGGCGGCGACGGGGTGGGGCTGGAATATGAATCACGATGGGAAGGCGATCGCCGAGGATTTTCCGCCCAACCGGATGCTGATCGGGATGGGGCTATTGTTCGCGACGGGCCTGTCCGGCGCGGATACGGCGACGAAGGAGATCACGATCACCAAACCGGTTCCGGCGATGCTGCATGTGGGCAAGGCGGTGGATTTACTGGGGGCTTCGGCGGGCAAAGGCGCTGGCGCGGCGGCGGGGAAGAACGTGGCGGCCGATGATCTGGCGCAGGCGACGGCGACTGTGCTGGCGGCCAGTGGCGATCTGCCGGCGACGGCGGCACCGATGAAGAAATTGCACGAGCTGACGGCCGCGCCGGGGCTGGCGATGCCGACATTGGCCAAGCCGCTCAAGCAGGCGGATGGTCTGGCGCGGGTGGCGCTGGTGATGGGGATTCGCAACATGGCGGGGTTGGCTCCGGACAAGATCACCGCGAGCCCGGCGGCGGCGAATTTCCCCGGGGCGGTGCCGGCCGATGCGCCGCGCGTCGAGAAGACGATCGCGATCGATACGCGTACCCCGCGCTGGCATAGCACGGGGCTGTACGCCGCGCCGGGGCAGGCGATTGGCGTGAGCGTTCCCGAGGCGGCGGCGGGGAAGAAGCTGCGGGTGCGGATCGGGGCGCATACGGATAAGACTTATCACCTGGCGGCCTGGCACCGCCCGCCGGAGATTTCGCGGGCATTTGCGATCGAGAAGACGGCGACGGCGGCGGCCAATGCATTTGGCGGGATGATCTACATCGAAGTGCCGGGCAACTGCGATTTGGGGACGATTGATGTGAAGATTTCAAACGCGGTGGAAGCGCCGCTGTTCATCCTCGGCAAGACATCGGTGGAAGAGTGGCGCAATCGCATTCGCGGCCGGCCCGCGCCGTGGGCGGAGGTGGGGACGGATAAACTGATCATCACCCTGCGCTCGGATGCCATTCGCAAGCTCGATGACCCCACGCCGATCCTTCAGCATTGGAACAAAGTGCTGGATGCCGATGCGACGCTGGCGGGCTGGCCGCTGGAGCGGAAGAGCCCGGAGCGGATGGTCAGCGATGCGGATATCTCGGCCGGGTATATGCACTCGGGCTACCCGATCATGACGGGGCTGGATGTGACCGATGCCTTCGTGGATATGCCGAAGCTGCTCTCGCTGAATTCGAGCTGGGGCTTCTATCACGAGCTCGGGCACAATCATCAATCGGGGGATTGGACATTCGACGGCACGACCGAGGTGACGGTGAATCTCTTCTCGATGTACGTGCTGGAAACGGTCTGCGGGCACACCAAGGAGGAATCGACCAGCCGCGCGCTGAAGGACTCGGCCAAGATCAAGAAATACCTGGCCGCGCCGAATTTCGAGACGTGGAAGGCGGACCCGTTCCTGGCGCTGGCGATGTACGCGCAGATGCGCAATGAATTCGGGTGGGAGCCGTATAAGAAGGTCTTCGCGGAGTACCGGGCCCTGTCGGCCGACCAGCATCCGAAAGGGGAAATGGAGAAGCACGATCAGTGGATGGTGCGGATGTCGAAGGCGACCGGGAAGAATCTAGGGCCGTTTTTCCAGGCGTGGGGAATCCCGACGAGCGAGGTGGCGCGGAAATCGGTGGAGGGGCTGGGGGAGTGGAAGTTCTGAGGGATGTTGAATTGCTATGCTGAAATCCTCCCACGTAGCACGGGCATCCTGCCCGTGTCTGGGGCTTGCGAACGAAATTCAATTCAAAAATTCCAAGGATTTCAGCAGAGCAATGTTAAATGGCAAAAGTTAAAAATTCTAGCAATCGGATTTTCGCATCAATCGAAGGCTGTGGTGATGGCGGCGCTGCAACCACCCGCCTTTGGGCTGGTATTGACGAACATGTTGCATTTGAAATGGTCCATTGGCTTGGCGGTGTTTTTTTGCACGATGGCCGGCATCGATGTTCGCGCTGAGTCGTCGCCCGATGTAGTCACCGATCCTCCCCGCGCCGATTTTCTCGTGGTGCCGCTGCATGTGCATATTTTGAGCTGCGCCGATCGGGAGGATCTGGATTGCAAGCTGGCGGAGGAGGATGTGAAGCGGGTGGTGGGGAAGGTCAATGGCGTTTGGCACAAGGCGGGCGTCCATTTTTTACTTCAGCCGATCCTGCGCGAGAAGGCGGTGGATGCAAAAGCGTTCGGAGAAAAACTGGCGCAGCAGAAGGAGCCGTCGCTGGGCATTTACCGGATGATCACGCCGGCCGATTCGCGGGCGCTGCCGGGGCTGCATGTGTATTACCTGCATCAGTTCAGCGTGAATGGCGTTTTCCTGGGGCAGGGGATGTGCATCGTCAAGGAGACGGCCAAACTTCGGCCGGTGAAGGGCGGGATCGATGAGCCGCTCCCGCGCGTCACTTCGCACGAACTGGGCCACGCGATGGGCCTGCCGCATCGACAGGATGTGACGAACCTGATGGCCTCGGGGACCACCGGCACGCTGATCAACCAGGCAGAGGTGGAGATCGTGCGGGGGCGGGTGCGGAAGATGGAGGGCGCGATGACGATGGCGGCGATTGAGGCGAAGGCGAAGGGAGATGGGAAAGAGGCCGAGGCGCTGCGGCGGGGGTTGGAGGGGTTGCCGAAGTAGTGGATGGGCTAACGGCGGCCGGCATTTTTGAGGAGGTCATCGGCCCAGGCGGCATCGGCAGGTGCGAGTGGGGGATCGAGGGGGGGCGGAGTAGTTGGTTGACGTGTAGCGGCCGGAATCGAAAGCGAATTCGAATAGGGATTGGAGGTCCAGCCTGATATCTGAGTCGCCGACGCGAAGGGGAATGAAAAGCAAAGGCAGCCGGCCACGAAGAAAGATCGGATGGAACTCGATCTCTTCCCGGCGACATGCGCGTCGGATCACACCGCGGTACATGGTGCGGACGTTCTTGGGAACACTATGAGGCCAAAGAAGGCCAATCCAGTCGCCTGCGCGGATCAGGTCGATTTCAATGTGATTGCAACCTTCGTCGAGAAACTTGCGACGATTGTGAAGATACGTCTCGCGGCCATCACTTCCCAGGCGCTTGCTTGCGGGGCTTAAAAAGTCGATGACAGTGATCATGCCATTTTCATCGGCTGGGATGATCTTAATGAGATGTTCGATGACGCGATCGCCTTCAGCATCAACGTAAATTCGATCGTCCGAACGCGCCACCAAGTCAGTTGGCATAACCCGATTCAACAATTCCTTGGCCCCGAAAATCAGCGATGCGTGTACGTCGCGCCAGTTGCGCTCAAGCCACGGGTCCATTCCGGGAAACGGGCCTTTTTCGGCCATACTTTCATTCTACCACAGAGGACCATGGCGCGGTCGCGCAGTGTGGCATCGCCTTCTTTAGTCTCCTTGAGGTTGGCCAGAGGACGGTGGGCGGCCTGGGATTGATCATAGCGCGACCGCGCATATTTTACACGGGCCGGCTTCGGCGCGGCTTCGGCCGTTCAGACATATGTCGGCTTGCGACGGGCCGCTTTTCATGCCGATTGCCATCATGCATGCGCAACGAACCGCCCCACGCCCGGCTGGGCGAGTCGGCAGTAATCATCGGTGGACATGGTGACGGCCTCGTTGTGCGTGCCGGCCTGGAAGGTGAGCTTGCGCTGGGTCAGCAGCGACTCATCCGCCAGCGTGGGCAGGCCGAAGAGCGCGCCGATGGGCGGCTCCGCGCCGAGCTCGCAGCCGCTGAAGACCTGTCGCATCTCCTCTTCGGAGACCACGCGCACATCCTCGGCCTCGAGCTCTTCGCGCAGGGCGTCGAGATCGATCCGGCCGGCGGCGGGCAGCGCGCACATCAGAAGCTGCCCATCGGCCTCGATGAGCACGGGCTTGGCCACCTGCCGCCCAGGGACATGCTCCACCTCGGCCAGCATCTGGGAGGTGAAGACGGTCGGGTGCTCGGTGAGCTGGTAGCGGACGTTGAACCGATCGAGATAGGATTGCAGATCCATATCGGGCCTCCGTGGGTATGACTGGCTCCGAAAGGGAATCCTTCGGACGCGGACGTGAGCCGATCGATGGACGAGTTGAAAGTGCGCGTTCACTCTAACGCGCGCCTTGCGAATCCGCCCGGTAAAAAGCGGATTTTTCGGCGACTTTTTGCACATGAACGATTCATGCGGCAGCGGAGCCGGTTCGTGAACTGCACCACGCATGTGGGGTTCAACATCCCCTCTGGCCACAGGGGATTGCGGGTTGCTGGTGTTTTCATGCCTGGATGTTTCACGCATCGCTCCTTGACCTGCCGCGCCCTTGCCCAATAATTCCCCCAACATGAAACGACCGGCCGTTTTCTTCGACCGCGACAATACGCTGATCGTCAGCGATGGTTACCTGGGCGATCCCGCGCGGGTGGTGCTGATCTCGGGGGCGGCGCAGGCGGTGGCGCGGGCGCGGCGGCTGGGGTATGCGGTGGTCGTGTTCTCGAATCAGTCGGGGGTGGCGCGGGGGATGTTTTCGGAGGAGGATGTCGAGGCGGTCAATCAACGCATGGATGAACTGCTCAAGGCTGAGGACGCTTCGGCCATTATCGACCGCCACGAGTATTGCCCTTTCCATCCCGAGGGGACCATCGATGTGTACGCGCGCGAATCGGATCGCCGCAAGCCGCGGCCAGGAATGATCCACTCGGCCGCCAAGGCGATGGCGCTGGATCTGGAGCGGAGTTGGGTGGTTGGCGATGCGGCCAGGGATATCGAGGCGGGGAAATCGGCCGGGTGTCGGGCGGTGCTTTTTCGCGATCCTTCGTTGAAGAAATCGCCGGCGGCGGAGAAAGAGTCGGCCATCGAGCCGGATTTCGTGGTGAGCACACTGGTGGAGGCGATGGAATATATCGAGGAGCATCGGGAGAATCCGGAGGCGGCGGTGGAAGGGGCGGCGGCGGAAAACGCGGCGGTCGGACAATCGGCGGCGGGTCATGCGGTGGCTGGACCATCGTCGGCAAGTGATGCGAAAGCAATGGAAAAGGCCGTGGATGCGCCCGGCGAACATGATGATCGGGGTGATTTGAAAGAAACGGGGGCGGGCGCGGAATCGGCGACTGCGACGAAAGTATTGACCGAGGATGCGACGGAGTCGGTTCCGCCGCCGACGGCTGCTGTGAAGGCGGGTGCGAGCCTCGCGATGTTTGATGCGAGTGCGCCGGCCAGTCCAGCGGCGGCCGCGCCGACGGTGACGCCCGCGCCGACGCTGACGCCCGCGCCGATTCGGGAAACGGCTCCGATGGCCACAAATAGATCCGCGTCATCGAACACGCAAAATGTTGCGCGGGCATCATCCGGATCGGTCGCGCCGCAATTCGCACCGGCGGCGGGGGTTGGCACAGTCGCGGCGAAGCCATCCGCCGAGCAGCCCAAGCGCGTGCCCAAGGTGGCGATCGGATCAAAATATGTTCCGCCGACAGCGCCCGGGGCCGCGCCGGCGCGTGCGGGGGGCGCTTCATCGGGCAGTTCAACATCGTTCGCAGGTTCGGCGGCCGGAGGTTCGATGGCCGGGGGTTCATCCGCTTCCAATTCGACGCCGTCGCCATCGGTCGCTGAGCCTGTCTTCCAGGTCCGTCCGGCCGCCGGGCCCGCACCCGCGCCGCGCAAGCCGGCGGCGCGTGAAGATGAGATGAAGCCCGCCGAGCCGCCGCCGACGGGATTTGAGCGGATGGAGAACCTGCTGGAGCAGATTTTTCTGGAAGTGCGCCGCAGCAACGATCAGCACGAGGGGGATTTTTCGGTATCGAAGCTGATGGCCGGAGTCGTGCAGGTCATCGTGCTGGCGATTCTGTTTCTGGCCTACCTGAACCGTGCCAATCACGATCTGCTGCAGACGCATCTGCTGCTGGCTGTGACTTTGCAGACACTGACGGCGACGCTGCTGATCATGAGCCGGCAGAAGTAGGCTGTAGGCAGTAGGCAGTAGGCAGTGGGCTGTAGGCAGTGGGCAGTGGGCTGTAGGCAGTGGGCAGTGGGCAGTGGGCAGTGGGCAGTGGGCAGTGGGCAGTGGGCTGTAGGCAGTGGGCAGTGGGCAGTGGGCAGTGGGCAGTGGGCAGTGGGCAGTGAATTCGCCGGCCCCTAAGATTTGCGAAAGTCAAATATCCGGCGACCGGCTCTTTCGCATCATCTGCAATGAACAACGGACAACGGACAACGGACAACGGACAACACACAGCGTGTAACTCCCGTTTTCGGCACTTATGCCGCCCGTTGGCTCCAGAATTCGGCCCAAAGTCCGCTGTAGTCGAGGCACCGCAGTGCCGTAATGTTCTCCGCATGCTCGGGTGTCCAGCGGGCGCTGTTGAGTTTGAGG
>JBBRTW010000317.1:0-8539 GCA_038244055.1 Tepidisphaerales bacterium | reverse complement strand
GCCGGCCCGACCTATCGCATCCTCCCCCCGCCCCCGCGCAGCTCGGCCCCCGATGATGTCACCGCCATCGATATCTACACGACGGTCCTCGCCATCCCGCAGATCATCGCCACCCCCATCCTCGCCCTCATCACGCCCCCCCTCACGACGGTCCCGTATCATGGCGACCAGTTCCCGCCTTCGTATACGGTGGATGATCCCAAGCCCTTCTACGAAACCGAAAAAGTCCCCGGCATGCACCAGTTGCGGCGGGATTGATCTCATGGGTGCGCCGGGTGCCATGCGTAGACCCGCCGCGAATAAAATTCATTCGCGCATACAGCATGATCGGCGGGGATAAGCATGTTCGCGCGAACCGCACTGAACACACGAACATGCTTATCCCCGCCGATGACGCAATCAGCGCGCATCGACTTAACTTGCGGCGGGTCTAAGCATGGCACCCAAATTCCCTACACCCCCCTGCGCATCTCCCTCTCCACCCCCAGCCCCTCCCCCATCCTCAGCAGAAACACCATCTTCCCCCGATGAAACCCCCGCACGAATGCCCCACCCTCCGGAAACCCCTCCGGCAATTTCCAATCCCCCTCCAGCAATCCTCCGCCCGCAATCGCTTCGCCCCCCCGCAACTTCCCCACCTCCTCATCCGTTAACTCCCGCCGCCCCAGCCACGGCATGATCTCGCGCCCATGCACCTCCGCGCCCCTTCCCTCCCCCGGATCAGCCCACGGCCCAATCGCCGCCCGCCAGAGCTCCGTCAAATGCCCCCCGCACCCCATCCTCCGCCCCAGATCCCGCGCCAGCGCCCGCACATAATACCCCCCGCGCACCACCACCCGCAGCCGGCTCCGCAGCGGCAAGTCATGCCCGATCCACCGCGCCTCGTGCAGATACGCGCGCCCGGCCGGCATCTCCACCGCCTCCCCCCGATGTGCCTTGAGATACGCCCGCTCGCCATCGATGCGCCTGGCGCTGGTGGCCGGCGGAACCTGCTCGCGCCAGCCGATGAAATCCCCCAGCGCCTCCTCCAGCCGCGCCTCCGTCAGCCCCGCAGCATCTGATTCAAAAATAGTCTTCCCCAGCAAATCCCCATTGTCGGTCTCGATCCCCCAGCGAATCGTCGCTTCATACACCTTGGGAATATCGTGCAGATAATCGAACAACTTCGTCGCCGGCTCGACCAGCATCAGCAGCAGCCCGCTCGCGAACGGATCCAGCGTCCCCCCATGACAAACCGCAACCCGCCCGCGCCCTTCCTGCCGCAGCGATTCCATGCACTCCCGCACCAACGAAAAACTCGTCGGGCCGATGGGCGTGTGGAAAAGGTGGATGCCGGGGGTCATTACTTATTAAGCGCTGGCTAAGTTCTTACTCCCTCTCCAGTACCCGGGAGAGGGCGGGGGTGAGGGTCTTCGGAGCGCGGTAGCATTGATCATAACGATGCTTGAGTCGCGGCCCATACCGAAGCCTCATCCTAATGGACAACCGCGCGCGACAATACGCTCCCGCCACGCGTCATGGCCGCGTCGTCGCCCGTATGTCGAAAATGCCCGATGTCTGCGGGGGTTGAGTTCCCTGTCGCCAGTACGAAACAGAGCCGCCGTCATATACATAAAACTCCTTCGTCACAGGCGCGTCGCCTTCGTTTTGAATCTTGATCGTGAAATGCGACTGATCCACCGGATCGGCCTGTCCTGCCCACACGCGGAAATACGCCAGCCGAGACGGACGCGAGGGATTACCAGTTTCAAGAATGGTCCACTCTCCAGTCCCTATGACCTCTGAAAAATGAGGGCGCAACTCGGATGGGGAGGAACTCGCCAACGAGTATGCGGCAAAATGCTGCGACGTCCGACCAATGAGAGCCTCAACAACAAATCGTTCGGAACTCTTGGTCACTCGCTCGTGCAGAAAACAGATCGCATCTGGATTGATGTTCGCCTCAGATCCCGAAAAATCTCCATAAAAATGCGGCAACTTCCGCAGAATGGCTGTCGGCGAGTCGAGGGAACCATGCCCGGCTGGATACGCGCGGTATGCCGCATCCCCCTTCAACCTCTCCACATCCTCCGGAAACGTCGAAAACACAATCCGGTCCCCCGGCTCGCTGAATTCCATGCATTGCTGCCGCGCCTGCCGAAATTTCACCCGCGCCAGCAATCCCGGCCAAGCCAGATACGCCCGCCGACCCCGCGATCATCACCATTACCACCCATCGCAATACCCTCCGCCGCCCCCACCCCGGCGCATACTCCAGCATCTTCACCCCGCCTAATGCCGGCAACTCCCCCGCGCCCTCCACCACCACGCCATCCTTCGCGCCATCCGTATTCACAGACCCATTGTATCAATGAAACCGGATCGACGCCGCCGATTACGCAACTCAAAAAAGATCATTTGCGCAACATCCGCGATGGACTGGCCATCACCGTATCCACCTCCTCCTTCGCGCCCCGTTCGCCCCATCGCGCCCTTCGCGTTTAATTCAATTCCACAGAATCATCTCTTAACCTTATCGCTCAACCGTGGAAACTGCTTCGCCTCCCCCTCCGTCTTGATAATGATCGCCGCCTGTGTCGCCGCCCTGGTGGTCGGTTTCGTCGCCGCCTTCGGCTTCACCGTCAGCAGCTTCCGCAGCGCCTCGATCTTCCCCACCCGCGCCTCCCGCGCGGCGCTGGCGTCGAAATCGATCTCCTTCCCCGCCAGTTTCGTCAGGTACGTCCCCGCCACCGTCCTCACCTCCACCTCCTCGCTGTACAAACAATCCAGCAGGAAATCCACATCCCTCCCCATCCGCCCGGCCTGATCCTTCGACAAAAACGAATGCCCCGCGATCACCGCATCCACGCGCACCCTGGCCTCCAGGCTCAATCCTTCGCGGCCCATGTGATACAGCGTCAGCGCGCCCTCCGCGCCCAGCTTCCGCAGCCCATCCATCGACTTCTCGCGCTCGGCGTATTTGTCCGAATCCAGCCCCGGCACCAGCCCCTTTACGCGCTCCGCCAGCGCGGCATCGCGCTTCCACTCGGCCGAGAAAACCTGCCACGCCACCGCATGCTCCACCGCGAACAAACCCTCCAACTGCAACTCCTTCAACAGCGGCCGCAGGTACTGATCCACTTCCTTGGGATGCTTCCGCCGCAGCGTCGCGAAATCCTTCTCCGAAACCGTCACGCTCACCGGCGCGCGCCCCTGGTTATCGCCCTGATAAACGCTCAGCGTCACCCCATCCTCCTGCCCGAACTCCGGCCGGCCGTTGATCTGCTGCAAATTGACATTGAAGTTCTTGTGCATCGAATTGTAATTCTTCGCCACCTGCAGCAACCCCGGCTGCACGCTCACCACCAGGTTCTGCTGCCCCTCCAGATCGGGGTAACTCATGTGATTGAACGAAACGTACCACTGCATCGCCCCCCGCCCGATCACCTGCGCGATAATCGTCGACCACCCCTCCAGCCCCTCCACCTTCACCCGCATCTGCCCCTTGTTCGTCTTGACCGCCCCGCCCTCGATCAGCGGACATTTGATCACCAGATGCCCATCGGTCATCGACAGCCCGATGATCTCTTCCATCCGCACCGTCGCCCCCGGCTTGTACTCCGGCCGCGAAAGAATCGATTTCTCCATCATCTTCCGCTGCTGATCCATCATCTTGCGGTAGTTCTCGGCCTCATCCCCGCGCGCAGCGCCCGCGCCCAGAATTCCCGCGCCGATCCCGATCATCGCCAGCATCTTGAAAAATCGCATCGCCATTACCTCGTCCCAAAGTGCCCGACCCGCCCATTAATACATCCCGCGCCGCATTTTGTCGCTATGGCGGCCGCTATTTTGTGGCGCGGGCATTTCCGCGCCTTCACATCCCATACGCCGATCGAACCGAGTCGAAATTGCATCTTCGTGCCGCTGCTTTTGCCCACCGCCTGGTCCCACGCGACTGCCAGCAAAGCGCCGTCGGCCGATATCGCCTGCGCGGTGCAATAGACCTTGAACAATCCGTCGAGCGGCCCGGGCTTGATCGCCTTGCCCGCCGCGCTGTCCCAGATCGACGGCCCACTGACCGACCACCCGCTGACTGCATGATTGCCCGCCACTTCCTGTGCGCCATTTCCCGCCGCCAGCCCCGCGTTCGGCCAGAAGGCCACGAGCTGTTTCCTGCCCAGATCCCAGATCGCTCCCGGCGTCATCGACGGGTTCGGGCTCGATGCCGTCTTACCCGCGCCGCCCAGAACGAGCAGGCGCGAACTGTCCGCCGAGAATTGCAGGGAGTAGACGACGTGATCCGCTTTCGCGGTCGCGGCGTCCGCTGGAAATGCGGCGATCTCCGCGACCTGCCCCCCGGCGGCCGCCCCGACCAGCACACCCAGCAGCAAAACTCCCGCGAATCCTGCGTATTTGTGCGTCCTCATGCCGGCAAGAATAACGCCGGCGCCCGAAATGGCTCAGCAATAATCGAGCCGAAGGAGAAATAAAGCTCCCGTCCCTTTTTCTTTGTCCGTGTTGCTCGTCACTTCCTTCACGCGCTCTCGTGCCCATTGGTAAAAGCGCTGATGCGTTAGCCACACCGGTTGCTTCTCGTTCTTTTGGTTGATGAGCCAGAAGCCGACGGGCTTCTCAGGTGAGCCTTCGTTGTCGTAGAGTTCCCAGTAGAGCACGAAGGGGCAGCCCCATTCGAGGCCGACGATCATGGTCTCGATACTTTTCTTATTCTGCTCCTCTGGAGTGTATCGGCTCGCCGGAAAGCCATACTCGCCAATGAACACTCGCTTGCCGCTGATGGCTGGCTTTACTCGAAGCTTGGACTCGATGTGATTCAGTGCAGCCACAAGATCGTCGCGGATCACGCGTTGGAGACTGTCGTAACAGGAGTAGCTAACGAAATCGACGTCCACCAGCGGCAGGATGTCGTTGGTCAGGCATTGGCCACCTTTGACGAATGGCTCGACGAGGTTTACCTCGGTGTAGTGCCACACGTTCACGCCATGATGCGGTGTGTCGCGCTTCGCATCGTCGATGGCTCGCTGGCGCACGTTCAGCCAGGCAATGAAGTTCTCGGCATAGTGATCGGGGAAGGGCTTCTTCGGGTCAACGTGCGGTCGCAAATGCCAGTCACCCTCCCAGTGGCCGAGGTAGAAACTCTTGCCGCTGCCGTCGTAAGTCTTGAGCAGGTAACGAGTGAAATCAAAAATCTCGCGATACTCCACATCGCTCTCGCTCGGCTTAAAAGTGCCAGCGGAACCATGCGTGGTGAAGGGGTAGGCCCAGATGAGGAAATGCGTGAACGGCATGTCCAACACGGCGCGATGAGCGGGTTCATCGCGTGCGATCTCAGTGAGCGTCTTCAGTCCTGGGTTCGCGGTCTCTACATTCGCGTGGGTCTTGCCAAAAGATGCTTGTGGCGAGATGGAGAACTTCATGATGCCCGAGCCGAGTTCCGCGATGCGCCGCGCACTCTCCAGCAACGGCGCGTCGTGCGTGAAGTGGTAGCGTCCACCAATCGCTTGCGTGCCGATGATAGTGTTGAAAGGAGCGGGTTCAGCGGCGTGCAGCGAGGCCAGCGGCGCGAGCAGCAACACGGCGAAGAGGATGCTGGTAAATTTCATTTGCAGTAATGTTCGTGCCGCGGTTCGAGGATTTTATGGCCGAACAGTTCTGATGGCAATGCTTGAGGAGTCCAGTCCGTCTGCACTCGCCATCACGTTGATTTCACCGGGCTGGCGCTTGCTGCGCACAATCAGCAGGGCGCGGCCTTGAAAGGCGCTGCGCTCGGTGGCTTGGAAGAGTTCGTTGCTTAGCACGTCACTATTCTGCACGCCCGCGTTGATGCCTGTTCCGGTGACTTCAAAGTGAATGCGATGAGCCGCGTCGGGGACTACGACTCCGTTGGCGTCCACGACTTCCACGATGATATGGGAGAGGTCTTGTCCATCGGCACGCAGGGCGGCTTTGTCGGGCGTGAGTCGCAGGCGTTTCGGCACGCCCGCAGTCCGCATCTCGTCGCGTGCGACTTCGTGACCTTGGTTGCGCGCAATGGCCGTGAGCACGCCGGGCTGCCATTGCACACCCCAGAAATGGCGTGATGCGTCTTGCGGAGATCCCACGCGTTTTTTGATCCCGAGGCTACGGCCATCCTGGAGCAGTTCGACTTCCTCCGCGTTGCTGATGATTTCGACTTCCTGCTTGCTGCCCACAGGATGATTCCAGTGCGAAACGAGTCCGCTCAACGAGATGGTGACGCCGTCCCAGTTCACGAATTTCGATTCGGGACGATTCACCACGAGATGCACCATCGGCCGCTCGCTGATGAGGCTTTCCAGCACCCAGCTCGACGGGCGTCGAAAGCCGCACCAATCCACGAAACCGCCATTCCAGCACTTGAGCGGCCAGCCGTAGGATTCACCAATGTAATTGATGCCACCCCAGTAAAACAGGCCGACTGCGTGCTCGCGATCGAGGTCGCGCCACGGGCTGCGTCCGCTGTCGCCGGCGGTGCATTCGCTCGTGATGAAGGTCAGCCCGGGATGCTTCCGCCGGTCATTCGCGAACCAGCGCTCCATGTAGTTTGCGCTCATCACGTCCATGTGCAGCGCCATCTGGTGGAGGTCGGTTTCGTTGTCCGCGGAAAATTTCGCGGTGGCACCGCCCTTGCCGTCCTTGCGAATCGGGCGCAGCGCGGACGTGGAAGGCCGAGTGGGATCGAGGCTGCGCGCGAGCGAGGCCATCGCGTCGTATTGCGTGCAGCCGAAGTCCGGCGTGCGTTCCGCTTCCGCGACCTGATTGCCCATGCTCCAGATGAAGACACTCGGATGATTGCGATCGCGCCGGATGAACTCCTCCAAATCCTTGCGCCATGTCCGTGCAAACTCCCCATTCTTCAAATCGCCCCAGTCGCAAAATGCCTCATCGAAAACGAGAATGCCCATGCGGTCGCATAAATCGAGCAGCGCTGGAGCGTGCGGATAATGACTGAGCCGCACGCCGTTGCAGCCGATCTCCTTCATGACCTCCAGCCGCCGCTCGATCGCGCGGTCAAAGGCGGCCACGCCGAGACAGCCGTTGTCGTGATGAATGTTGAATCCTTTCACGAACTCCCGCTTGCCGTTCAGAAACAGCCCGTCCGGCGTGAGGCGAATCTGGCGAACACCGACGGACGTTTCACGCACGTCGGTTTCGCCGTTGTTCGTCTGCACACGAGAGATAATGCGATACAGCGTTGGCGTCTTCAGGTTCCAAAGTTTTGGCGAGCGCAGGACGATCTCTTGCTGAAAGGCAAACGTCTCTTTCGTTTTCACTGTCGCCGTCGTCTGCGCGGTGCCCACGATTTTTGAATCCGCATCCAGCAATTCGCTGACCAGCGTCACCGACTCATCCGCAGTGAAGCCGTTCGTGACTTCCGTGCGCACCTTCACCTGAGCCTGGTCTTCAGAAATCTGCGGCGTGGTGACGAAAGTCCCGTGACGCGCGATGTGAACGTCACCCGACATCAGCAAGCACACATGTCGATAAATCCCGCCGCCGCTATACCAAGTGTTGCTCGCCGGCTTGCTGCTGTCTGCGCGCACCGCCACCGCGTTCGTCTCGCCCGCAGGACGCAAGTAGGGAGTGAGGTCACACTCAAAGCCGCGGTAGCCATTCGTGTTCTCCGCTACCAGCGTTCCATTCACCCATACCTTTGCTTCGCGAAACACGCCTTCAAAATCCAACCTCATGCTATGTCTCGTAAGGCCAGCCGGAGTGGGAAACGATTTCCGATACCAACCTACGCCCAGCGGTCGAAAGCCATTCCATTTCCCGTTCTGCACGTTCTGCTCGAAGGGACCGTAGATCGCAAAATCGTGGGGCAAATCCACCGTCGGCCATTTTGCATCATCAAAGTCCAATCGCTCTGCACCGGCTTTGTCCTCCCCGGAGAAGCGCCAGTCAAAATCGAATGACGCACGCCAGCGACTGCCTTCCGTAGCGCTCAGTATGCCTGGAAAAGCCAGCAAGAGGCCAGTGAGGAGGGTGATGGTGCGTTTCATCGTTGTTCCTTTATCGGCAAGGTGTCGTGTCAGCGGGTGCTTTCAAGGCTTGGAAAGACCCGACGCGGAGTTTTCCCAACTTTGGAACTACTCGCAACTGCCTCTCCTCGCATAACCGCCGCCAGCGGCGTGAGCCGTAGCGCGGTTCATGGGCCAACCACGGCCAAAAATCTGACGCCGGAATACGAGCCGCGGCAGATAAACAAATAGACTTCACAAAATCCAATCCACTACCAGTTGACAGTGCTTCAGCGATCGGTCGGCCTCATTTGGGCATTTTGGCCTCCTGGCTCCTCCTGACTCGCGGAACACTCGGATTCATGGTGGCGCCGGGGCCTGGCGAGGTTGTAACACATCACCCGTCTGCAATGTTTTCACCTGGTAGAGCCGGCAGTGTGCCGGTTTGCAGCAGCGTTCGCAAGGCTTGGGCGATGGTTTTGGTCGGGTCCAATCCGCGCAGTTTCAACGTGCGGTAGATGCTCATCAAGATCGCCTGGGTGTTTGCCCCTTGCTCGCTGCGG
>JBBRTW010000316.1:0-8563 GCA_038244055.1 Tepidisphaerales bacterium | reverse complement strand
GGCCCGCTGCATCTGTCCCTTGCTTGCGTGGCCGCGGCCAGTCACGGATTGCTTGACTCGGTTGGCGGGAAACTGCTCGAGTTGTATGCCGCGCCGGCGTGCCGCCAGCAGGATCACGCCGCGGGCGTGGCCCATCAGGATCGCCGTGCGCGGATGCGCATAGTGCGAATAGAGCAGTTCCACCGCGCAAACCTCTGGCCGATACTCCTCGAAAAGCCCGGTCAGTTCCCGCTCCAGCTCCGCCAGCCGCGCGGGCATCTCCGTCTTGGCATCCAGCCGGATCACCCCCGCATCCAGCAGCGCCGGCGGGCGAATCCCCTGCGCATCCTTCCATTCAATGATCCCGTAACCGGTGATCTTCAGGCCAGGATCGATGCCGAGTATGCGCATTTGATTATTTGACTGCAAAAACGTAACACTCTCCACCACGTCGCCGCTGCAACGGGTTCCGCTGCGGCGATCGGCGCGAGGAATGATCGGCCGATATCGTCATAGCCTTCGCCCCGTCTTTTTTCCAGTGGAGTTCCAACATGCCCAAGATTAGCTGGACCGGCGTATTGCCCGCCGCAGTCACTCATTTCAAGGCGGATTTCTCGCTCGATCTGCCGGCCACGCTCAAGCATGTCGATGCGATGATCGAGGCGGGGATTCATGGGCTGATCATGCTGGGGACGGTGGGGGAGAACTGCTCGCTGGAGTATGGCGAGAAGCTGGAGGTTCTGCGGGCGACGGTGGGGCATGTGAAGGGAAGGATTCCGGTGATGACGGGCGTGGCGGAATACACGACCGCGCTGGCCTGCCGGTTTGTCACCGATGCGAAGAAGGCGGGCGTTGATGGCCTGATGGTGCTGCCGCCAATGGTTTACAAGACCGATGCGCGGGAGACGGCCGCCCATTACCGCGCGGTTGCCCGGGCCAGCGATCTGCCGATCATGATCTACAACAACCCCGTCTCCTATGGCGTGGATATCAAGCCCGAGCTTTTCGCGGAGCTGGCGAATGAGCCGACACTGGTGGCCATCAAGGAATCGAGCGAGAACCCGCGACGGATCACGGATATCATCAATGTCTGCGGCAACCGTTACGCGCTGCTCTGCGGCGTGGATGACCTGGTGATGGAGTCTTACATCCTGGGGGCGCGGGGGTGGGTCTCGGGGCTGGTGAACGCCTTCCCGGTCGAGAATCGGCTGCTGTGGGATTTGATGGAGGCGGGGAACTGGGAGCGGGCCAAGGAGGTCTATCGCTGGTATACCCCCCTGCTGCATCTGGATACGCATGTGAAACTGGTGCAGTACATCAAGCTGGCGGTGGCCGAGTGCGGGTTTGGGAGTGAATTGACGCGGCCGCCGAGGTTGAAGCTGGAGGGGGCGGAGCGCGAGTCGATCCTGAAAATCATCCGCGACGGAGTTCGCACGAGGCCGAAGTGATAATAGGAAAGATGCCGGGTGCCATGCTTATACCCGCCGAAAATGTCGTCCTTCCGCCGCAAATCGCGGATCGGCGGGGATAAGCATGTGTGTGTGGTTCAGTCAACCATCCGATACGATATAAGTGTTTCCATGGAACGCCGTCATGCTTATCCCCGCCGATTCATGACTGATTACTATCCATTCTTCTACGGCGGGTCTAAGCATGGCACCCGAAGCACAGCTCAACGTCATCGACTCCCACACTGGCGGCGAGCCGACGCGCATCGTCATCTCGGGTGGGCCGGCGTTGACGGGGACGATGGCCCAGCGGCTGGCGGAACTACGCGATCGGCATGACTGGCTGCGCTCGGCGGTGGTCAATGAGCCGCGCGGGTCGGATGTGATGGTGGGGGCATTGCTTTGCGAGCCGGTTGATTCCGCCTGCGCGGCCGGGATTGTCTTCTTCAACAACGTTGGCTACCTCGGCATGTGCGGGCATGGCACGCTCGGCCTGGCGGCGACACTGGCGCATATGGGCCGAATCAGCCCCGGCGAGCATCGCATCGAAACGCCGGTGGGGATCGTCAAAGTTCAACTCGAAGACGCCAACACCGCCAGTATCGAGAATGTCCCTTCATACCGCCAATCGAAGAATGTCCCGGTGCAGGTCCCTGGGCTGGGCACGATCCGCGGGGATATCGCCTGGGGCGGGAACTGGTTCTATCTGATCGGGGATCATGGGCAGGAACTGTCGGCCAGCAACACGGCGCATCTCAGCGAATTCACGATGAAAATCCGCCGCGCGCTGGCGACCGCCAATATCACGGGGGACGATGGCGCGGAGATCGACCACATCGAACTCTTCGGCCCGCCCTCGACACCCAAAGCCGATTCCAAAAACTTCGTGCTCTGCCCGGGCGGCGCGTTCGACCGCTCTCCCTGCGGCACGGGCACCAGCGCCAAGCTGGCCTGCCTGCATGCCGATGGGAAACTGGCCGAGGGGCAGATCTGGCGGCAGGAGAGTATCATCGGCAGTGTGTTCGAAGGCACCGTCCGCATTGAATCCGGCAAGCTCCTGCCCACCATTCACGGGCAGGCGTTCGTGAACGGCGAATCGACGCTCATTCTCAACCCCGCCGATCCCTTCGCCCGGGGGATTCGCGCATGAAACGCTCAGCGCTCATCATCGGCGGCGGCGTGATCGGGGCGGCCTGCGCGCATTACCTCTCGGCCGATGATGCGTGGGAGGTGACGATCATCGACCAGGGCCGTTTCGCCGGCGCATGCTCCCATGGCAACTGCGGCTTCATCTGCCCGAGCCATGTGCTGCCGCTGGCCGAGCCGGGCGCGATCCGCAAGACCTTCAAGGCGATGCTCTCGGGCAACTCGGCCTTCCGCGTCAAGCCGCGCTTCGACCTGGCGCTGTGGTCCTGGCTCCTCAAGTTCGCGCGGCGCTGCAATCATCATGACATGATGAGCGCTGGAAGAGCGCTGCAGCCGCTGCTGGAATCGTCGATCGCCCTCTATCGCGGGCTGGTGGAGCGGGCCGAGCTCGATTGCCAGTGGCAGGAGAAGGGGCTGCTCTTCGCCTATCGCGATGCCGCCCAGCTTGATGCTTACGCACCCACCAATCGCCTGCTGGCCGATGAATTCCATCATGGCGCGGAGCGCCTCGATGCCCGCGCGGCGGTTGAGCTGGAGCCCGCCCTCAAACCCGACATCGCCGGGGCCTGGTATTTTAGAGATGATGCCCATGTCCGCCCTGATCGACTGATGGCTTCCTGGCGGGCGCTGCTCGAAGCGCGCGGTGTGAAGATCATCGAACAGTGCAGCTTCCGCTCATTCGAAGCGCGGGGCGGGCGCGCCGCGGCGGCCGAGACTACCAATGGGGTCATCAATGCCGATGCCTTCATCCTCGCCACTGGCGCCTGGACCCCGCTCCTCCAGCAGCACCTGGGCTGCAAAATCCCCATCCAGCCCGGCAAAGGGTATTCGCTCACCATGCCGCGCCCGGCCCGCTGCCCGGCCATACCGCTGATCTTCCCCGAGACCAAAGTCGCCATCACCCCCATGCACGATGCCTACCGCATCGGCTCGACGATGGAATTCGCGGGCTACGATTGCTCGATCGATCCGCAGCGTTTGCAACTCCTCCGCGATGGGGCAGCGCCGTATCTGCATGAACCATTGGCCGAGCCGGTGGAAGAGCAGTGGTACGGCTGGCGGCCGATGACACCGGATAGTCTGCCGATCATCGGGTTCGCGCCGAAGCTTGAGAATGTCGTCATTGCAGCGGGGCATAATATGATCGGAATGTCGACAGCGCCGGCGACGGGGAAGCTGGTTGCGGAGATGCTGGCGGGAGGCGCGACGCATATTGATGCGGCGGCATTTCGGGTGCGATGAGGGATGGTTGGAGGGGCGCACGGTTATTTTAGCGTTGGGGGGGAAGGTCGGGGGCGGTGTCGTTTGGGTGAGGGCGCGAGAATGGGGGACGGCGCTGGACGCGCTTCGCAAGCGAAGCGGCTAAAATCGGAGGCGGATTTGCGTACGGCGTACTCGGCCTGTTGATATGCCTCTGCCTCGGATTGACGACCGGTTTGATGTGGAGGAGGAGGAGATTCGCCGACGGTTGAAACAGCAACCCGTGACACGGGCGTCCCGCCCGTGCTGGACGCGCGGCGATAGATCAGAGCAGATGATGTGGAGTCAATCGATCATTTACAGAAAGTGCGATTTGGCGAATGATTCGATCTGGAACGCGGCCAGCACGGGCGGGACGCCCGTGTCACGGTGTATCATTCCCCCATCACGCATCCGCTCTACCGGTGTACTTAGAACTGCCCATGTTATGATTCCCGCAACCCGGAGCTGCCATGAAACCTTTCGCCCGATTCGCCGCCGCATTCGCAATCGCCTTCTCTCTTCTCTGTTCAACCATCACGTTGGCCGATCCCCCCAAACTCCTGGTCTACACTCGCCAGGCGAAAACGGTGGAGGGCAAGCCGGGGTTCATTCACGATAACACCAAGGCGGCGGTCGCCATGCTGCAGAAGCTGGGGGCGGACAATGGATTTACGCTCGATGTCAGCGAAGACCCGGCCGGGTTCACCGATGCGAACCTCAAGCAATACAAGGCGCTGATCTTCCCATCGACCAACAACCAGATATTCGAAACGCCCGAGCAGCAGGCCGCCTTGCAAACATTCATGCGGGCGGGGGGCGGGCTGGTGGGCATTCACTCGGCCACGGGTTCCATGCGGGCCTGGCCGTGGTTTGCGACGATGATCGGTGGAAGATTCCAGCGGCATCCCAAGTTGCAGCCGTTCACGATCAATGTCGTCGATCGCCAGCATCCTTCGACTTCATTCCTGGGCGAGAAATGGAAATGGGAGGATGAGTTCTATTTCCACACGCTGCTGGCGGAGGATAATCACATCCTGCTGGCGGGCGATCTGAATACGATCACGGATAAGGACAAACCCAGGACGGCCGACAACACCTATCCGCTGGCCTGGTGCCGCGAGTTCGAAGGCGGGCGCATCTGGTACACCGCGCTGGGGCATAAGGCGGAGTATTATGCGAATCCGGAGTTCCAGAAGCATGTTCTGGGCGGGATACAGTGGGTGCTGGCACCCAAGCCGGCGGCGGGGAAGGTCGAGGCAGAGAAGAAGTAGGTAGGATCTTGTCCCCTCTCCTGTACTCTGGAGAGGGTTAGGGTGAGAGTCTTCGTGGATTGGCGAAAGAACTCCAATTCCGCGGCAAAAGACCCTCACCCCCGCCCTCTCCCGAGTACAGGAGAGGGAGTAAGCGGCCCATGATGAAAGAGAGAGTGCGATGAACATCAACTCAACATTCAGCCGCGCCGGCGTTTTCGCGGCGCTTTGCTTCCTGGGCTGCGGGAACTTCGCCAGCGGCAAGGACGGCGTCGCGGCTTATTCCAAGAAACCCGATGCGTGGTTTGCCACCCAGACGGCCAAGCGCATCGCCACCAATATTCTTTCGTGGCAATCGGATCTGGGCGGCTGGCCGAAGAATGTGAACACCGCGGACGAGCCTTACGCCGGGAAGGATCGCGGCAAGGACCTGCAGCCGACGTTCGACAACGGGGCGACCACCGACGAGCTGCACTTTCTGGCGAGAATGTACAATGCCACCAAAGAGGCCGCCTACCGCGATGCGTTCTTCAAGGGGTACGACCATATCCTCAACGCCCAGTATCGCACGGGCGGCTGGCCGCAGTCTTATCCACCGGGAAAAAAGTACCCGCGTCACATCACGTTCAACGACAATGCGATGGTGCGGCTGATGAATTTCCTGGGCGACAGTTACACGCTGCCGGTGTACGGCCTGGTGGATGAGCCGCGCAAGGCGAAAGCGCGGGAGGCATTCGACAAGGGAGTGGCCTGCATTCTCAAGTGCCAGATCAAGGTGGAGGGAAAGCTGACGGGGTGGTGCGCCCAGCACGATGAGCTGGATTACTCCCCCCGGCCGGCGCGGTCGTTCGAGCTGGTGTCGATCAGCGGGCACGAATCGGTGGGGATCGTGCGCCTGCTGATGAGCCTGGAGAAGCCCAGCCCGGAGGTGATCGCGGCGGTGGAAGGGGCGGTGGCATGGTTTGAGGCGGCGAAGATCAAGGGGATCAAGGTCGAGCTCGTGGAGGACGCGAAAGCGCCGAGCGGAAGGGACAGACGCATCGCCGAGGACCCGGCCGCGCCTCCGATCTGGGCGCGGTTCTACGAGATCGGCACGAATCGGCCGATTTTCTCGGATCGCGATGGGGTGGCCAAAGGGAAGTTGAGCGAAATCGGGTACGAGCGGCGCAACGGGTATAACTGGCTGGGGTATGCGCCGGCGGCGATTCTGGAGAAGGAATATCCGGCCTGGAAGATGCGGTTTGCGGGAAATCTCTAATGGGAAGGAGCGAGCCGTGATATCGACTCTTCGCAAACTTGATGCGCATGGTGGAGAATTGGCGCGAAGGCCTGGCGCTTCCATCAGCGGCATCATCGTCCTGGTCGGTCTGCTCTGTCTTATCTTCTGTGCTGGCGTCCGCGCGGCCGAGCCTGCGCCGGTCGCCGGTGCCGCCCCCGCCGCGAAGGTGAAGATCGTGCTCATTGGCGATTCCACTGTCGCCAGGGAGCAAGGCTGGGGCCCCGGATTCATCAAGCAGCTCAGAGCGGATGCAACCTGCGTGAACTGGGCAGCCAATGGCCGAAGTTCCAAGTCCTTCATGACTGAAGGCCTCTGGGCCAAAGCCCTGGCGGAGAAACCCGATTACATCCTGATTCAGTTCGGGCACAACGATATGCCCGGCAAAGGCCCGGAGCGCGAGACCGATCCGAAGACGACTTACACCGAGCAGATGGGAAAGTACGTCGATGAGGCGCGCAAGGCGGGGGCCAGACCGATCCTGGTGACGTCGCTGACGCGCCGGCTGTTTCGGGGCGATGGCAAGATCCACTCCAACCTGATCGAGTATGTCGAGGCGGTGAAAAAGCTGGCCGAGGAGAAGAAGGTGCCGCTGATCGACCTGCATGCACGCAGCATCGAACTGCTCGACAAGATGGGGCCCGAGGAGGCGAAGAAATTCGACCCGGCTCCCAAGGCCGATGCGAAGGACCAGCGGTCGGATAAGACGCATCTGACGCCGGAAGCTTCGGAAATCTTCGGGAAGATCGTGGCCGAGGAGTTGAAGAAGGTGGAGCCGGCGCTGGCGGGATATTTGAAATAATCATCGGGGATTACAGGAGCGGCATTCGATTTCGGGTGCCATGCTTAGACCCGCCGGAAGTTGGTTTCTTTTGTTGAGCGGCGCACATCGGCGGGGATAAGCATGTTCGTTTGTCGCGCCGACATGCTTATCCCCGCCGAATGGCGCGACATTACAAAATGAAGTCACTGGCGGCGGGTCTAAGCATGGCACCCAACGCAGGCATGGCACCAAACGCGGCACGGGGTACGCGCATGGGCGACGAATCTCCGTTAAGCTATTCGCTTCATGCCACGCACCACCACGACCTCATCAGGCGAGATCACGGCCGAGCATCGGCGGCTTTTGGAATGCCGCGAAAGCGGCAAGG
Source organism: Tepidisphaerales bacterium (assembly GCA_038244055.1). GTDB lineage: Bacteria > Planctomycetota > Phycisphaerae > Tepidisphaerales > Tepidisphaeraceae > DASPKW01. Next base: position 1,071 of record JBBRTW010000316.1, on the reverse strand, counting down.
GGTGGAAGCGCTGGGGGCCGTACCTGGCCGAGCGGGCGTGGGGGACGGTGCGCGAAGATTACTCGGCCGATGGGTCGGCGTGGGATTATCTGCCGCACGATCATGCCCGTTCCAAGGCGTATCGCTGGGGCGAGGATGGCATCGCCGGGATTTGCGACGATCGGCAGATATTGTGTTTCTCCATCGCGATGTGGAATGGCAAGGACCCGATTCTCAAGGAGCGTCTCTTCGGCCTAACGGGCCCGCAAGGGAATCACGGCGAGGACGTCAAGGAACTCTATTACTATCTCGATTCGACGCCCACGCACTCGTACATGAAATATCTGTACAAGTATCCGCAGGCCGAGTTTCCGTACGACAAGCTGGTGGAGACCAACGGGCGGCGCGGGTCGTTCGATCCGGAATACGAGCTGCTGGATACGGGGGTGTTTCACGAGTCGCGCTACTTCGATGTGTTCATCGAGTACGCCAAGGCCGGGCCGGAGGATCTGCTGATCCGGATCATGGCGCACAATCGCGGGCCGGAAAAGGCGTCGCTGCATCTGCTGCCGCAGATGTGGTTTCGCAACACCTGGGCCTGGGGGCAACAGCGCATCGAACCGCCCGATTTGCGGATGAAGATGCGCAACGATCTTTTCACGCAGATCGAGGCCGAGCATTCCGCGCTGGGCCGGCGATTTCTTTACGCGGGCGGACGGCCGCAGGCGCTGTTCACGAACAATGAAACCAACGCGCAGCGCCTTTATGGCGGGCGCAACGGCGGGCCGGTGAAGGATGGCTTCGATGAGTATCTCGTCAAAGCCAACACCAGCGCCGTTCGCGAAAACGGGCCGGCCACCAAGGCGGGGCTTCTCTATTCGACGGAGATCGAAGCCGGCGGCAGTTATGAGATTCATCTCCGCCTCTGCGCCGAGGAGTATTCCAAGCCGCTCGAAGGCACCGATAAATATTTTTCGGTTCGCATCAAGGAGGCCGATGCGTTTTTCGAATCGATCGCCTTTGCGGAGATGACCGCCGATGAGCGGCTGATTCAGCGGCAGGCGCTGGCGGGGATGCTCTGGAGCAAGCAGT
>JBBRTW010000315.1:0-8573 GCA_038244055.1 Tepidisphaerales bacterium | reverse complement strand
GCCAATGGCGTTTTTGCCGCCAAAACAGGGTCGGCGCGGTTATGGGATGAAGGGCGAGGATGAAGGATGAGGGTCGAATGGCGAATGACGAAACCGGAATGGCGAATCAACTTCCAATGGGGCCATGGCGAATGACGAAATCGCCCATCGGTCATTGGTCATTGGAGTTGATTCGCCATTTCTACCGCCTTCTGCCTACCGCCTACTGCCTACCGCCTACCGCCTACTGCCCACTGCCTACCGCCCACTGCCCACTGCCTACCGCCCACTGCCCACTGCCTACTGCCTACTGCCCACTGCCCACTGCCCACTGCCCACTGCCTACCGCCTACTGCCTACTGGCCAAACCGACCCCCGGCCCATGTGAATGGACGGGGCCATCAAAAATCTTCTTATCTCAATTGCATTCACCACCGATCCAATGGTCAGCGCGGCCGCGGGCGGATGAATCCTTCCGCGTCTGATCGCCGCGCCTTTCGGTTCAACAACCGATTCAACACGAGGAGCGCCAAATGGCCATCCCGACCAAGGACAGTCTGTTGGTCCCCTGGGGGTCCAACTTCGATGTGAAGGTGACCTTAAATCCGCTGACCTATAATCTTGTCGCGGCCCAGGCCACGTCATTCCACGCGGCCTATACTCCGTACCTCGCGGCATATAACGCGCTGGCCACCGCACGCGAGGCGGGCACGCGCTCCAGGGTGCTGACGGCCACGAAAGACACGGCCAAGAGCGCGCTGTTGCGCGTGGCTCGCGAGTTGTATGGCATCGTGCAGGATTCCAACTCGGTCTCGGCCGCCAACAAGGAAGATATCGGGGTGGTCGTGCGCAAGACGACCAACTCACCGGTCCCGCCGCCGTCGGTAGCGCCGGGGATCGCGATCCGCGCCACCATCGGCAACACGGTGAAACTCCGCCTGTTCGATGCGGCCGACTCCGCCCGGCGCGGCAAGCCGGCGGGCGTGTATGGGGCCAGCGTGTTCAGCTTCATCGGAGCCAGCGCCCCGACCGAGGAATCGGCCTGGAACTTCGAGGGCAACACCGGGCTGACCCGCATCGACATCACCTTTCCCTCCGGCACCGCCGCCGGCGCCAAGGTCTGGTTCACCGCGTTCTGGTTCAATCAGCGCAAACAGCGCGGCCCGGCCAGCAACCCCGCCGGCACCAACCTCCCCGGCGGCGCGGCGATGGCGGCGTAGGGGGGGAAGTAGTCAGTAGCCAGTAGTCAGTAGTCAGTAGAAATGACGAATGGCGGATGGCGAATCAACTCCAATGACCGATGACCGATGGGCGATTTCGTCATTCGCCATTTCCCCATTGGAAGTTGATTCGCCATTCAAGTTTCGTCATTCGCCATTCATCCTTCATCATTCTTCCTTTCCCCAAACCCATGCTTACCCCCACCACCCCACCATTCCGCAAGCGCGGCGGCCGGCCCAGGACGCCCGTGGATGCGCCGACTCCTCCGCCCCCTCCCCCTCCACCGCCTCCCCCCGTGCCGCCGGTGTTGAGCGAGGCATCGTTCGATCCTGAGACGCTGCTGCTGACGATGACTTTCGATCGCGCGGTGAATCTCGATGGGCTCGATCCGGCGCAGATCATCGTCGATGCCGCGCCGCTGACGGGCGAGGCCTATCAGGGGAGCGGGCCGGTGGAGGTTTTGTCACCAACGCAATTTACGCTGGGGATGAGCGATGCGGGATCATCGGGCGGGATGGCGATCTTGTTGCTCGCCAGCGCGACGACGGGGATCGTGGCGGTGGATGATGGAGGAGTTTGGGAAGGGACCGGGAGCGGGGTGGAGTTGCCGTATCCGCCCCCCCCCATCCCGGCGAACATCGTGAGTGTCGCCGGCAGCGAAGGAGACACGGGCATCGCGATCAACTTCGATCAGCCCATCGCGCTCGCGCCCGGAGCGACGCCCGATGATGCGATGACGTTTGGCGGACTGGCGGCGGTGAGTGTCTGGCAGATGGGGCCGCAGACGTTGGGGGCATACGTCGCCGCGCCGGTGGAAGTGGGGGTCACGCCATGGGCGATCGACCGGCAGCCGGATTGGATCCTGTCACCGGTCGTGTTCCCGGCGGGAGATGTGATTGGGGCGCCGTAGGGTAGTGGGCAGGGGGCAGTCGGCAGTCGGCAGTGGTCAGTGGTCAGTGGTCAGTGGTCCGTGGTCCGTGGTCCGTGGTCCGTTGTAACGCGGACCAACGGCGCTTCTGAACAATGGACCATCCACCATGGACGATGGACGTTCTCTCAACGGACAACGGACAACGGACAACGGACAACCCGCCACCCGCCATTTCTACTGACTACTGACTCCTGACTCCTGGCTCCTGTCTACTCGTCCCGCAACACGCCGATCCCGGCACATCCGCGCAATTCCCGCGCTAACCGCATCAGGACACGTCCATAATCGCTTTTATTGGTCATTATTCGTGCGCAGGAATTGCGGCCGGGCAGGTTAAAGTTTGCGCGTCCCCATTGCCGACGAATTGTGCGTCAGATGCAGTCTTCGCGGGTGAGCGGCCACCATCCGAGCCGCAACATCCGCGAGGCGCGAACCGAACGGATTCGGTTTGTGGCAATGGTCTCGAACAAGGAGGTTCGCCCACCTTCACAACTCTCCCCGTCCAGGCGATGTGGCCATCGGCCCAGCGCCTGGATCAGCCGGGGCGGAGCGCCGGCTCAGATCGCGACAGGTTTTGGGCTCTTTGGTTGGAGCCCGAACACCCCGCCGCGACGAGTATCTCCCCAACGTGTTTATTGTGGTTTCTTCTGCCGGCGAGCGCCGGGCGGGCCTTGGATTTTGGCCGCCGGATGCCGTCGAGAACATTCAAAAACTCGCCCACGGTTCGCGTGAAGCGCGGCCGGCGGGACAACGTATCACGGAGGATACATGAGTCGGATTAATACCAATATCGGATCGCTTCAGGCGATCCACACTCTCGCTAAGAATCAAACAGATTTACAAACGCGCTTGCAGCGCCTGTCGACGGGCCTGCGGATCAACTCGGGCAAAGACGCCCCCGCCGGTTTGATCGCCAGCGAAACGCTGCGCAGCGAAATCAGCGGCATTCACCAGGCGATCGACAACTCCACGCGGGCCGGCAACGTGATCAACACGGCCGAAGGCTCGCTCTCGGAAGTGTCATCGCTCCTGCTGGAAGTGCAGGGCCTGACCAATCAGGCGGCCAACACCGGCGCGCTGTCGCCCGATGAAATCAAGGCGAACCAGCTCCAGGTCGATGCGATCCTGAACTCGGTGAACCGGATCTCCAACACGACCCAGTTCAACGGCGTCAAGCTCCTCAACGGCACGCTCGACTACTCCACCAGCGGCGTGACCAGCACGGCCATCGACACCGTGCAGATCAACACCGCCAAGCTGCCGGATAACGGCAGCGTGAACGTGGTGGTGCAGGTGACCGGCTCGGCCCAGCTCGGCTATATCGGGCTGAACGCCTCGGGCGTTGGCGCCAGCGGCGTGACCATCGAGATCGCGGGCAATGCCGGCACCGAGCAGTTGTCGTTCGCGGCTTCGACGCATAACAGCGCCATCGCCGTGGCGATCAACCAGCTCAAGGACGCCACCGGCGTCTCGGCGACCCTCTCGGGCGCGGAGCTGAGAATCAATTCGACGGCTTATGGCTCCAAGCAGTTCGTAGCCGTTAAAACGCTCTCGGGAACGTTCCTCGACGGCAAGGATTTCGGCCAGGACGCCAGCGTCAGCATCAACGGCTCGAAGGCCAGCGTGGACGGTTTGGTGGCCTCGGTGCGCAGCGACAATCTCGATATCGAGCTTTCGCTCGACTCCGCGCTGGCGACCGACCCGGCCAATGGGGCGACCTCCTTCGCCATCACCGGCGGCGGGGCGAAATTCCAGCTCGGCTCGGAAGTCAATCGCCAGGGGCAGACCCACATCGGCATCGGCTCGGTTTCGACATCGAAGCTCGGCGATGAGGTGGTCGGGTTCCTTTCATCGGTCGCCAGCGGCGGAATAAACGCGCTGACTTCCGGAAATACGATTCAGGCGCAGAAGATCCTGTCGACGGCGATTCGGCAGGTGGCCACCCTTCGCGGGCGGCTGGGCGCTTTCCAAAAAGACATTCTGGATACGAACGTCAGTAGCCTGAATGTTGCATTAGAGAATGTGACGGCCAGTGAAAGTGCGATCCGCGATGCGGATTTCGCCGAGGAGACCGCGAAGTTGACCCGCGCCCAGATTTTGGTGCAGGCCAACACGTCGATTCTCGCTCAGGCAAATTCGACACCGCAGAGCGTTCTGTCGCTTCTAGGCCGGTAACTCGCGGCAGCAGAGTAACCACGGAGAGGGCGGCCCGGATAGACGGGTCGCTCTTTCTGCGTCATCAATCTGAGCACCAACGATTTCGGGCAGGCCAATCCCGAGGAGGAGATGCGGGTGGGGGCATACCGGAAATTCGTCGGCCACGTCCGCAAGGATTATCCCAAGGCGACGATTTTTCTCGCCCTGGGTTCGATGATGAGCGACCAGTGGCCCAAGGATCGCAAAGCGCTTTCGACGGCGCGGAAATACATCCAGCGCGCGATGACCGAATTGAATCAGGCGGGGGATGAAAAGGTCTTCTTCGTCGAGTTCGCTCCGCAGGATGGTGGGAAGAATGGCCTGGGTTCGGATTGGCACCCGAGCCTCAAGACCCATCAGGTGATGGCCAAGACCCTCGAAGAGGCGATCGGCAAGCGCCTGGGCTGGAGCGCGGAGAAGGCCGGAGAATTGAAGTAATCTTTCCGATCGATCTTTATCTGATGCCGGAGCATGTGATGACTGATCCATTGAATCGCCGGGTCGATTTTCGGTTTCACCGCGTTGCATGGTGTGGGCTCCTCATCGCGATCCTCGCGCCCTTCGCCCGCGCGGAAGTCATGGTGGATGCGGCCATTCCCGGCGGAAACGCGATTGTCGAGTCGATCGCGGGCGACACCGTCCGTCTCAAGCCCGATCTTCGCGATACGCAGGGGAACTGGTTTTACTGGTGTTTCCGCGTTCGCGAGGCGCAGGGGCAGTCGCTCAAATTCGCGTTCACCGCCCAGGCGCCGGTGGGGGTGCGCGGGCCGGCGATTTCGCGCGATGGCGGGATGACCTGGGCCTGGCTTGGCCGGGAGCATGCGACCAATTCATCTTTCGAGTATCGCTTTGGGCCTGAGGAGCGCTCGGTTCTGTTCTCCGTCGGCATGACGTATACGCAGGCCAACTGGGATGCGTTCATCAAGCCGCTCAAGGACAATCCCGCGATTCGCCTGGAGAAGCTCTGCGCGAGCCGAAAGGGGCGGGATGTCGAACGGCTGCATGTCGGCCGACTGGATGGCGCGCCGGCGTATCGCGTGCTGGTGACGGCGCGGCATCATGCCTGCGAGATGATGGCGGATGATGTGATGGAGGGGATGATATCGGCGATGCTGGCGGACGATCCGGCCGGCAAATGGTTTCGCGAGAAGGTCGAAGTGGCGCTGGTGCCGTTTGTCGACAAAGACGGGGTGGAGGATGGGGACCAGGGGAAAAACCGAAAGCCGCGCGATCACAACCGCGACTACAGCGACAAGAGCATCTACCCCGAAACGGCCGCCCTGCGCGAGTGGACGCCCAAATGGTCTGAAGGAAAACTGGCGGTGATGATGGATCTGCACTGCCCGACCCTGCGCGGCGGCCCGAACGAGCGCGTCTATCAGGTCGGCAAGGAACAACCCGCGATGGAGGCGCAGCAAAAGCGTTTTGGGAAACTGCTGGAATCGCTGGAAAAAGGTTCGATCGTTTATCAGCAGAAGGATGACATCCCCTTCGGCAAGGAATGGAACACCGCTGAAAACTTCAAGCAGGGGACGAGCAGCAGCAGTTGGGGGGCCGGCCTGCCGCAAATCCGGCTGGCGACGACTTTCGAACTTCCTTATGCCAACGCGGGTGGGAAGGAAGTTAATGCCGACAGCGCCCGGGCCTTCGGGCGCGATCTGGCGGCGACGCTCAAAGCGTATCTGGAATCGCCCGACTGAGGATCACAAGGGGTCACCCCATCCCGCACGACCCCGGCCCGCCGCAGCGCCCGCACATGGGCATCTCCGGAGCTGCGCCGGCCGACTTGCCCGCGCCCTCCGCGCCGACCGCGAACACGCTCAAGGCTCGCGCCGTCTGGCCGGAGCCGCACTTGGGGCAGTCCACCTTGGGCTCTTCAGACATGGATCGGATGAGCTTTTCGAATTTGTCGCCGCATTTTTTGCACTGATATTCGTAAATTGGCATTGTCAACTTCCTTACAGAGCATTACCGCTTGAAAATCTCCGCGACGCGTAGGACCAGTCCAGGGAGCAGATGCGAGGAAAACTGAGCCTGCGAATCATACGTCGCCTCGGGCGCATTGGCGTCAACCGCCAGCCGATAGACTTGAACATTCATGGCTTCGGGATCGACGATCCAGAGTTCTTTAACACCCGTTTGAGCGTAAACACTGCGTTTGGTGCCGACATCAAGAAACGCCGTGCCTTTGGATAGGACCTCGACCGCGAGGTCCGGAGGCCCCTCCGCCCCTGCAGCGGTGAGAATGGCGGAATTGGAGCGGCTGACGAAAATCACATCGGGCTGATAGACATCATTCTCCGTGAGATAAACATCGAATGGCGAAACGTAAACCTCGCCGATGGGGTGATCCTCAAGAAATCGTCGCATCAGGTGGTAAATCGTCCCGACAATTTGCTGATGGTATCGATTCGGCGCGGGCGACATGTGAAACCTTCCCTCGACCAGTTGATAGCGCGGACCCGTTTCCGGCATCTGCCGGTAGTCGTCAGCGGTCATCGCCCTGCATTTGACTTGAGACATCGTGCCGTATTCTACTACCGACTGGCTATCCTTTCCAAAGCCATTTGAATCGATTCAACTGATTTCACATAATGAACTACGACACAACCCGCTTTATCAATCCAGCCCAGGCCGGCGGCATCGAATCTTATGTCTTCAATGAGGGCGAAGCCCGCGGCACGCGCGCGCTGGCCGTCAATACGGGCGGGGGATTGCGCTATCGCGTCCTGCCCGACCGCGGGCTGGATATCGAGCAGGCCTTTTTCAACCAGTGGTCGCTGACTTTCCTCTCTCACAAAGGCATTACTCCGCCCACCCGCGCCCTCGATCGCGGGCTTGACTGGCTCAAAGGGTTCCCCGTCGGCCTGCTCACCACCTGCGGGCCGACCAATATCGGCGGACCGACCACCGATAACGGCGAGGAAGTCGGCCTGCACGGCCCGCACTCCAACACCGCCGCGACCATCGAATCGATCCTCCAGCCCGACCCGCGCCAGGGGAAGCTGGACATGAGCATCACCGGAATCGTGCGCCATGGCGGTTTCTACGGCCCCTGCATCGAGCTCCGCCGCACGATCGCCTCGCGCCTGGGCGAGAACTGGATCGAAGTCACCGATGAACTCTTCAACGCCGGCAACCAGGATCAACCGCACGGCTGGCTGCTCCATATCAATCTCGGCTATCCGCTCTGCGATCAAGGCGCGATCTTCTGCTACGACGCCGCGAAAATCGCTCCCCTTCCCGATCCGGCCACCGAGAAATGGTTCTCGGCCAAAAACGCCGCCTATAAAAAGATGCCCGCGCCTTTGAAGCAGCATGCCGGCCCGACTTCCTATGTCGCCTACGTCTATCCGAGGCCCACCGACAAAGCCGGCCTGGCCACCGTCGGCGTCGTCAACAAAAAGCTCAACCTCGGCCTGGCCATCCGCTACAACACGCGCCAGTTCCCCCGCCTGGCCCACTGGCAGCACTATGGCGAGCGCGAGTACGTCTGCGCCCTCGAGCCCGCTAACGGCGGCGTCGAAGGCCGCGACAAGGACCGCCAGCGCGGCTGGCTCGATTCCTTGCCCGCCGGCGGGCGGAAATCTTATAACTACCGCATCGAAGTGCTGACCGATAAATCGGCGCTCGCGGATCTGCTGGCGCTGAATAGGAACTTCTAAGAATGGTCGTAACCGCCCTCAGCATCGTCAGAAGGGGGGGCAACGGCGGCGTAGATATATGTGGCGCGCCGGGAAGTGCCCTGTTCCAATGGGGCGGCTTGCAAACAACCGACCTATGCGGCATACTTTTAGGTCGCCGATGAGTCGATACTCATCGATGCTGGCTTGGTATGCAGGCCACCGCGCCGAAGTAGCTCAATGGCAGAGCACCGCTTTCGTAAAGCGGGGGTTGTGGGTTCAACTCCCATCTTCGGCTTTCTAAAGTCCTTAAAATACAAGGACTTACAAGTGGCGGGGAAGTGACCCCTTTGCGGCCACTAACATCTGACCCCTATTCTGACCCCTATTCTGTAGCGAAACGTGCTTATAATGCCCTTGGTTTTTGACTAGGAGCATGCCCATGGGCCGACGAAATGCACGCGGTTTGGAACTGAGCTTTAAGGGCGCGCTCAAAAATAACTTGAGCAATTGCGATTATCGTGGCGACAGCGTGTAGTTCCAGTCTCCATGGAATCGGTGAGGTGTCAATCGAAGGCGTGCGAGTTGTTCGTCGCTGACTTTGATGGCCGTTTCGTACTGGT
>JBBRTW010000314.1:0-8587 GCA_038244055.1 Tepidisphaerales bacterium | reverse complement strand
CCTCCCCTGCCACGGCGGATCGAACGGCAAATCGTCCTGGGCGTGCGGCAGATCAGGAAGCATTGCCCGAAGGATAAACTGGGCCTTGGCATCGCCGCCATCCGCCTGCGCGCTGGTGCGCTCGAGGTTCTGCTCAAACCACTGTCGCTGGGTCTGCCCGCCGGCCTTCTCCCACCATGCGGCGATCTCCGCGTCGCTGCCGAAAGTTCGTCCGGCCCAGCGCTCGATCCCGAAACGGCAGTAGCGATATCTCAGTGCGGCATTCCTGGCCTCCATGTCGCTCGCCTGCTCCTCGTTGATGTCGATATTGAACTGCTCGGCCGCTTTGCGCAATTCCGGCAGCTTTTGAACCAGCCACGCCATGGCCTTCTCACCGCCGACGTGGGGCAGATAGTAGCTGGCGCCGCCCGGTTCAGCTTGGTCGATGATGATCTGAACCCAGGGCTTGGCCAACGGGCCGTATTTCGCCAGAGCCGATGGAACATGGACGAAGCTCCTATTTGCCTGCAGCATCGCGGGATCAGCGCGCGCCAGTATTCGTGCCATCGAGCCACAGGTCGCTTCAGGCGCATCGTCCTTATCGCCCCGGTAAGGATCGGGGGCGAAAAACGCGATCGCACTTCGCAACCGGAAGGGGTCATTCTCATCGATAGCTTTGCGCGCCCGCTGGCGGGCGAGGGGCAGCCACTGAGCCGGGTCGCGGCCTTCGTAGGCAAGCCATTTGGCGTACAACTCGGCGACTGGTTTGATCGATGACTCGGTTTCCGTCGCCACTTGCTGTCTCGATAAGACGAACGCGCCATCGCCCATCATCGCATACGGAGAGAACGGGTTGTCACGCTCGACGATGAACGTGATAAAAGTCAGAATCTCAGCCGTCCTGATGGCCTGCATGCGTACTTCGAAATTCGCCTTGCCATCAATCCCCTCCATCACCTTTACCAGTTGTTTAAGCGGGCGAGGATCTTTGATGGAAGCGAGCATCTTCATTACATCGACGGCGAAACCAAACTTCGCGGTCATATGCGTCACAGCTCCCTGATTTCGCACTGCCTCCGATTCCAGCATTTTCATCAACAAGGGCACCATCTGCCCGCCGCGCCGAACGATCTCGGCGTGGGTCTGATCCCATGCTCTGCGAGCCGGGATTTCGTACGCGGAACTCGCCGCAGCCTTTCCCAGGGGAAAGTCGATCGGTTCAACGTTTGATCCCCTGAGCGCCTCACCCCGCCTGACATACTCCCCCAGCAATTCCTCATCGGTAAGCTTCCCCAGCGGGTTCGCCTCCGCCTGTTTCCGAACCAGCCGCTTTTCATACCTCTGTTTGACCGCCCATGCCGGATCGCGTAATTCCACAACCACCTGATACTCCCCAAGCGGCAGATCGCTGGGGAACGCGCCGGCGAACTGAATCTTCCGGCCGCCGATGTTCACCTTTCGAGCCTCCTCGAACGTCACCGGCGCACGCGACCCTTCCGCCAGTTTCATCTTCCGGCGAATGACCGACTTCACCCTCTCCGGCAACACGCCTCCGCCCGGATGAACGACCATGATCAGTTCGATCAGGTTGCCCCGCCGCCCGAATTGCTTCACCTCCAGCCGCGCCTCCATCTCCAACTCCCCTTGCAGCAGCCCCGCCACGCCATATCCCTCATCGCCAGTGGCCATCCATCCCTGCCGGTAATCCTCCAGAGCGGAGTACCACGGCCCAGCCTGCCTCGACAGCCCAATCCCGGGCGCGATCTTTTCCCAATCCCACCCGGCCTCCGCCCTCGTCCAATGTTCCTCAACCTTCACCCGCGCCGCCCCCCAGTCCACCTCCTCGGCCGCGCCAGCGACATGGCCGGCCAGTAACGCTCCCAATACAACCCACCCCCCGGCAATCGCCGCCGCTTGAGCCCGACCCGAACCGCGTTGTCCATGTCTCATGACCACTCCCTGAATGACCTCACTTTGGCCCGTCATTCTACCCGCGCGGGCCGCTCCAGGTATTCGCCGCCGCCCCAAAGTTACCCCTTTCACATCCAGCCGGTCCGGGAATCTGAAATTCCAATTCTCTGATATCGCGATGAATGATGAATTCTGAGTGGGGGGGTCTGGTTTGGGATGAATTTGGAGTAAGTTGGTGTGATGGAGTTGGTTTGTTTTGATCTTGGCCGGGTGCTCATTCGCATTTGCGATGGGTGGCAGCATGCGTGCGAGGTGGCGGGGGTTCGGTGGACGGGTGGGACGCTGCCGGCTGAGAAGCGGGCGAGGATGATGGAGGCGGTAAAGGTGCTGGAGGTGGGCGGATGCGGGGTTGCGGAGTTTTGCGCGATGGCCGCGCCGCATCTGGAACTTTCGGCGCGGGAGGTGGAGGCGATCTGGAATTCGTATACGCGCGGGCCATTTGATGGAGCGGTGGAGTTGCTGGATGAGCTTCGGGACGCGGGGGTTGTCACCGCATGTTTATCCAATACGAACGCGCGGCACTGGGAGATCATGAGCGCGGACGGCGATCCGCATTCGCAGGTGCTGCAGCGGCTGGATCATCGATTCGCGAGCCATCTGATCGCGGCGCGCAAGCCCGATGGCCCGGCCTACGGGCATGTGGAGCGGGCGACGGGGGCGGCCGGCTCGGGGATTATTTTCTTCGACGACATGACAGAGAATATCGAAGCGGCCAAGGCGCGGGGATGGCGGGGGCATTTTGTAGAGAGGTGTGAGAATCCGATCCCGTGGATTCGGAGCGTGCTGTGCGAGGCGGGGTACAATATTAGCCACAGATGAGCACAGATATTCACAGATAAGGGAAGAGTTAAGTTTCTTAAGGGTGGTCCGTGAGGTTCTTCAGCAGGCGATCATGGTTGTCTACGTCATCTGTGCCTATCTGTGCTCATCTGTGGCTAATTCACTTCGTCATCCTTCGGTACTTAATCCGATGCGGCTGATCGGCATCGTGACCCAGTCGCTTCTTGCGGTTGGCTTCATATTCCTGGTAATTGCCTTCGAAGAACATCACCGATGAATCGCCTTCGAAGGCGAGGATGTGGGTGGCAACGCGGTCTAAAAACCAGCGGTCGTGGCTGATGATGACGGCGCAGCCGGCGAAGTTTTCCATGCCTTCTTCCAATGCCCGGATGGTGTTGACGTCGAGGTCGTTGGTGGGTTCATCCAGCAACAGGACATTCGCGCCCATGCGGAGCATTCTGGCGAGGTGAACTCGGTTGCGTTCGCCGCCGGAGAGAACGCCGACTTTCTTCTGCTGGTCCGAGCCCGTGAAAGTAAACCGCGCGGCGTAGGCGCGGGCGGGGACCATCGGGCCCTGGCCGCCGATTTTGAAGGCTTCCTCGCCATCGCCCATGGCCTGCCAGACGGCCCAGTCATCCTTGAGGCTCTCGCGCGATTGCTCGACGTAGCCGAGCTTGACGCTGTCGGCGATGCGGATTTCGCCGGAGTCGGCTTTTTCCTGGCCGGTGATGATGCGGAAAAGGGTGGTCTTGCCCGCGCCGTTGGGGCCGATGATGCCGACGATTCCGTTGGGGGGCAGTGCGAAGTTGAGGTTCTCGAAGAGGACTTTGTCGCCGTAGGATTTGGAGAGCTTGACGGCGTCGATCACCTGCCGGCCGAGGCGAGGGCCGGGGGGGATGAAGATTTCGATTTCTTTTTCTTTTTCGCGGGCGTCCTGGGAGACCATCTTGTCGTAGGCCTGGAGGCGGGCCTTGGATTTGGCCTGGCGGGCGGAGGGGGATTTGCGCACCCATTCGAGCTCGCGGGCGAGGGCCTTTTGCTTGGCGGACTCGATTTTTTCCTCGACTTCGAGGCGTTTCTTTTTCTGTTCGAGCCAGCTCGAGTAGTTGCCTTTGAAAGGGATGCCCTGGCCGCGATCGAGTTCGAGAATCCACCCGGCGACGTTGTCGAGGAAGTAGCGGTCGTGGGTGACGGCGATGATGGTGCCTTCGTAGAGCTTGAGATGATGCTCGAGCCAGTCGACGCTCTCGGCATCGAGGTGGTTGGTGGGCTCATCGAGGATCAGGACATCGGGCTTTTGCAGGAGCAGGCGACAGAGGGCCACGCGCCGTTTTTCGCCACCGGAGAGCGGACCGATCTTCGCATCTTCAGGCGGGCAGCGCAGGGCATCCATGGCCATCTGGAGGTGGGAATCGATATCCCAGGCGCCGACGTGATCGAGCTTCTCCTGGATCTTCCCCTGCTTGTCGAGGACTTTTTCCATCTCCGCGGGCGTCAAATCCTCGGCCAGCTTCTCGTTGACGGCATCGAACTCCTTGAGCAGGTCCATGAACGGCTTGACGCCCTCTTCGACGATCTGGCGGACGGTGGCATTGGCATCGAGCTGCGGCTCCTGGGGGAGATAGCCTACCGTGTAGCCGGGGGAGACCTGGACCTGGCCTTCGAAGTTTTTGTCGACGCCGGCGAGGATTTTGAGGAGTGTGGATTTGCCCGCGCCGTTGAGGCCGAGGACGCCGATTTTCGCGCCGTAGAAATAGGAGAGGTAGATGTTCTCCAGGATGACTTTTTTGTCGTGCTTCTTGGAGACGCCGATCATCGAATAGATGACTTTATTGGGTTCGGGAGTGGCCATGGGGTGGGGGAGGAAAGCATGTCAAAAGGCAAATGTCAAATGGCCCTGCTGAAATCATTTATGTAGCACGGGCATCCTGCCCGTGTGAGCGGCCTTCGAATCAAGATTCCCACGTTTTTCAAGGTTCCGCGTTTTTTACATGTGCAGGATGCGCATGCTACAAGAGATGATTTCCGCAAAGCAGGCTGAAACGGCGCGGCATCACTTCTCCGGCTTTACTCCAAGCGTCAAATCCTCCGCCAGCTTGACCAGCCGCGCCGCGGTCTCCGTATCCTCAGCCGTGGTGATGGCCGTGACTTCGATCATGTCTTTATTGTAGTTGCGGTAGAGGTGGTGTTGCTCGGCGGTGCGCTGGTCGACTTTGACGCGTTCGCGGAGGCGGCAGTAGAAGCGGGGGTCGTTGAGGGAGACGGTGGGGTCGACGATCACGGTCTTGGATTTGGCGAGCTGCTGCTTCTGCATCTGGAGGACGGAGTCGGTGAATTTGTTCTGCATCTCGGCCGGCGCGCCGCCTTTGAGACGGATGATGAGGAGGATGGCGTGGGCCTTGTCGGGAGAGAGGTAGGTGATGCCGGTGTTGTTGCCCTTGACGGACTGGGCGACCCAGCCGGCCGGCGAGCGATACTTGTAGCCGCCGATGGTTTTTTCATCGCCGAGCTCGAATTTGATTTCGCCGTCGGCGATCTTGGGCTTGGTGGTGGCGGAGTTGTCCTTGTCCTGGAGTTTGCGCTTGAGGTCGGCATTCTCAGCGCGGAGGCGGGTGAGTTCATCCTTGAGGGACTGGATTTCTTTTTTGAGGGAGTCGAGGGAGTCGGGGGCGGGATCGGCGGCGGGGGCTGCGTTGGCGTTGAAGAGGAGGGCGGCCGCGAGGATCCATCCCCAGGTGAAGATCGGTTTGCAGGACATGCCGCACCTCATAGGGTTGATTGAACGGTAGCGTATGCGGGTGACAGGGGTGGGGCAAGTGGAATATTGTGATGGGGTTTTGATCGGTGAAGCTGATATTGATGGGGATTGGGGCAGATATGTCGCCGCTCCGCGGCTTAAAGGAGGTGAGCGGTGACGAGGGTTTTCTGCGTGTTAACCCAGTGCTCACGCACTGGGCTACTTTTTGTCGCCGCTCCGCGGCTGCGGAAAGGTGAGCGGTGACAAGGGTTTGCTGCGTGTTAACCCAGTGCTCACGCACTGGGCTACTTTTTGTCGCCGCTCCGCGGCTGCGGAAAGGGGCGCATGGCCGGTAACATCTCCGTAACAGGGGGAAACTTTCGGGGGGCTGGGGCGTCTGATTGGGTGGCGGGCGGTTTGGCGCAGGCGTTTTGGCCCGGGCGGCTTGGCCCAGCCGTTTTGGCCCGGGCGATTTCTTTTGCAGACGAGGTTTTTCATGCGCAGGTTTATCCTTCCGACGTTCATCATGCCGAAGGTAGTTGCTCTCTGGGTCGCCGCGGCGGCGGTGTTTGTTTCAGCGCTGGTGGGTACACCGAGCGCGCGGGCGGATGGGTTTATTGTGATTCACCAGCCGACGACGGCCGTGCCGGTGCCGCGGGGGCATTTCGCGTTCGCGCCTCTGGAGGTGACCTATCACCGCGTGAATGTGGAGATCAACGATCAGGTGGCCGTCACCAGCGTGGATGAGGAGTTTTACAATCCCAATCATCAGCAGCTCGAGGGAACGTATCTCTTTCCGCTGCCGGCGGGGGCGCACATCGACAAGTTCTCGATGGATATCAACGGGACGATGATGGCGGCGGAACTTCTGCCGGCCGACAAGGCGCGGGCGATTTATGAGGAGATCGTGCGGAAGTACAAGGACCCAGCGCTGCTGGAGTACATGGGGCGCGACGCGTTCAAAGTGCGGATTTTCCCCATCGAGCCGAAGAAGGGGAAGAAGATCAAAATCACCTACACCCAGCTTCTCAAATCCGATACGAACCTGATCGAGTACACCTACCCGCTGAACACCGAGAAATTCTCGGCCCAGCCGGTCAAGGATGTGTCGGTGAAGATTACGCTGAACTGCAATCAGGCGATTAAATCGCTCTACAGCCCCTCGCATAACGTGGAGATCAAGCGGAATGGGGATAAATCGGCGGTGATCGGATTCGAGGATAAGAACGTGCGCCCCGACACGGATTTCAAGCTGATTTTCTCGAAGAATGCCAACCCGGTGGGGATCGATCTGCTGACGTACAAGACGGGGTCGGACGATGGATATTTCCTGCTGATGGCCACGCCGAGCAACGATGCCAAGGCGAATGCGATTCAGGCGAAGGATATCTGCCTGGTGCTGGATACCTCGGGATCGATGGCGGGGAAGAAGATGGAGCAGGCGCGGAAGGCGCTATCATTCTGCCTGGCGAATCTGAATGAGAAGGACCGGTTTGAGATCATTCGCTTTTCAACGGAGGCCGAGCCGTTCTTCGACGATTTGAAGGCGGCTTCGAAGGAGAACGTGGACAAGGCGCAGGCGTTTGTCTCCGCGCTCAAGCCGATCGGCGGGACGGCGATCCAGGATGCGCTGGCGAAGGCGCTGGCGCTGGGGGCCAAGCGCTCCGATGCGGATAAGCGGCCTTACTCGATCATCTTTTTGACCGATGGATTGCCGACGATCGGGGAGACGAATCAGGATAAATTGCTGGCGGGAGTGAAGGCGGGGGTGAGCGGGCCGGCCGCCAATACGCGGATTTTCTCGTTCGGAATCGGGACGGATGTGAACACGCATCTGCTGGATCAGATCGCCAGCGAAACCCGCGCGGTGAGCCAGTATGTGCTGCCGGAGGAGGATATCGAGGTCAAACTTTCGAACTTTTACACGAAGATCAAGGAGCCGGTGCTGTCGAATATCAGCCTGGCCTTCACGGGCGATGTGCGGGCGACGCAGCTCTATCCGGGGGCGCTGCCCGATCTGTTCAAGGGGGACATGCTGATGGTTTTCGGAAGGTACACGGGCAAGGGGGCATCGGCCGTGAAGATCACGGGGATGCTCAACGGGGAGAAGAAGGAATTTGTTTCAGATGTGACATTTACGGATAGCGATACGAAGAACGGATTCATCCCGCGGCTCTGGGCGACCCGCCGCGTGGGATTCCTGCTCGATGAAATCCGCCTGCGCGGGGAGACCAAGGAGCTCAAGGATGAAGTGGTGCGGCTGGCGCGGGAGCATGGGATTGTCACACCGTACACGGCGTATCTGATTCTCGAAGATGAGCGGCGGCGCGGGGTGCCGGTGGCGCAGCAGAATTTCCGGGAGCTGAGCGCGGATCGCGATGCGCTGGCGCGGTCGAAGGACCGCTTCGACGGGGCGAAGGCGGAGGCGGCCGCGCCCGAGCGGCGCAGCGGCGATGTGGCGGTGGATAACGCGCGGAAGCTGAACGACCTGAAGTGGACCTACAACGATCAGCAGAACAAGCAGCAGGAGGAGATGTACAAGGGCGCGGCCGGCGGTGTCGGCGGCGGGCGCGGCGGATTTGCGGCGGGCAAGCCGGCATCGGGACATGGCGAGCGGTCAACGGCGGCGGGGAATGCGCCGCTGGCCGAGAGCGGCGAGAAACTCGGCTACCGCGCTGAGCAGTCGCAGAATTACGCGCAGCAGGCGCGGATCATCAATGGCCGGGCGTTTTACCAGAATGAGAACGTCTGGAACGATTCGACATCGCAATCGAAGAAGGACATCAAGACGGTTCAAATCAAGTTCAATTCGGATGAGTATTTTGAGCTGCTCAAGAAGCACCCCGAGGCGGCGCAGTGGCTGAGCCTGGGGGATAATGTGGATCTGGTGCTGGATGAGGTGCTGTATCAGGTTCGGGGGTGAGTCATTGGGGATTGTGGATTACCGATTGCGGATTGAAATGGTGCAATCGTTGGAATTGACGCGGGTATGATCCATCGCGGCAGACCCTCACCCCCGCCCTCTCCCGAGTACAGGAGAGGGAGTGTCCGATCCGACGAATTCGAATGATTGATCACAAATGCGCGATTTGCGCGTACCACTGATCATGGATCATTCTT
>JBBRTW010000313.1:0-8601 GCA_038244055.1 Tepidisphaerales bacterium | reverse complement strand
TCATCCGTCATCATTCCGCCTTTCGCCTTTAGCCTTCATCCATGTCTTTCCTGTGAGGGGAGAGGGAGAGAAGGAAGTGGGGGGGGGGGTGGGAGTGTGAGGGAGGGGGCGGGGGAGAAAACGTGAGGCTTGATGGTGTCTTCCCCGCTCCATCCCTCACGTTGGCGCGGGGAGGGGGTTCGAATTGAAGAGGGAATTGAATTGAAGAAATTGAATTGAAGAGCATGAAGGACGGAGTACCGACGGTGAAAGGCTCTCTCCCCCCCGACCGCGGCCCGGAGAAAGCCCAACCCGCCATCCCGCGAAGGGGAGGGCATCCACGCAAACACACAGCGAGCCCCCCGCCCTCGTAGCCGGCTTTGGTTTTGTTTTCGCCCGGGTCAACCCCGAAGAGCGCAGGAAAAAATCCCGGGAGGCTCCATGTACTCATGGAGGGCCGGGATTTTTTCCGGAGCGTGGGTTGACGCGGGCGAGTCATACCATGATGCGGAGAGGGTGGGGGGCGGGATTGGGAGGAGGGGCGTGGCGAAGCGGGTAGGGTGGAACCGCCCACGGTTTTCGGGTTACCGCGTGCGAATTCGTGGGCGAGTACGCCCACCCTACCGACTCTTCTTCGCCGGTAATCAATTGGCGAGCGTCCGAAGTACTGCTTCAAAATCTCGAAGACGCTCGGCTTTTATGATAAGTCCAAGATTGTTCGGAATCCGCGAGATCGATATAGGCTTTGCCACCGTCGGAAGGTTCTGAATAACTATCTCTCCTGTGGCTGTGTGCTGTGGACCGGCATAAAGGACACCAAGCAACTTGATTCGGGACGAGCCCATGTTTGTAGTGCCATTCTTATCAACGTAGCTACCGAGATTGTAAAGAAGGACGGGCGAACCGCTTGATCCTGGAAAGCACGCCGCGTCAATCATGAATTCCTTTCGTCCGCAGTAATCGGCGTTCGGGTGCGTTGCGGTGGTGCCGCGTCGAAATATCGGCATGTTGTTCACATGATCCCAAATCCCGTTTGGATAACCAACCATCACGACGTCCTCGACAGCCATGAGGTTCGCAAGCTCGCCGGCCGAGGGCAACTCTTCTTGACCCAATTTGATGAAGAACAGTTTTTTTCCCTGTTTCTCTGAGTTTCTCATCAACGATGCAATAGGCATGACGCAGAGGTCGACATTCGGATCGGGATGCCCGATCCAATGCTTCTCAAATTCCGGGACTTCGAAGCGAATGTGTGACGTTGGTCCGGTGTCCAAATTGCCCGAAAGATGAATGTGAAATCTGCCGCTCGTGCTTCCAGCAACAACATGCCTATTGGTAACGATCGCAGGGATATTGTTATTCTCAGTCTCGCAGAAACCAAAATAGAACCCTGTCCCAGTCGACATGCCCTCGGGCGTGTCACACTCGATGCGCACAGTGGTATATGCCAGTTGTTCTGAAACCGATAAGTTAGGCGGCATTGATTTGTCCTATTGCAAAACACAGTTCGCAGGCTGGGCAGACGAGCCCCGTTTAACGCCATTGCACGAATAACATCTAACGCGGTTCGTCTGCCCACCATTGCGGCGATCGGGCCGGCCATTATCGATCCTTCACGACCGCCACGCAAGTCAACGCCCCCCTCTCGCGCATCGCGCCGGCGGTGGGCGATGAGCCGCGCAGGCCTTGAGGCATTCGTAGATGATTCATGCAGCGCGTCCCCCGCCGCCGCGCTGATCGGGTCGGAGGAAAGCAAAGAAGACCCGAAGCAATGAGTCCATCCGGTTGCCCCCCCTTGGCTCTGACTCATCCCCCGCGGGCCGCGCCAATGGAAAGGAGGGGCGGAAAGACCCAACCCACCCTCCCGCGAAGGGGGGGCTGCGAGCAGGAGGCGGTATGCAGTAGGCAGTAGGCGGCAGGCAGTCGGCAGTGAAGAAAGACCACATAGGCGGGGACGCGGCGTGCCACTTCGCACTTGCAGGCCGGAGATCGCTGCGCTCTGGCCGATTTGGTCATTGGTCATTTCGCCATTGATCATGACCCAGTGCCATGTGAGTCGCCATTCTGGTTTCGGTATTCGTCATTCGCCGCCAGCGCCCATTTCCGCCCCCAGCCTCCCGGCCGCCGCCTGGCTGCCATCATCATCCACAAACAGCCGATGCCAGACTTCCAGAGACAGCAGCGTCCAGAGGGCGCGGGCCTGATCGGTTTTGCCGGAGAGGTGATCGTTGACCAGTTTCTCAACCGCCGGGCGGTGGAAGTAGTTGCGGGAGGCGGCGCGGTCGCCGAGGAGCATTTCTTTCACGAACCCGGCCAGCGGGCCGCGGAACCAGGGGGAGATGGGGACGGTGAAGCCGACTTTCCGGCGGTAGATCGTTTCGCGGGGGATGTACCGCTCGGCCAGTTTCTTCAGCAGGATCTTCGTCCGCCGGCCTTTGGCTTTGTAAGCCGGGGGGAGCGTGGCCGCATATTCAACCAGCGGGTGATCGAGGAAGGGGACGCGGGCTTCGACACTGGAGGCCATGGACATGCGGTCGCCCTTGATGAGCAGGTCATCCACCAGCCAGGTGTGCAGATCGGCGTAGAGCATGCGATCCAGCGGATGGGGGCTGTCGCAACCGGCCAGCACATTGCGCAGATGCTCGGGCGCGCTCACCCGCGCACTGCGCAAAACCTCCGGCCGGACCAGCCCCGCGACCCCGGCCGAATCGAACCCCGCGAACCACGCCGACAGGCGCTCGGCTTCATCGAATATCGCCAGGTTTTCCAGGGCGATGCGGGCGCGGCGCTTGGAGAAAGGGAGGAGCGAGGCCGCGCCGCGGAGCAATCCCCGCCGCATCCCGGCCGGCATCCACGCCAGATACTTTGACCACTGATCGGCCGCGCATTTGGGATACCCGCCGAAAAGCTCATCGCCCCCCTCGCCGGTGAGCATGACCGTCACATGCTGCCGCGCGAACTTGCAGAGCAGGTAGGTCGGGATGGCCGCCGGCTCGGAGACGGGTTCATCGTAAACCCAGCAGAGGCGGGCGAATTGGCCGATGAAATCAGCGTAGCCCACCGTGACCTCATGATGCTCCGTGTTGTATTGCTGAGCCACCTGCCGCGCGTACGGCAATTCGCTGAACGCCTCGTGATCGAATCCAATGGCGAACGTCCGCACCGGCTCGGCATATCCCCCCTCGCGCCGGAGCAACTCCATCTGGGCCACGATCAGCGATGAATCCACCCCTCCCGAAAGCTGCGCCCCCAGGGGCACATCCGACATCAGGTGCGATGAAACCGCATCCTTCAAAAGCGCATCGGTCTTGTCCAGCGCTTCGGCGAATGGGACCGGATCGTGGCGAAAGTGGACGTCCCAGTAAGGGGATGAGAATGATGAGGGATGACCAGGGTTCAGGGTTCGGGGTTCAGGGTTCAGGGGGCGTGCTGCGGCGGCTTGTGCCGCGCCGCCGCTTCTCTGCGATGGATCGGCCGCCCGGAGTTGCAGCCTCGCCACGTGCCCGGCCGGCATCTTGTAGATCCCCTTGAACATCGTCAGCGGCGCAGGCACGTATCGAAACGTCAGATACTGCAGCAGCGCGGTGGGATCGACTTCGCGCTTTACGCCGGGGTAGGCGAGGATCGCTTTGATCTCGCTGGCGAAGATCAGGACTTGGTCGCAGATGGTGTAGTAGAGGGGCTTGATGCCCAGGCGGTCGCGGGCGAGGGTGAATTGGCGGGCGCGGGTGTCGTAGGCCGCATACGCGAACATCCCCCGCAGGCGCGCCGGCAGCGCTGTTCCCCACTGCTCCGTCCCATGCACCAGCACTTCGGTATCGCAATGGGAGGCGAAGCGATGCCCCGCCACTTCCAGCTCCGCCCGAATAATCGCGTGATTGTAAATCTCCCCATTAAACACCACCTGCAACGAGCCATCCTCATTGGCCATCGGCTGATGCCCGCCCGCGCGGTCGATGATCGCCAGCCGCGTATGCCCCAGCCAGCAGAGGCCGTCGGGGCTGGTCCACTGGCCGATGCCATCGGGGCCGCGATAGGAGAGTGTGGAGAGGATGCGCGCGGCGACTTCGGGCGACATGCGCCAGTCGGCCGAAGGATCGAGCTTGATGACGCCGGCGATTCCGCACATGGGGTGTTAGTAGGCAGTAGGCAGTAGGCGGTAGGCAGACCATGAGGCAATCAGACAATGAGACAATGGGAGAAGAGGACTCATCCCCAATCCCGATATTTCGCCATGTCTTTTTCTCATTGTCTCATTGTCCCATGGTCTGATTGTCTTTTCCCAACTCTGCCTACCGCCTACTGCCTACCGCCTACTGCCAACTACCTCTCCGACTTCACCCTCACCGTAATCGCCTTGGGCGAAGTCGGGCATTCATGCTGGCATTCGCCGCAGCCCGTACACCCACCCGTATGCACATCGATCCGCGCCCCCTCCACCACGATCGCCTTGGCGCCCACCGGGCAGGTATCCACGCAGATCGTGCAGTCCTGGCCGGCCGAGCGCAGGCAGTACGATTCGTTCCAGACGGCGATGCCCATGTCGATGTAATCGATGAGCACCGGCTGCAGCGCCCCGCTCGGGCAGGCGTACATGCAGAGCAGGCCGGTGCAGAGAACGCAGGCCGACTCATTGGCGTCGATGTACGGTACGCCCTCGCCATCGGTGAACCCGTAATCGATCTTGATCGCCCGCGCCGGGCACACCCGCACGCACTCTCCCGAGCGCGTACACTGCTCGCGAAAGCGCTGCTCATCCAGCGAACCCGGCGGCCGAAGCCAGTGCTTCTCCGGCTTAGGCGGATCGGGGAGCGGCTCATCCAGCCGATTGAGCTCCTCCATCACCTTCTGCATCGGCGCGAGGGCCTGGCCCAGGGGCTTGAGAAGCTCGAAAAGCCCGGAGCGGAAGAAGCCGCGACGATTGAAGGGTTTGTCGATCATGATCTACATCACCCTCTTTGTTTCTCGCGATCGTCGAGGGGCGGTTCATCCTCTTCCGCGCCGGTGAACGTGATACCTGCGTAAATCTCCGCCATGGGTATCTCAATCGCAACCGTCTTAATGTTTGCCGACGGGCCGTCGAAGAGCGTGTAGGTCCATGTTCCATCAGCCCCGCGCACAAATGTCTCAACGCGCGGCGAAGTCTGCGAAACCATCACATATTCCTCAAGCGATTGCAGGCGCTGGTAATGCCTGAACTTGGCGCCGCGGTCATACGCCTCGGTCGTTGGCGACACGACTTCAATCAGCACGCGCGGATTGGTGACCGATTGATTCGTTGGGTCCTCAGGGTCTATCGCCGGCGTCGCACAAAGAATCGAACCATCTGCATAGAAAAAGCGACGAATGGCCGGGACTCGTATGCGCAGGTTCGAATCGTAGACACGGCAGGGCTTGCTCTTGAGGCGAATACCGATTTCCCGAATGATATTCGTCGCAATTAAACTGTGTTCCGGCGAGCCCCCCGACATTGCCAGAATCTCCCCATCGTGAAACTCGTGTTTCACTTCGGACCTCAGCTCGCGCGTGACATAGTCCGCGATCGTGAAAAGCGGCTTTTCCTGAGGAAGTCCCATGCCTGGAATTATACCAGATTCGGATTCGGTTGCCCCTCTCACCGTGCCCCCGCCTCCCCCGCCGCCTTCACTTTCCCCGGAATCGCCACCTTCACCACCTCCTGCGCCGCGAACTCCCGTCCCGTCAGCTCATCGCGAAACGTCACCTTGATCGTCAATTCCTCATGCACCGGCGCGGCCTGCCACGGGCAATGCAGCAGATAGTTGTACTGAAATGCCGCCCCCAGCCAGGCCGCCCGCGACTTCGCCAGATCGAACTCCCACCGCCCGATCCGCTGCTCGCCCGCCAGCGCCAGGTCGAACGCCTCCACGACAAACGACCCCGCCGCCTTGAGCTGCTGATTGTCCTCATCCAGCGGCGTCGCCTGAACCCGCAACCCCTCATCGCCGGGCTTGTTCGCATCCTCATCCCAGCCCCCCGTCAATCGCCCCAGCGTGATTCCATGGGTTGTATAGAGCTTGTCCAGCCGATCCTTCGCCAATGTCGGCGCTGTCGGCACCTTCCCCTCCAGCGCCCGGATCGTCGCCCCATCCGCCTCGCGCGCCCGCGACAATGTCTCCACTTGCTCGCGCAGCTCCTGATTCTGTTTCCGCAAGTCGATATTCGCCTGGTTCGGCCCGCCGCACCCCATCAAGAACGCCCCCAGCATCGCTGCGGAAAATGCAATCGCCCGACTGGATTCCGGTAAATTCATCCCTCAATCCTTCTCATCCACATCCAGCTCATCCTTCTTCGATCCAATCCGCTCTGGCGCGCGATCCTGCACCTTGTCGCAGCATCCATACGCCACCGCCTCCTCGGCGAACAGCCAGCGATTGCGGTCGAAATCCCGCTTGATCACATCCTGCGCCTTGCCCGTATACTCCGCCATCAGCTTATACAGCCGGTCCCGCAACCGCAGCATGTGCGCGGCTTCGATCCCCAAGTCCGTCGCCGGCCCCTGCAACACCCCGCCGATCAGCGGCTGATGCAGCATCACCTGGCTGTTCGGCAGGCAATAGCGCTTCCCTTTCGTCCCGGCCGCCAGCAGGCATGCCCCCATCGAGGCCGCCATGCCGATGCAGGTTGTCGCCACGTCGCAGCGCAGATGCTTCATCGTATCGATGATCCCCAGCCCGGCCGAGACCGAGCCGCCCGGCGAGTTGATGTAGAGCTGGATGTCCGTCTTGGGATCATCGTTGGACAGAAACAGAAGCTGCGCGATGATCGCGTTGGCCGAGTCATCGGTCACCGGCCCGCCCAGCAGAATGATGCGGTCCTTCAGCAGGCGCGAGTAGATGTCGTAGGCGCGTTCGCCCCGGCCGGACTTTTCGATGACGATGGGGATAAGCGTATTTTGCATGAGTTAGTTGCTAGTTGCTAGTTATGAGTTGCGAGTTGCGAGTTATGAGTTGCGAGTGTCGCTCGTACCACGCTGGTTGAAAATACCGCGCTCCATTCAAGTCACTAGCAACCAGCAACTAGCAACTAACAACTCTTACTTTGGTTTATTCCCATCGACCGCGTTGGCGGCCTGGGCGCTGTCCTCACCGAGCACTTCATCGCAGATGCCGTAAGCCACGGCCTCTTTCGAGCTGAAGAACCGGTCCCGCTCCGAATCCTCGCGCACCCGGTCCGGCGTCTGCCCGGTACACTGGGCCATGATCTTCACCAGCGTTTCCTTGGTCTTGAGGATCTCCTCGGCCTGGATTTCGATATCCGAGGCCTGCCCCGTCACCCCGCCAAACGGCTGGTGAATCATCACCTTCGCATTGGGCAGGATGTAGCGCTTGCCCTTCTTCCCGGCCATGAACGCGATCGCCCCGCCCGATTCCGCGCGCCCGATGCAGTACGTCGCGATATCGCACGTCAAAAACTTCATGATGTCGAACATCGCCAGCGTGTCATCCACCACCCCGCCGGGCGAGTTGATGTAAAAGTTAATGTCCGCCTCGCGCTTCATGCTCTGCAGGTAGAGCATCTGCATGATCACGCGCGTGCTGCTGGCGTGATGAATCTCACCCACCAGGAACACCACGCGGTTCTCCAGCAGAAGCTCTTCCAGGGTCATCTCGCGATAGCGGTTGTATCCCCCGCCCGGGCCAGGCGCTGCCATGGGCATCATGAAAGGGACAATCCCCCGTCCGGGAATATACCCCGGCATCGCCCCCGCCCCCCCTGTCGCCCCATCCGCTCCCCCGGCTTGGCCACCATTCACTGCCGCCGCCTGAACCACCTCGGCCGGCGCACCGCCGCGCCCGGTGACCGATCCAATATAGTCCGCCGCCCGTGAGACCGCTCGCGGATCGATGTTCTTCAAATTCAATTCTTGCATGCGTTTCCTCTTACCAGATGCGTTTGCTCTTGCCAGATGCCCGTCCTCGAATTCCGACGCCGATGGTACGCGCGCCTATCCGCAAATTCAATCGACCGCCAAAGCCCCCAACGTCAGGATAAAATTCTCTGGTAGCACGGGCATCCTGCCCGTGTGTGCGGCCTTCACCTCTAAAGCCCCTCCAAAAAACGCCTCATTTCATGGGCGCGCCTCACATGGGCAGGATGCCCATGCTACGAGGAGCACAACTATCGGAACCGGCACACCACATCATAAACCTTCCCCCCCACCCGTCTCGAAACCGCCTCATCCTTCAACATCGCCAGATTCAGCGCATCGCATGTGAACTCCGCATCCAGATTGCTCTCCACACCCCGGCCCATCCCCTCCAGGATCACCAGATCCGCATCCGTCGCCGCCGCGTTCAACTCATCGCTCACCGCCAGTAAATCGATCAGCGGCTCTCCCGTTCCCGTGCTGACAATCTCAATCGGCAGCCTCGCCAGCGAAGGCTCAATCTCCAAAACCCTGGGCCACCACCGCCGCACATCCGCCACCGTCATATCATTCAGCGTCGGCCGCTCATTGGCCGCCATCACCACCCGAGTCCCCCCCATCGCCAGATACCTCACCAAAGGCACCACCCCCAGAATAAAATCGCTCCCGGCGTTGTCGATGAAGAAGACGCATTTTTTGTAGGGTGAGTTGCGGGTTGCGAGTTGCGAGTTGCG
>JBBRTW010000312.1:0-8661 GCA_038244055.1 Tepidisphaerales bacterium | reverse complement strand
GATCGCCTGCGATGAGAACCCGCCGAAGATGACACTGTGCGCCAGCCCCAGCCGCGCGCAGGCCAGCATCGCGACGGCCGCCTCGGGGACCATGGGCATGTAGATGGTGACGCGGTCTCCTTTTTTCACGCCCAGCGTTTTCAAGCCGTTGGCGAATTTGCAGACCTGGTCTTTGAGTTGCTGATAGGTGATCTTGCGGACTTCGTAATCGGGCTTGCCGCCGGAGGTGCGCGGGTGGCTGGTCAGGTGCTCGGGCTCGCCTTCCCATAAAATTGCCACTTTATCGCCGCGCCCCTGATTGATTTGATGGTCGAGGCAGTTGTAGGACATGTTCAACTTGCCATTGACGAACCACTTCGCATCCGGCAGGTTCCACTCGACCACCTTGTCCCAGCGCAGGAACCAGGAGAGCTCGGACGCCGCCTTGCCCCAGAACGCGTCGGGATCGGCGATCGACTGCTTGTACATCTCATCGTATTGCTGCCGCGATTTGATCCAGGCTTTTTCCACCGCCGATGGGGGTGGAGGAAACAGCCGGTCTTCGGTCATTGTGGATTCGATCGCCGTCCGATTTTCTGCCATGGTGCAAGGTCTCCGAAGTTAGCGCTAGGGGGTGAATGGTAAACGTTTAATGCCTCTTCGCCAATGCCCACCCGTCGCATCCACAATTGAGAAATACATCCTGTCGAATAGGGCGCTGGAGGTTTCGGATCGAACCGATTTGAGATAACCTGCTCCACTATTGGCCGGGCCATCGGCGGATGGCTGGCGACACGAACCCGGTTGCGATATCAAAGGTACCCTTATGAAACCGATCACCACCGCATTGCTGAGTGTGGCTTTTTTCCTCTCTGGCTCGCTTGGCGCGGCCGATGCGCCCAATGTCGATGACCTCATCAATCAGCTCCAGGGCAAAGCGCCCCTGGCCGCGAAAAGCCCGGCCGAGCTCGAGGCCGCCTACGTCGCGGTATTTCCCAAGCTGACCGAAAAGCCCGAAGGCGACGACCTGGCACTGCAGAACATCGCCTTCCGCGCCACCCGCCCCGGCGCTGAGGCCGAGCGCGCGGTGCTGGCCAAGGTGCTGGCGTCCAAGCTGACGGCCGATGCCCCCGTGCCGCTCAAAGTCATGCTCCTCCGCCATATCCAGCGGATCGGGCAGGGGGAAGTCGTCCCGGCCGTCGTCGCATTGCTTGGCGATGCCAACGAACAGGTGCGCGAGTGCGCCCGCCGGGCTCTGGAAGCCAATCCGTCGAAAGAATCGGCCGATGCCCTCCGCGCCGCGATCGCCACGGCCACCGATGGCAAGTGGAAGGCCGCACTGGTCACCGCACTGGAATACCGCCGCGACCCGGCCGATGCGGCGATCTTCGCCAAACTCGCCACATCCGATGATGATGGCGTTCGCGCTCCCGCGCTGCTCGCGCTCGGGCGAACGGGCGATGCTTCGGCCGCGATGGTGCTGGCAGGCGCTCGCACCAAAGGCTCTGAAGTCGCTCAGCGCGTCGCCAGCGATGCGTATTTGCTGCTGGCCGACCGCTTGGCCGCCGCGAATCAGAAGGAAGCGGCCGCCAGCATTTACCGCGAATTTTTGACCGGCCCCGCGCCGTTCCGCTATGCCGCGATCATCGGGCTTGGCCGGCAGGCGACGGCCGCGGAACTGGGAACTTTCATCGATCTGCTCGGAGACAAAGACAATCATGCCCGCGGCGCTGCCCTGGCGGTGCTGGCCTCGCATAAGGATGCGGCCGTTTCCCAGGCGATCGCCGGTAAGATCAAATCCGCCGATGCCGCCGCCAAGCCGTGGCTCATCCGCGCCCTGCTCGATCAGGGTGGCAAGGATAACGTTGCGATTTTCGTGACGGCCGCCTCCGATCCCGAAGAAGCCGTGCGCATTCAGGCCATCAAGGCGCTGGGAATCGTCGGCGATGCCTCGGCCCTCCCGCTGCTGCTCAAGTCCGCGCAGGCCAAGGGCGATGAACAGGCCGCCGCCCGCACCGCTTTGGAAAACCTCCCCGGCAAGGAAATCGATCAGGGCCTGCTGCCGCTGGTCGCCAAAGGCTCGACACCGGAGCGCGTGGAAGCGATTCGCACGCTCGGCGCTCGCAACGTGAAGGATGCGGTTGCCTCGATCCTTACTGCCGCCACCGATGCTGAAGCGGCGGTTCGCAATGAGGCGTTCAAATCGCTCGGGTTGGTGGCCGACTATTCGGCCGTTCCGCAGGTGATCGGACTGATCGCCGCGCTGAAGGAAGATGGCGATCGTGAGTCGGCCGGCAAGGCTCTGGCGGCGGTTGTCCGCAAGGGCGATGATGAAGCCAATCGTCTCAATCCGATTATCGATGCCGCCGAGAAGGCCGCGCCTGAGAGCAAGGCGACGCTGCTGAGTGTCCTCGGGCAAGTCGGCGGCGCGAAGGCATTGGCCGCGGTTCGCCTGTCGGTCGCCAGCACCGATGCAGTGACCCACGAAGCCGCCGTTCGCGCTCTGACCAATTGGTCCGATGATGCTCCGATGGCCGATCTGCTGCAGCTTTCCAAGACTGAATCCAAGGAGAATCTGGCGATCCTGTCGCTTCGCGGCTACATCCGCCTGGTCGGCATCAACCGCGACAAGCGCAAGGTCGAAGAGAATCTCAAGCTCTACGGCGATGCCCTGTCGGCCGCCAAGCGCAACGATGAGAAGAAGCAGGTCCTCGGCGGCATGGGTGACATCAAGGATATCAAGGCCCTCAAGGCGATCGCCCCGATGCTGGCCGATGCGGCTTTGGTGAATGAAGCCGCCGCGGCTGCGATCAAGGTGGCCGAGAAGCACGCCGACAAGGACAAGGCGCTGACCAAATCGACGATGGAGAAGATTATCGAAGTGAGCAAGAACGAGGGGCATAAGAAGCAGGCGGGCGAGATTCTCAAGAAGATCGCGCCGGCCGCGCCCGAGAAAAAGTAGTTCGACATTCCGATGTCGAGTGACCCGGCTCGAACGGCCGCAGGTAATCCGTTGCGATAAGGCGCGATATTCCAAGCTACATCGAGACTCGACATCGGAATGTCGAGCTACTGGGCCGGCACCGCATGCTTCGCCGGCGCTCGCTTCGCCATGCTCCTAAATCCCAGTAGCGAAACCAGGCAGGTCGCCCCTGAAATCACGAACAGCAGATATCCGCGGCCTCCCAGCGCCTGATAGATGAACGACCCGAAAAACGGCGCTAAGCATCCGCGCACGCCCGTCAGCATGACATGCACCGCCATGTACTTGGCGGCATCTTCGGTGCTGGCGTAGTCGTTGTGGCCGAGGTTCCACGCCAGGTTTCCCGCGCCATTGGAGATTCCCACCAGCGCCTGCCCCAGCGCCACCACGGCCAATCCCCAGAGCGGTGAAACGTTGAAGGCGATGATTGCCCCGGCCAGGATCGTCACATGCACGCCCAGCGCCACCGACATCTGCGCCACCCGGAACCTCGTAATATGCACTCTGTCGAAGAATGGCGCCCACAGCGGCGCGAAGACGATCGAAAAAATCATCGGAATGATCTGCACGACCGTCGTCGCCAGCAGGTATTCATGGCGCGGGTCGGTCATCTGCCGGCTGACCATGAAGAGCAGCGCCGGCTGGAACATCATGAAGGACATTCCCGAGAGGAATTGCCAGCGCTGATAATCCCGGAAATCCTTGTCGCGGCGCAGCACATCCCACGCCTGCAAAAACATCCGCCGCAGCCAGCGCGGCTGGCGATGCTCGGGATCGGGGGTCACATAATTCAGCACGTTGGCTTCATCGGTATCGGATAGATTTTCAGGCCGGGCCACGTAATCGCTCGCCAGCGTCTTTTCCGCGGCCGGCGCGATTCGCCCGAAGCCGCGCCCCAGCATTTCCTCTTCGCGCCGGCACATGGCCGGTTCCTGCCGCACGCGGATCTTGGAGAACTGCCAGATTCCAATCACCCCCAGCATGGCGGCCGAGGGATACAAATACACATAGGCCCAAGCATCGTGATCCAGCAGGCGGCTGCCGACCAGAGTCGTGGCCGCCAGCACGGCCGTCGATACCGTCGATATCCGGCTGACCACGTGCCCGCGCAGGGTGCGCGGATAATTCGCCCGCCAGATGGCGGCGCGGATGGTGGTGATGCCGCTGGCCAGCAATCGCGCCGCCACGATCTGCGAGGCGAAGATCCACCCCGCCCAGGCCGGCGGCAGGAGCACATCCAGCGCCACCGAAGCGATCATCAGCACCACGCCGCCCTGGAGCATGTTTACCAGTGGCACCTTGCGCCGGCCGATGGCGATTTCCGACCACATCATGGCAATGATGTTGCCGAACATCGGGGCGGCCGCGATCACGCTCATGAGGATGATGGAGGCCCCGAAATTTTTGGCTGCCACAACGGATGTGAACGACCCTTCCGCCAGCGAGGCCGCCAGCGGGAAAGTCAGCGCCGCCCGCATCTCGTACCGGTAAGACAGCCGGGCCATCATCGGCTGGTGTCGCGTTCGAAAGGTGAGGAGTCGGCGGACCACGTTGGTGTTGAATCGGTGCAATGCGACAGGAGGGAAAATCGAGGTGTCAGGGACGTTACATCGGGTCGGGTGGTACGTTGAGCGCAGCGCACGAGCGCGAGCGCCAGACCACTCTATCGTGGCGCATCCCCTTCCCCATGCAACCCATGCGCAAGAAAAACGGACCCGCCGGGCCTGATTCGCCCTGAGGTCCGTCGATTTCGTTGATCGTATTAGCGAACGCCGGCTGTATTCAGCGCAGGTTCCATAACGTGGAATGGCTGGGCGGATAGAGTATCAATTCGTAGTTGATATCATCCACAGCCTGCTTGCCCTCGTAATCCCAGGATCGAAGGATTCGGCTGAAATTCTCGCCCCCGGTATAGGCGTTGGATGCACACCCGCTGCCGAGGCTCAAAATGCCTCCGACCGCCACGACCCAAAGTGCCAGCTTCCTCATAACTCGGCCTTCCTGTGCTGAAGATTCCATGGTGCACTCACGAACGCCAGTAATCTACCCAGTCTGCCAATCATTTGTCAAAGTGGCCCCTTGGTTGTGACAGCCAGAAAAAGATTGACAATTCCCCCGGAAAGGGGTTTGCTCTAGGGGCACGTCAACCGCCCGATGGCCCGGATTTTTGACCGTGAACAGGAGCAGCGCATGATTCGATCTCTTCGGCTGATTCTTGCCACCGTGATTTCCCTCTTCTGCTTAGCCGCCCGCGCCGATGAGTACACCGGCATCTGGGTTGGCGATGGACTGACGATTCTCGTTTACGACTGCCATGGAACCTATACCGGCCAGATCGATCAGGCGGGGCGGGTTTTGCCCTTCTCCAAGGCCAAAGTCGTCGATGACACGATCAAAGGCCAGTTCCAGTTTGGCGACAAAGCCTTCGATTTTTCCATCGCCATCGAAGGCGAGGCCGGCACTTTCACCAGCGGGAAGACCACCAAGCCCGTCAAGCGCAAGACCTGGGACCCCTTCAGCTTTGTCGGCGAACTGATCGACAAAAAGGACTACGCCGCCGCCTGGGCACAGCTCAATCCGCTCATCGCGCAGAATCAGGCCCATGCATTCTACGTCGGGGCGCTGATGCACGAACATGGCTGGGGCTGCGAACCGGACCAGTCCCAGGCCAACAAATTCTACGAGCATGCGGCGGCCGCCGGCTCGGTATCGGCGATGGCCAATCTCGGCGTCTCCTATCGCGATGGAATGGGCGTCGCCAAAGATCCCAACAAGGCGTTCGATCTGTTTAAGAAGGCCGCGCTGCTGGGTGACAGCATCGCCGCCCAGAACGCCGGCGCATCGCTGCTCAATGGCGGCGGAATTCCCGTTGACCGGGTCGAAGGCATCGCCTGGCTGATGCTCTCCTCCGAACCCACCGCCGCCAAGGACGCCGAGCGACTTTCCGGCAAGCTGACGGCTGATGAGCGCAAACAGGTCGAAGCCCGGCTGGCCGATCTCAAGGCCCAGCGCGAAAGGCAGAAGGCCGCCAAAGCCTTCGCCGAAAAGCCCGGCACGATTCCCATGGCGCTGGAGGTGATCGATGGCAAGGCGGTGGTCAAATCGGTCGTCGCCGGTTCCAAAGCCGCCGAGGTGGGCATCAAACCGGGCGATGTGCTGGTTGAGGTGGACAAGAAGGCGACTGCCGGCCTGAGACTCGAACAAATCCAGGCGCTGCTCAACGGCGTCGAAGGGAGCAACATTTCCATGGCTTTCAAGCGCGGCGAGGAGAACATGCAGATCGCCATGCCGCGCGAGGCGGTGAAATAGCGCCTACCCGTAACACGGGCATCCTGCCCGTGTAAGCACGGCCCACACTCCAAATACTCCTCCGCGATTTCAGACAAAAGAGGGTGCCCGCGATGGGCACCCTCGGAAATCCCTACTGATTCAAGGCAGCTTTACCGAATCACGCTCCCCGGCAAAAACCCTTCCAGCTTCCGCGCCCGCACCGGGTGCTGCAGCTTGCGGATCGCCTTGGCTTCAACCTGCCGCACGCGCTCGCGGGTCACTTTGAAGATTCGGCCGACTTCTTCGAGCGTGTAGGTGTAGCCATCGCCGATGCCGTAGCGCAGCTTGATGATTTCGCGCTCGCGATACGTCAGCGTCTTGAGGACCTGCTCGATCTTGTCCTTGAGCATTTCCTGAGTCGCGCTCTCGACCGGATTCTCGGCCTTCTCGTCCTCGATGAAATCGCCGAAGTAAGAATCTTCGGACTCGCCGACCGGCCGATCCAGCGAGATCGGGTGGCGGCTGATCTTCAGCACGCGCCGGGTCTCGCTCACGCTCATCTTCGCCCGCTTGGCGATTTCCTCGATCGTGGGCTCGCGGCCGAGCTCCTGGATGAGCTGCTTGCTGATGTTGCGCAGCTTGCTCATCGTCTCGATCATGTGGACGGGGATGCGAATCGTCCGGGCATGATCCGCGATGGCCCGCGTGATCGCCTGGCGAATCCACCAGGTGGCGTAAGTGCTGAACTTGTACCCGCGGCGGTATTCGTACTTATCGACCGCGCGCATCAAGCCGGTATTGCCTTCCTGGATGATATCGAGGAAGGAAAGCCCGCGATTGCGGTATTTCTTGGCGATGGAAACGACCAGCCGCAGGTTGCCGCCGCTCAGTTTGCGCTTGGCGTCTTCGTATTTGTAGTAGATCTTCCGGATCGTCAGGACGCGCTTGCGCAGGTCCTGGGCGTTTTCCAGCACCAGGTCTTCTAGGCCTTCGCATTCCTGCTTGCAGACTTCGAGATCCTCGCCGGGGTTCTTGACCTTCTCAAGTTCCTCGATGCGCTGCTCGAGTTCCACCATTTTCGTGGAGATCGAAGAAAGCTTCTTCATCAGCGGCGTGACCTTGCTGGTCCGCAGCGAAAGCTCTTCCAGCAGCTTGACCGCGCGGCGGCGACGCCGGCGGATGGCGATCCGCACTTCTTCCTGCAGGTCCTTCTTGACCTTGTTCTGCCGCAAGGCATCCCAATCGTTGCGGTTGCGCTCCAGCATGGTGCGCACCGAGCCCAGGTTCATGGGGATGC
Source organism: Tepidisphaerales bacterium (assembly GCA_038244055.1). Taxonomy (GTDB): domain Bacteria; phylum Planctomycetota; class Phycisphaerae; order Tepidisphaerales; family Tepidisphaeraceae; genus DASPKW01. The sequence continues at coordinate 1,132 of JBBRTW010000312.1, read as the reverse complement.
GCTGGCCGATGGTGGCTTTATCCGCCTGATCCTCGGCCGTGCTGATTTTCATGGTCCGGTCGAAGGGCAGGTCGCCCTCATCGACCTGCTGCAGAATCTCCACCGCCTGCTGCAGGCAGTAGTCGCTCTCCAGCACGCGGCTACGGAAAATCTTGCGGGTGATTTCGATTTTCTTGGCCAGGCCGATTTCCTGCTCGCGCGTCAGCAGGGGGATCTCACCCATCTGCGTGAGATACATGCGCACCGGATCATCGATCCGCTTGGTCGAGGCCTCGGCCAGTTCTTCCTCAAGATTGAGGTCGATCTCCTCTTCATCCTCCTCCTTGGGCTCCGCGGGCGGCTCTTCGGCATCGCGCGCCGCCTGCCGGGCGATCCTTCCGGCATCGCGCTTGGAGAGCGCGGCGGGGATGGCCGTGACCGTCGGGATTTTATTCTCCGGCGTCGGCCGCTTGGGGCCTTTGGTGAACTCGCCGATGTCCATCTCGTCGATGAGCTTGATGCCCATCTCGTCGATCGTCATCAAAAGCGAATCCAGCTTTTCCGGCGAGACCACCTCATCCGGCAGTTTTTCGTTGAGTTCCTCGTAAGTCAGATAGCCCCGGGTCTTGCCCAGGTCCAGCAGCGCCGTGACCCGAATCACGACCTCTTCGGCTGACCCAGACCCGATCAAGGGACTGTCGATCGACATCGCACCTGTGCCCGCAATCCGACCACCGCGCAAGGCGACGGCCGGTGGGGCCTGCCTTACAATATTCTTTGACTCTGGCATTTCGCAGACCGCCTTAAACACGCTCACAACGACGAATCGAGAATCGCGCCAGGCCAAGGCCACCGGGGAAGTTCCCGGTCCCTGTAACGTGACGGCTCCCAATCCCATGCGGCCAACACCCCGCCCGCACTCGTCTTAACGCAAAAGACGATGCGCAGGCGACCCTGGCCCGCTATAAACCCGACCGCCGCACCGGCCCCAGCCGACGCGGATCAACAGCCCGGTTGTTTTTGACAAACTCAGCCCACGCCGCTTCCTGTTCGGAAGCGGTTGTTCCATCCTGACTTATACGCCGGATACCGGCCAATTGTTTTTCATCCTGGCGACGCTCCAGTTCATATTTCAGGTACTTAAGCGCGCCAT
>JBBRTW010000311.1:0-8669 GCA_038244055.1 Tepidisphaerales bacterium | reverse complement strand
TCCGCGGCGGCCGGACCGCGTTGAACCACGTTGCAAGAAACGGCGGCCCAAGCAATTCGATCTGATGAACAAACCGAGGAAGGCCCTACGAGAACTACTGAAAAACAAGCGGAAAGTGGCTTAAGTTGATGACATTAGGGAAGGGCGGGGTATCGGATTCAGCAGACATTGAGGTGACAATGACGGCAGGAAGCGAAGGCGAGGTTGCTGATCGCGGCGTGGAATACATTAACGATGCGCCAATCTCGACAAACAGACCATCGGTGGCAGGCATCAAGGCGATATTCCGCACACGTTCGACGTTCGTGAATGAGCCTGAATAGATTGTTTGCCACTCGGTTGTATGGCGCACCATCGGCATGAGCGACCATGGAACCAGCCAGATGCGAATTGTCACGAGCAATACCAACAACGAAACGCCGGCGGTCACGCTGAAGGACACGCGGGCCAGGCGCTTCAGGAGGGAACGTTGCGGCAGCCCGCACCCAGCACACTTAACGCCCCGCCCGGTCACCGCGCCGCAACGAATACATTTCCCGCGCCCGCGTCTAAGGGCCTGCAGCGCAATTCGGCCAATGGGAAGCAATGCGAACGCGAACACGATCAAAGGCAGCGGGATGGTTACTCCCCAGTTCTTGTAATTGATTTTATCTCCCTGATTCCATTGGCTGTCAGATGATGCCTGGGCGCGGAAGGCGCCGATGCCGAAAAGGACAGCGGGCGGGTGAGGGGGATCCAGCAGTTTGATCAGCCGATCATCGGGAGGGGCGAAGCGCAGTTCCCACTGGTTGCGGAAGTCATTCGGGGGTGCGATGGAATTTCCCGCAGCATCGGTCATGTCGGAATGAGACGACCAGATTTCCAGATTACCTCCGGTGGCGAGGGCGTGCGTGGTGGTAACAAAGCCCGCATGGGACCGGCTTGCGTGGTAGCGTGAAAAATGAATTGCATCGAGCGAACCTGCAATCCAGATGTACACGGCCAGAAGGAGAATCAGGAGGGAAGTGTAGGTTAACAGCCGGAACATGATGCGAAGAAGGGAGCGCATGCAATCCAGATTAGCGATTCAAACTGTGGAATCAATCCAAAGAATCGCAGCATGGCCAACCGGCCAACCGCCCGCCCGTCACTACCGCATTCCGGCCGATTTGCCCAAATCCCCCTTTCGGTCCCGCCGCGTTGTCCCCCACCCCTAATCCCTGTAGAATCCCCGGGACTGTCGCCATCGTTTCCCGAGCCATTGCCCACCATGACCGAAAATCCCCAAGATTCCCAGCAGCCCGTCGCTTCCACGCCCGCCGGTTACACCGCCAATTCTGCCGCCTACCCCGCGGGCCAGCCGGAGGCGTTCGCGAAACTGGGGGTTCGGCCATCGATTCTGCGCGCGCTGGCGGATGCGCGCTTCACCACGCCCTCGGACATTCAGGAGATGCTGATTCCGCGCGCGCTGACGGGCATCGACCTGCTCGGCCAGGCCCGCACCGGCACCGGCAAGACGGCCGCCTTCGGCATCCCCATTCTCCAGCGGGCCGTGCGCGGGCTGGCGACGCAGGCGATTATTCTGGTGCCCACGCGCGAGCTGTGCATCCAGGTGGATGCGGAGATCAAGCGCCTGGGGCAGCACACGCCCATCCGCTGCGTGCCGGTGTATGGGGGTCAGAAGATCACGGCCCAGCTCAAGTTCCTCAAGCACGGCCCGGAAATGCTGGTGGGTACGCCCGGGCGAGTGATGGATCTGCTGGACCGGCGGATCATCGATTTCCGCAATATTCGCTTTGTCGTTCTGGATGAAGTGGACCGGATGCTGGATATCGGTTTCCGCGATGACATCCGGCGTATCTTGGCGCAGGTCAAGGGGATGAAGCGGGCCCGCGCGGATCAAGGCGGCGAGCAGTACGATGATGGCGATTCGCAGATGGACAATCGCCAGGGGCAATTCGATGGCCCGGATGAGGGGGATTATTCCGGGGATTCGGGAAACAGGAATCAGGATTTGCGCGGCCGCGGCGATCGCGGCGATCGCGGGTCGCGCTCGCGCGATAATGGCGATCGGAATCAAAACGCGCCTTCGCGCATCGAGCCGCCGCTGCCGGGATTCCCGCAGACGATTTTTGTCTCGGCCACTTTCTCACCCGAGATCGAGCAGCTTGCCCGGCGGTACATGAAAGAGCCGGTGGAGAAGCTGATCGCGCCCGGCGCGGATGAGAAGCCGACCGTCGAGAATGTCGAGCAGTATTTCTTCTCGGTGCAGCCATGGGACAAGTACCGCCTGCTGCGCCGCCTGCTGGAGCGGGAGAACCCCGATCTGGCGATTGTCTTCTGCCGCACCAAGCATGGCGCGGAAAAACTGGCGCATCGGCTGGAGACCGATGGCATCCAGTGCCGCGAAATCCACGGCAACCTGGCCCAGACCAAGCGGGACCGCGTGATGAAGAATTTCCGGGGTGGGAAGTTCGACGTGCTGGTGGCGACGGACCTGGCCAGCCGGGGGATCGATGTGGCGGATATTTCGCACATCATCAACTACGACATTCCCGATGACCCTGAGGTGTACGTCCACCGCATCGGCCGGACCGCGCGGATGGGGGCGGCCGGCAAGGCGTTCATGCTGGTCTCGCGCGATCAGGGAGAGATGCTGACCAAGATCGAGACCCTGATCAACATGCTGATCCCGCAGGCCACGCTCGATGGCTTCGTTCCCAATCCGCAGCCCGGCGACTGGACCGAAGCCAAGCCCGGATTCGGAACCGGTGGAGGCGGCTATGGCGGCAGCGGCACACAGGCCCCGCCCCCGCCCGCGCCGACGAAATCACCCGATGATCTGACGCACCCGCTGGTCCCCCTGCCGCCCCCGCGCGGGCTGGGGTCGAAGATTCCGATTACGAAGAGGCACCGCCGGCGGCGGTAATCCGATTTCGCATCCGATTTTAGCCGCTCCGCTTGCGGAGCGCGTCCAGCGGCATTCGCGCGGACAAATTCGCCACGGAGACACAGAGGCACGGAGAGGATTTCGTAGCTCGTCATTCCGATGCCGAGTCCGCGCCGATTGCGTCTGCCGCGTCAATTGAAGCCGACTCGACATCGGAATGGCGAGCTACGTGGCATCGTTTCGAGGATCGAAACCATAGTGGGCAATTCCGGCCGCGCGGAGAACTTGGATTGATTCGAGCAGGCGCTGATGGCGCTCGATGCGCTGGGTTGGAGTCAGGGCAAGAAGCTCATCGATGAGGGCGAGGTCGACATCCGCTTGATGGGCCTGTTCATCGAGGAGCGCGTGCGGGTCCATTTCAAAGTCGGACTGCATGGGAATAGTATAGACGAAGGCTTCATGAAATTGCAGGTGAAATGATGCGTATTGCATCCAGTTAAGCCACACACTCGCGCCGGCCCAGTTTCCGAATGAGGGCGCGGCCGGCCCCTTTGACGCGCGTCAGCCCAATCTCCCGCTCCAACTTCTTGGTCCATTCCGGGCAGGGCCTTTGGTACGGCAGGGCCAGCCTGGATTGCAATTCGGCCCAGGTCAGGCCGGCGGGATTGCGCCGCAGGACAGAGCGGATGGAATCGCGGTAGTCGATGTAGCGCATGGTTGTACTCTATCGCGGTGCATTGCAGCGCGTGGTTCTTGAGCACGCTGCGGGGCCTAGGCTTCCGATATTTTCGCTGCTGCATACCCGGCGGGAACGCCCAGCGGGATGCTGATCGCCAGCGCAGCCCATTCGCTAAGACTGAAGAAGTAGACGAGCGTGGCGGAGACGATGCCGACACAGACACCATAGATCGCGATCAATCCGGCCCACGCGAAACGAGCGCCGCCGGAACAGGAGGGTCGTCGCTTTGCGATGATGGTGAACACCACCGCCAGAAGCAGGCATCCGAGCGTGATGATGATCGACGTTATTATGATGTCTCCTGCTGCATGGCAGACTAACATCGAATGGCTTGGCACCGCGCCGGCCGGGTTTGAGTATACCCGAACGTTCGATGCGGGGCCGGTCCATTGCGGTGATTAGTTATTCGTCGGCCGATGGCCGTGTCACGAACGGCTGAGACGGCGCGCCTTGCTTGATATAGCTCGCGGCGATTTCCTCAGCGCGGAGGCGCGCTTTCCCGGAATCGGCCGGCAGCCCGGCAAACTCGCCGAACTCACGAACCTGCCGCGCAACGTAGGGGCTATACACCAACTCCGCCCGCCAATTCGCCAGGTGCTTGGCTGGCATCGTCAGGCGAATGAAGCGATGAGATTTTCGATGACGCCCGATGACCGTGACAGATTCTCCTCCCATTCCCCAGAAGAATTCGTAAACAAATACCTTGGCTCCCGGCGCAAAGTGCTTCGGGCCCCGTCGCTTTTCCGCGCCGCCGGGCCCGTATCCGCGCTCAATCAGCACATTCGCTGCAACGCACCAGACTGGCCCATCTGAGGATTTCTCAACCGGCGCGGCAGCGTGAGCCGCCACGTCATTTGAATTGGCCGCCAGAGAGGGCGTGCGGTAAAAGAGGCGTTTGAGCCAGCCAAAGACCGTCATTGCGCCAACCGTTGAATAACGGACCAACGTTCAATGGCCGGCACCGCGCCGGCTGGTCGTGGGGTGGTTGTACTCGCCCACCGTCTTCGCGTAAATACCACCCAATGCCGTGGCGGGAGCACACTCACCCTGCAAACCGCAGCGCGCGGTCAGCCCGAATCATGCCACCCTCGCCAGGACCGCGACCAGCCCATGTCTGGCCATGACCGCTTTGATCTTTTCGACATCGGGAGGTCCGCCGGCGTTCACAAGGGCGGCCAGCTCCTTGAAGAAATCGGGGCCAATCAGGGCCGGAGTCACCACGGCCAGCGCTTTGGCATCCACCTGTTTGAGGTTGTTGAATCCATGCACCGCTCCGCGTGGAATGAAACAGGATTCACCCGGGCCCAGGTCCACGGCTTTTCCCTCCACCGTAAAGGTGATCGCGCCCTCCAAGCCATAGATCGTCTCATCGTAATCCCTGTGATAATGAGGCATCGGCACCCTGGCGCCCACCGGAACCATGAATTCAAACATCGCCAGCGCACCGCCGGTGTCGGCCGATTCCAGCAGGACATGAACGCCGATTTGCCCGATGCTAATGTTTTCGTTGTGCATGGTGGTGGGGGTGGGGGGGCGAGGGTGAGCCTGAGGGAACGGCGATCGATGGCCAGCGCCGCGCTGGCCGGCTTGTATTCTACCACAGCGCCGGTCGTGGGCCCCCTCCATTGCAGGATCGCATCATTCCACCGCCCAATCGCCGGGGAGCGGGGGATGGGCCAAAAGCGCGGCGGGGGGCGCGGCGGGGGTTGTTTCGGTTGCCGGCAGCGCGGCGGCCGGGGGCGACGCGGCCAGGCGGAGCTCCGCCAGCCGGTGTTGAGCCTCGACCATGGCGGCCGATGGGATGACGCGCCGGCGGCGGCCTTTGCCACTATCGCGATACCTTTGCTGGCGCTCGGCGCCCGACATGCGGCCTGAATAAGAAAGCATGGTGAAATTCATCGGCGCATCACGGGGCGAACTTGACGGAACGGGGCCAAATCCTCGGCCCGGGCAAGCGGGGGCGATAAAACGCACCGGTGCACCGCTGCGGGGACGGCCGCGCGGAGAAGCCAGCGCTGAAACCGCGATGTGCTTGCGCGATGGCTCCCCATGCTTTTCCCTTCGGGCGCGGCCATTTTCATCATTTGCGCGAAGAGTTACGTCACGCGCTCGAAGAGATTCGTCACGCGCTTGTGGAGTTTCGTCACGTGCGCGCGCAGTTACGTCACGTGCGCGTAGAGTTTCGTCACGCGCTTGAAGGGATTCGTCACGTGCGCGTAGGGTTTCGTCATGTGCTCATGGAGTTTCGTCACGCGATTGAAGGGATTCGTCACGTGCGCGTGGAGTTTCGTCACGCGCTCGAAGAGTTTCGTCACGTGCTTCACGAAATTTGGCACGCGCTCGGGGGTTACGGCGACTGGTTATGGGTCGCCGCGTACATTTCTGAGGCTTCATCGGCGAGGCGATTTAAAATGCCGGCGCCGTAGCATCGTTCGATCTCGCTCGTCATGATTTTGTTGTAATCGTTGGTATGTTTGGGCCACTTCTTCATATCGCAGGCGTCGCGTGTGGACGGGGCGTGGCGGGGGTTGGATCGAGAGCTCGGAGCAGTGAGAGCCATCAGACGCGCTTCGCAAGCGAAGCGGCTAAAATCGATTGGCATCGCTGCCGCATCGTGGTTCACCCGACTTGTCGTGGCCGGCGTTCGCGGCGATGATTCACCGCACACACAGGAGCATTGAATGAAACATCTGATCGCGGTGCGGGTCGTGGCGGTGGTGGCGATGGTTTCAGTGGCGGCCATGGTGGCGGTGTCGGTCGTGGCGATGGTTGCGGGGTCTTCCGCCCGGGCCGAGGATCCCAGGGCGGCCGCGCCCGAAGAAGGGTTTGTCTCCCTCTTCGACGGCAAGACACTCGATGGCTGGACGCCGCAGGAGAAGGAGAAGGCCGGGGCGTTCAAGATCGATGAGGGCACGATCCTCTGCAACGGCGCTTTCACGCATCTGTTCTACAGCGGGCCGGTGGGGGAGCACAATTTCAAGAACTTCGAGCTGCGCGCGGAATTCAAGATGGGGACTTCATCGAACTCGGGCATCTTTTTTCACACCACCAACCCAGGCAAGGCCAAGGTCGAGAAGGGATACGAATGCCAAATCTGCGGCGATTCGTTCAAGAAGGACCCGAAGAAGACCGGCTCGCTCTACGATATCCAGGACGTCAAGGAATCACCGGCCAAGGACGATGAGTGGAGTTCGTACACCATCCGCGTGGAGGGCAAGCACATCGTCCTTTCGATCAATGGCAAGGTGACGGTCGATTACACCGAGCCCGAGCCGGCCAACCGCAAGAAAGGCCGCGAGGGGCGGGTGATTTCCAACGGCACCTTCGCCCTGCAGGCGCACGATCCGGGGAGCAAGGTGTGGTTCAGGAATATTCGGGTGAAGGTGCTGCCGTGAAGAACCCCGCCGATTTCGTTTCTTCCCGCGCATTGGGCGTCGATGCCTCGGGCATTCGCAAGGTGTTCGACCTGGCCGCGAAAATGAAGGACCCGATCAACCTCTCGATCGGCCTCCCCGATTTCGACGTGCCCGAGCCGGCCAAGCAGTCGGCCATCGATTCCATCCGCGCGGGGCATAACCGCTACACCCAGACCCAGGGGATCGCGCCGCTGCGCGAGCGGCTGCGGGCGGATCTGTCGAAGGAGATGGGGGGCGATGTCGGCGAGATTCTGATCACCTCGGGCGTCTCGGGCGGTTTGTTTCTGGCCATTCTCGCCACGATCAATCCCGGCGATGAGGCGATTTGCCTCGATCCTTATTTCGTGATGTACAAGCATTTGCTGACCCTGGCGGGCGGAAAAGCCGTGCCGGTGGATTCGTATCCCGATTTCCGATTCCACGCCGACCGCGTCGAGGCGGCCATCACCCCGCGCACCAAGCTGCTGATCCTCAACTCGCCGAGCAACCCCACCGGCGTGGTCATGACCCAGCCGGAGATCGACTCGGCCGTGTCCCTGGCGAAAAAGCACGGGCTGCTGATTGTCAGCGATGAGATTTATGAGCCGTTTTTGTATGGGGAGGGTTCAGGGTTCAGGGTTCAGGGTTCAGAAAAGAAGTTGGAAGTTAGAAGCGAGAAGCGAGAAGGTCCGTTGTCCGTTGTCAGTGGTCCGTTGTCAGTTGCCGCGGGCGGTGGCTCTTCCACAACTAACAACGGACAACGGACCACTGACAACTCTCGCAACTCGCAACTCGCAACTCGCAACTCCTTCGCTTCGGCCGCCCGATCCCACGAACACACGCTTATCCTCCGCGGGTTCTCCAAGAGCCACGCGATGACCGGGTGGCGTCTGGGGTACGCGGCCGGGCCGGAGGCGGTGCTGGCGCAGATGACCAAGCTGCAGCAGTACACCTACGTCTGCGCCCCCAGCCCGCTGCAATACGCGGCGCTGTCGGCCATCGATCTGGATATGTCCTATGCCGTGGCGGCGTACAAGACCAAGCGGGATATCGTCATCGCCGGCTTGTCCAAATCGTTCGAGATCGTCAAACCCGAAGGCGCGTTCTACATTTTCCCCAAGGCCCCGGCCGGCGCTTCGGCCAGTGCGTTCGTCGAAAAGGCGATCGCCAATAACGTCTTGATCATCCCCGGCAATGTGTTTTCCGAGCGCGATACGCATTTCCGCATCAGCTACGCCACGACCGACGAGAAGCTGCGCAGGGGGTGCGAGATTCTTTCTTCGCTGGTGTGACGTTGGAAAAATCCCGCCCGGCGATTAGAACGCTGGCGTGAACCAACCCACCCAAGCGATTTCGGCCAACAGTCCCGGCCTGCGGCGCTACCTCTACTTCACCGCCGCCATCACCGGGGCGGCCGTCATGATCGTCGAAATCCTCGGCGCGAAAATGCTCGCGCCCTACGTCGGGACATCGCATTTCGTTTGGACGGCGCAAATTACCGTCACGTTGATCTCGCTGGCGGCCGGATACTGTTTTGGGGGCTGGCTGGTCGATCGATCGGCCAACCTCACGCGCTTGTATTTATGCATCCTGGCGGCGGCGATTTACCTGTGCTTCACGATCCCGATTTGCGAACCGATCGCCTACGCGTGCCTGCGGTTCCAAC
>JBBRTW010000310.1:0-8674 GCA_038244055.1 Tepidisphaerales bacterium | reverse complement strand
GAAAAGTTTCAAGCGGGACGGGTGATGGAAGGGTTGAAGCGGCCTTCGTTGCAAGGATGGTGGCGCATGCGCCTATGAATGCCCGACAGCGAATGCCGCGAACCCCTCACCCCGGCCCTCTCCCACGTCCGGATGCGCGGCGCGGCGAATCGGATCAGCTCACCGGCCTTGGGAGAGGGAGTAGAAAGAATGTTTGGCGCGCCGGCGCGTTTGGGGGGTAGAGTGTTGGGGATAACGCATCGAGTTTACACGGGGGCTATCGGAGGTTTTCATGGTTGGTCGAATGATCTGGATGGCGGCGGTTGTCGTGGCGATGGTGGTGGCGATGGAAGCTCGCGCGGCGGATACGGCGGTGGATGCGGTGCGCGTGCTGGTGAAGGATGGACAGTACCCGGCGGCTTTGCAGCGGATCGCGGCGACGCTTTCGCTGACCGGCCCGGCGGCGGCGGGGGTGAACAAGTATGAGCTGTACATGCTCAAGGCGGAGTGTCATCTGCATACCAAGCAGGCGACGCTGGCTTCGGATGCGTACGACAAAGCGGCGACGGCGACGAAGTCGGAGGACCCGCGCTCGATCGCGCTGGCGCATGCGCTGCTGGTGAAGCGCTCGCAGGAGATGGCGTACAAGCCCAAGCCCGCGCCGGCGGCCAAGCCGGGCGGGGCGGTGAAGGCGGCGGATCCGATCGATATTGTCGATGCGGAGATGCGCAAGCGGGCGTTCGCGGCGCTGTTCAAGGATGAGATGGCGGCCAACGATGCGAAGTTCAAGGCGGCCGAGAAAGCCAAGGCTTTGCCGCCGATCCTGGAAGCGCTGAAGACGCTTTCGACTTTGCAGGGGATCGAACTCTCGGCGACGGGGGATGCGCCCAAGTCGAAGGAGATGCTCAAGACATTGGCCGAGCATACGCGGCAACTGCTATCGACTTCGCTGGCGGATATCAGCAAGCGGGTGAGCGCGATCGACAGGCAGGCGACGGCGTGGGTGGAGTTCACTTACGAGGCGACAGTCCCATACAAAAACACCGCGAAGGTACAGCGCACCAAGGCCTGGAAGCGCAAGGGGCTGACCGATTCAGAGTTGAGCGAGCTCAAAGGGGACGGGGCGACCTGCGACAAAATCCCGGCCGCGGTGGCGATGATCGCGGAGAGCCTGAAGACCGATGCGAAGGAGTTCGCGCAGTTCGACACCGAAGCGGCGCGGATCAAGAAGGAAATCGGGCGGCTGCTGGATATCGATTATCAGCAGGTGTCGCATACAGCGCCGAAGTAGTGGAAAAGGGTTCAGGGTTCGCGCCGAAGTAGTGGAAAAGGGTTCAGGGTTCAGGGTTCAGAATCGGAGTAATGCCGAATCTTCTGAACCCTGAACCCAGAACCCTGAACCCTAAACCCTGAACCCTGAACCCTAAACCCTGACCCCTGACCCCTGAACCCTGAACCCTCTGCTCACACATCCATGATCTCTTTCTTCTTATGCTCGATCACCTCATCCACCTTGTTCTCGTAACTCTTGGTGAGGTCCTGAATCTGCTCCTTGCCCTTGGTGGCTTCATCCTCGGTGACGACGCCGCCTTTTTCTTCGGTTTCCATGATCTTGTTGGCGTCGCGGCGGGCGTTGCGGATGGAGACTTTGGCGGTCTCGGCGATGCCTTTGCAACTGGCGACCATCTTCAGGCGGACTTCCTGGCTCATCGGCGGGAGCATCAGGCGAAGGGTTTTGCCATCGGAATGGGGGGTGAGGTTGATCTTGCTGTCGCTGATGGCCCGCTCGATGGCCTTGAGATCCTGGGGTGAGAAGGGCTTGATGAGAATCTGCGAGTTCTCGGGGACGGAGATCGAGGCGATGGATTTGAGGGGCGTGGGGGTCTCGTAGTACATGACCATCACATGCTCGACCAGCGCCGGCGAGGCCCGGCCGGTGCGGATGCCGCGCAGTTCGTGGCGCAGATGCTCGACGGCTTTTTCCATGTGCTCTTCGGCGTCAAACAGGATGTCTTCGACTGGCATAAGGGGTCCAGAAGTTAGAAGGTAGAAGTTAGAAGCGAGAAGAGGGCGATCTCGCCGGGCGGGGGCTATCTTAGCATTAGGGGCGTAAGACGTCACCAGTGGGATGGGGACCGATCTGCGATTGCCATCCGGGTGTAACGCCTATTTGTTGCGAAGACGATTCGTCAATCTGAGGTAGTCCGAAGGATCCAGCCTCGAATGCATTGGCCGCCTCATCTACGCGAAAGGGCCCCGACTTACCGGCCAGATCCTTCGGAGTACCTCAGGATGACGGGATCCAAGGATGACGGGATCTAAGGATTGACGGGATCTAAGGATTGACGGGATCTCCACATTCCGGCGTCCCACCTGCAATCCGGGGAACGGCCGTGGGATTCGCGGGTATGTTAATCGGATCAGGCGGGTCTTTTGAGGGTTTATCATCATGCGGATTCACAATCGGAACCGGTGGCGGGCGGGGTTGTTTGCGGTTTGGGTTGGGGCGATGGGCGTCCTGATCCAGAGTGCGGGCGCGGCTGCGCCGGCCGGGAAGCGGGCAAAACCGCCGAGCCTGCCTTTTCCGCCGACATTGCCGGATGGGAAGATCGTGGTGACGGACCAGGCGGCGGAGTTCATCAAGGGGCCGGAGAGCATTGCCAAGGATGTGCTCATCGCCAAGACCGCGCCGACGATCGATTTTGTTTACGTGCCCGGGCAGGATTACGAAGGCAAGCCCTGGTCCAACTGGGGCGATAGCCTGGCGATCGGCGGGAAATACTATCTGTCGATCGGGGATCATCTCGCCATCGGCGCAAAGGGTGATGGTACGCATGGGACCGGCACTGCGCGGGTCTTCGAGTATGACCCGGAGCAGAAGACATTCCGGCAACTGGTGGATACCACCAAGGTGCTCAACATGCCCGAGGGGCATTACACACCCGGCAAGATTCATGGCCGGCTGGATATGGGGAGCGATGGGTGGCTTTATTTCTCGACCCATCGCGGATCGACGGCCGCGACGAATGATGCGTATCACTACCTGGGCGACTGGATCATGCGCTGCGACCCCAGGACAGGGAAGACGGAAGTGGTGGTGCAGGGGCCGGTGCCCAAGCACTGCATTCCGTGCAGCGTGCTCGATCCGGACCGGCTGTTTTTTTATGGCGGCACCGCGCCGGGCACGGGCACCGATGATGTGGGGGTGCAGTTCTTCGCATACGATCTGAAGAATCACAAGGTGCTCTACGCGGGAGAAAATGGCCCATCGCGCTACATGCTTTTCGCGCGCTCCACCGGCAAGGTGTATTATGTGCCCGGCAAGGAGGACATGGTCGGAAATCTGATGCGCTACGACCCGGCCAAGGGAGGTGCGCCGGAGAAAATCGATGCGGTGCTTGGCCTTCGCGCGGCCACGCAGGAGACGCCGCAGGGGATGGTTTACACGGTATCCAAGAGCGCCAAGGGCGGGGAATCGGTCATCTATGCGTTCGACACCAAGACGGAAAAGGTGGAGAAGCTCGGCTCGGCGGCGGTGGGCGTGGCCAACTACATCACCTCGATCGATGCGGACCCGACCGGCCGATATTTGTATTACATCCCCGGCGCGCACGGCGGCGCGGATAAGGATGGGACGGCGGTCGTGCAGTTCGACACCAAGTTGAAGCAGAAAAAGGTGATTGCGTTTCTGACGCCGTATTACAAGGATAAATATGGCGCGACACCGGTGGGGACGTTCAGCTCGGCCATCGACCCCAAGGGTGACAAGCTCTATATCACCTGGAACATGAACCGTGCGGGGAGGGCGTGGGATTGCTGCGCGGTGACGACGATTCATATTCCGGAGTCGGAGAGGATGCCGTAAAGATTTTCACCGCAGAGGGCGCGGAGAATTCGGAAATTGGTCAGGGTCAGGAGCCGGCCACCAGAAACGCCTCTTGCGCTGATGATCGATCCCCGGCTCCTGACCCTTTCGCGTTGATTCGTGAGGATCATGATGCGGTGGCTTGAGGAAAGGATGCAAAGTGAATCGATGTCGTCCTTGCGGGCTGTGGCGCAATCGTCTCGGGGTTGTAGCGCTATCGGCATTGGGGGCGTTTTCCCTCATGGCCGAGGAGCCGAAACCCGCCGCGGCGGGCGCGGGGGGTTATCCGTTTGTCTTCAAGGATGTCGGCGATGAGGCAGGCGTGTTTCCGCATGTGGCGGGGATTCGCGGCCACGGCGCGGCCTGGGGGGATGTGGATGGGGATGGCTGGCCGGACCTTTATGTCGCGGCGTTCAACAACGCGGGGTCGAAGGCGGGGATGCTGCTTCGCAATGAGAAGGGGAAGTTCCGGCTCGACCTGCAGGAGCAGTTGCATACTTCGGGCATGGGGAGCGGGGCGCTGTTTGTGGATTTGACGAATAACGGGCGGCTGGATTTGTATGTTTCGCACTGCGCGCATGGGGCGGAGGGGGCGCTGGCCGCGCCGAGCGTGCTGTTTCGAAACGAGGGGGCGGGGAAGTTCACGGATGTTTCGAAAGAGAGCGGCGCTTGCCCTCTGGGCTACTGCGGGCGCGGCTTGGCGGCGCTGGATTTCGACGGGGATGGCCTGCTCGATCTGCTGACCTGCGAGCAGTATTACACTTCGAATGTGAAGACCGGGCCGGCGCTGTATCGCAACCTGGGGAATCATCGCTTCGAAAACGTCTCGGAAAAAGCTGGCCTGCCGGGGGGAATGGGCGGGCTGGGCGTGGCGGTGGCAGATTTGAATGGGGATGGCTGGCCTGACATTTTTCTGACCAGCGGCGCGGGGGAGCATCGGCTGCTGCTGAACGATGGCAAGGGCCATTTTCGCGAAGCGCCGGGCTCGCGCGAGGTGTTTCGCTGGAAGGAGGCCTCCGGAAATGATACCCCGGCCGGCGTTTGCATCGCCGATGTCAATCGCGACGGCCGGCCGGATATTGTCATCGGCAATCATTTCAAGAGCCCGTGGTCGACTCCCGCGCCGATTCGCCTCTATCTCAATCGAGGGATTAAAGAGGGCGTGCCGGCGTATGAAGACATCACCGAGGCGGCCGGTTTGAAGTCGCTGGCGATGAAAGCGCCGCATGTGGAGATTCAGGATTTCGACAACGATGGCTGGCCGGATATTTATGTGAGTATCGTGAAGTTCGACGCGGCCGGCGCGCCGTGCCCGATGATTTTCCGCAACATGGGCGCAAAGGAGGGCATTCCGCGCTTCAGCGCCGAGGCGTGGGGCGTGAACGATTTCCCCACGGCCGCCGAAAAGAGTTCGAAACGCGCCGCAGCGCTGTTTACGAAGGAGTCCCGGGACAAGCGGATCATCTACATGGCGGCCGGGCCATCGTGCGATTTCGATCGCGATGGGCGGCTGGATTTGTTTATG
Source organism: Tepidisphaerales bacterium (assembly GCA_038244055.1). Classification (GTDB taxonomy): domain Bacteria; phylum Planctomycetota; class Phycisphaerae; order Tepidisphaerales; family Tepidisphaeraceae; genus DASPKW01. The sequence continues at coordinate 3,305 of JBBRTW010000310.1, read as the reverse complement.
GCCAACTGGTGGATCGATTCGCGATCGCTGCTGCTGCGCAACGAGACGGCGGGGGGAAACTGGCTGGATGTGTGCGTGGAGGGGAAGGATGGCGTGAACCGGATGGGCATCGGCGCGAAGGTGAATATCTACCCGGCCGGCAAACTCGGCGATGCGGGAGCGCTGCTGGGCTCAAGGGAGATCGCGATCGGGTACGGCTTCTGCTCAGGTCAGGAGGCGGTGGCGCATTTCGGGCTGGGGAAGGCGGAAGGGGTGGATGTGGAAGTCATCCTGCCGCACGGGAAGGGAAAGATTGAGCGGAAGGATGTGAAGGGGAATCAACGAATTGTGATCCGGCCGTGAGATGTATGGGCGCTCCACTGAAACTAACAACTACAACTAACAACTAGCAACTCCCCTACGGATTAATCGTCGTCCCGACCTTCTCCCCCTTGAGCACCCTCAAAATATTCCCATCCTTCTTCAAATTAAACACCACCAGCGGAATCTTCCGCTCCATGCAGAGGGTGACGGCGGTCAGGTCCATCACGCGCAACTGTTTCTGGTGGACTTCTTCGTAAGAGATGTCGCGATATAGCTCGGCATCGGCGTGTTTCTTGGGGTCTTTGTTGTAGATGCCATCGACCTTGGTGGCCTTGAGGAGCACATCGGCCTCGATCTCGGTGGCGCGTAGCGCGGCGCAGGTGTCGGTGGTGAAGAAGGGGTTGCCGGTGCCGGCGGCGAGGATGATCGAGCGGCCTTTTTCCAGATGGCGGATGGCGCGGCGGCGGATGAACGGCTCGCAGACGCTGTAGACGCTGATGGCCGAGAGCACGCGCGTGGGCTGGCCGAACTTTTCCATGGTCTCCTGGAGGGCCAGGGCGTTGATGACGGTGGAGAGCATGCCCATGTAGTCGGCCGTCGCCCGCTTGATATGGCCATCCTCGGCGAAGGTCGCCCCGCGGATGAAGTTGCCCCCGCCGACGACGATCGCGAGCTGCACGCCGGTATGGGCCACCTCGACGCACTGTCTGGCGATTTTCTCGATCTCCCCCGCCTCGATGCCAAATCCCCCCTCATGGCAGAATCCCTCGCCGCTGATCTTGAGGAGCACGCGCTTGTAAATGGGATCCCCCGGTTTACCGGACCCTGGCGATGCTTTTGCGGCTGTGGGAGAGTGCGACGACCCCGGCGACTTCGAATTCGGCATAATGGTTCCTGTTGTCGATAATGCGCCCGATTTTGTCAAACAACCAATACGGGAAGAAACCACCGCGGAGACGCGGAGGACGCGGAGGAAGAGAGGGTTGAGGGTAGAGGGTAGAGGATTGAGGGTAGTGGATCGAGGGTAGAACATGAAGTTTCTGCGGTTGGACTGGTTCTTTGGTGAGGGATGTCGAAGTTAATGGATTGTCGACCCGACTGCATCAACTCGATGCTCACATGCCCAAATCAGCCCTCTACCCTCTACCCTCTACCCTCTACCCTCTACCCTCTACCCTCGCGTTTTTCCCCTCCGCGACCTCTGCGTCTCCGCGGTGTCCTTTATTCTTCCCCCCGTCATGGCCGATAATGATCCGACATGAGCATCGTTCTGATTGGCTATCGCGGGAGCGGCAAGTCTTCCATCGGGCAAAAGCTCGCGGATCGGCTGTGGCAGGATTTTGTGGACATCGATGATCTGATCGTCGAGCGGGCCGGCAAATCGATCAAGGAGATTTTCGAGCAGGATGGCGAGCCGGCCTTTCGGGTGATCGAGACGGGGGTGGTGCGCGAGGTGGCCAGGCTGGAAGAGGTGGTGATCTCGCTGGGGGGTGGGACGGTGCTGAAAGAGGAGAATCGGGCCGCGCTGACGGCCGGGGGGCATAAGATCATTTACCTGCGCTGCGAGGCGGAAACGCTCCATGCCCGAATCCACGCGGATACCAAATCGGCGCTGACGCGGCCAAGTTTGACGGCGCTGGGCGGATCGCTGGAAGAGGTGCAGCAGATGCTGGCGATTCGCGAGCCGTTGTATCGGTCTATCATGACTGCGGAACTGGATGTGACGAACCTGACCGTGGAGGAGGCGGTGGTGTATATAGTGCGGTTGTTGTGAAAAGTAGTTAGTAGTCAGTAGTTAGTAGTCAGTAGGAAAGTCCAGGAATGACCGCATGGGAAATCCTTCGAGAAGTTTTCGAGACGTCGTCGTCTGGCAGAAGGCTCACGCTGCCGTATTGGATGTATATGCACTGACGCGCGGATTTCCCAAGGAGGAGTTGTTCGGGCTTACATCACAATTCCGCCGCGCGGCGGTCTCGATTGCAGCGAACATCGCCGAAGGCTTCAAGAAGGCGGGCCGTCCCGACAAGCTCCGCTTTTACAACATCGCACAGGGATCAATCGAGGAATGCCGGTATTATGTCATCCTGTCGCGCGACCTTCGCTACGCGGACGTTACCGCGATCGAAATGAAATTCGACGAAGTCGGCCGCCTCCTCGAAGCCTACATGGCCGCCATTAAGAGGTCCAGGTAGTTCCCCTGCGTATTCTTCTACTAACTACTGACTACTGTCTACTAACTACTCCCCCTTGCCCCACCTCCTCTTCATCCTCTTCTTCTTCACCCTCGGCGCCTGCATCGGGAGCTTTCTCAACGTGGTCGTCTGGCGGCTGCCGCGCGGGGAATCGCTGGTTTCGCCGCCTTCGCGGTGTCCTTATTGCGAGCATCGCCTGGCCTTCTACGACAATGTCCCGGTCTTCGGCTGGCTCTGGCTGCGCGGGCGATGCCGGTACTGTTTCAATCCGATCTCGGCGCGCTACCCGACCGTCGAGTTCATCACCGGCGCGGTCTTCTCCTTCTATTACATCATGCTCTTCACGGGCGATGGGGTCTGTGGGCGCACGCTGGATATCCGGCATGATTGGCCGATCTATTTAATGTATGTGTTCGCGCTGTCGTGCCTTCTCGCGGCCAGTTTGATCGATGCGGCGCAGTTCTGGATTCCGCAATCGATCCCGCTGCTATTGGCCGGGATCGGGCTGCTTTATCACACGATTCTGGGGGGATTGCCGGTGGGCGCGCGGGCGATGCCGGGCGAACTTTATCTAGCGCCGGATGGCGTCGGCGGTCTGGCGGCCGCGGGCGGGGGGATTGGGCTGGTCATCAGCCTGATCCTGCTCTGGCGCGGGAAACTGATTCGCAGCTTCGCGCTGGGGTATCCCGCGCTGGAGGTGGATCAGGAAGTGCATCAGGAGGCCGAGCCGAAGCAGGGGTGGGCGGGGCGGCTGGTGGGGCGATGGATCGAATCATTCCGGCGGAAGTTGACGCCGCAGCAGAAGACGGT
>JBBRTW010000309.1:0-8714 GCA_038244055.1 Tepidisphaerales bacterium | reverse complement strand
CCTCGGCTCCTGGCTTCTCTACGGGCTGGGCTCGGAGAATCAGAATCTCCCCGGCTATGTCGTCCTCCGCCCCACGCCCAAAATCGTTGTCGGCCCGGCGCTGTGGAGCAACAGTTTCCTGCCCGCCCAATACCAGGCCGCCAATGTCATCACCGCCGACATGGCGATCGATAAGCTCCTGGCCAACATTCACAACCCCTCGCTTTCCTACAGCCAGCAGCGCGAGCAGCTCGACCTCCTCGGCCGGCTCAATTCGATCCACCTCCAGCAGCGCGATGGGGATGCCGAGCTCGATGCCCAGGTGCGGACGATGGAGACCGCCTTCCGCATGCAGGCCACCGCCAGCGATGCCTTCGACATCTCCCGCGAGCCCGAGCCGCTCAAGGCCGCCTACGGCCAGACGCCCTTCGGCCGATCCTGCCTCCTCGCCCGCCGGCTCTCTGAATCGGGCGTGCGCTTCGTCACCGTCTACTACACCAGCTCGGACAACCAGCCCTGGGACACCCACACCAACCACAACGAGCGCCATGCCACTCTCTGCCGCGATGGCGACCGCGCCGCCGCCGCGCTCATCGCCGATCTCAAATCGCGCGGCCTGCTCGAAGACACGCTGGTCATCATGGGCGGCGAGTTCGGCCGGACCCCCTACGCGGAAAACAAAGACAAAGCCAAGGCCGGCCGCGATCACCACCACACCGCCTTTTCCATGCTCCTGGCCGGCGGCGGCATCAAACCCGGGCTGGCTTACGGAACCTCCGATGAACTGGGGCTCAAGGCCGAGCAGAATCCCGTCCATGTGCATGATCTGCATGCCACCGTGCTGCATCTGATGGGGCTGAATCACGAAAAGCTAACGTACCGGTATGCGGGGCGGGATTTTCGGTTGACGGATGTGTATGGAAAGGTGGTCGGGGGGATTGTGGCGTGAGATTTCCTAAAACATCATTTATACATTGCCCCAACCAGCCTGATCGGGCAAAATACCCTTGGCGGAGGTTCATTGGCCAAGGCTGCCCTCATTGTCGAGGATGAAAGTGAGATCGCGGATCTGCTGTCGCAGATTCTGCGGCTGCGGGGAATCGATGCGTCCATTCTCAGCGAAGGCTCTTCCGCGGCCGAGTGGGTGCGCGATCATGCCCCCGACCTGATCCTGCTGGACCTGATGCTCCCCGATATCGATGGCTACGCCGTCTGCCAGCAGCTCAAGCTCGATCGCCGCACCAACCTCACGCCGATCATCATGGTCACCGCCCGCGCCCGCCGCGAGGATATGATTCGCGGCCTGGCCGTCGGGGCCAACGAATACGTCACCAAGCCCTTCACGGTCGATCAGCTCAATGAAGCCATCGACCGCGCCCTCGCCTGGCGCGATGAGATCACCGATACCGGCCTGCAAGGCGAAGTCCACTTCGAGCTCAAGAGCGACACGCGCATCCTCGAAGAGCTCAACCAGATGCTGGCCGCGCTCCTGCATCACTCCGGCCTGTCGGAGGACCACGCGCGGCACATCACCACCGCCGTCCGCGAGATGGGCTCCAACGCCATCGAGTGGGGCCACCGCAAGAACATCGACCTCCCCGTCACCGTCACCTACCGCATCGACAGCGAAAAAGTCGTCATCAAGATCAAGGATTCGGGCCCCGGCTTCAACCCTTCTCAGGTCCCCCACGCCGCCGACGCGGAGGACCCCGCCGCCCACATGGAAATCCGCGATGCCCTGGGCCTGCGCCCCGGCGGATTCGGAATCCTCATGACCCGCGGCCTGGTCGATGAAATGAGCTACAACGACTGCGGCAATGAAGTCCGCCTCGTCAAATACTTCAACCGCAAACCGGCGGCCGCTGAATGATGAGCCACGAAAGACCCGAAGGGCACGAAGAATTCAGCCACAGATTTCCACAGATCACCACAGATAATTCAGAGAAAAACGGAGCTTCGGACCAGCGTCCTGAAGCCCTTTTCATTGCTTCTCTTTATCTGTGTTCATCTGTGAGCATCTGTGGCTGAATTCCTCTTCGTGCCTTTCGTGCCCATCGTGGTTCAATAAATTCAATCCGCCATTTTCATCGGGATGTTGTAGACCTTCCCGTCCTTGAGGATCTCGATCTTCTCCACGCGCGTTTCCTTGTTGTTCGTCGGGAAATGCTGCCCATCGCGGTCGAAGAAAAATTTGAAGCTGAGCGTCTTCATCTCCTTGTTGGCCCAGTGGGGGATGAAGATCACGTAGTTGCCGTTGATCCAGAGCTCGACATTGCTCCAATCCTCTTCCGCGAGATTGATGACATCGATCTTGTTGGTAAAGCCGTGATCGACCGAAGCCTGCGCTTTGGCATCGCCGCCCTTTGCCGCGCTGGCGGGGTAGGTTCGCTTGGCGGCGTCGGCCGCGAACTGGGCATTGGTCTTCCGCAACTCGGCATCCGAGTTCGGCAGAATCGTCGGCCGATCCGTGCAACCGGCCACCACCCCCGCGAGCAGCGCGGCGACGCTCATCCAACCCGCGGACAACCGACGACGGCCTGACTGTGCATCCTGCGAAAACATGGCGGAATCCTTCCTGATGAACCCTCGAAACAGCAGCGCATCCCCGACTTCGGGAGCGCCTACCAGATCATTATCGGACGTGGGCGCGTAAAAGGATGAGCCAATTCGACATCCAATAGTAGCTAGCTCGATCGAGTCCGATTTGCCGCAAGACTCTCAACTCGACGTCGGAAAGTCGAGCACCTTGCCCCCGCGACTCCAGCGAAATCCGCGGCTAGAATGCCCCCATGTCAGCACCTCCTCCCGGCACCGACCCCCTCTCCCCCCTCGCCCATGAGATCATGCAGGCCGACCCCACTGCTTACACCCGCCTGGTCGTCCAGGGCGGCGCGCCGGCAATCGCCCGCAAGCTTCTGGATATCGTAAGTCCCGAACAGTTGCTCGCCGTGCCCGTTCAATCCGAATCGGCCGCCTCGGCCATGCTGGCCGGGCTCTGGCTCTGGCACGATGGGCTGGATCAATCCCATCGCATCTCCCAGCAGGATGAGACCGACCCAACCCTCAATTTCTGGCACGCCATCATGCACCGCCGCGAAGGCGACTTCTCCAATTCCAAATACTGGTACGCCCGCTGCCGCAATCATCCGATTCTCAAAACGATGACCCCTTTTGCCGGCGATGTGCTGAATCACCTCCCGGCCGATACCTCGCTCCTGCGCCTGGTGCATGAGGGCTGGGATTCCAACGCCTTCGTCGATCTGGCCGAGAAAGTGTACGATCGCCCGGCCGACCCGCGCCTCCCGGCCGTTATCGCCCTCCAGAAAATCGAATGGCGTCTGCTCTTCGAACATTGCACGCGGCTGGCGGCCGGGCAATGAAATGGTGGGGCAGACATTCTTGTCTGCCCTTAAAAACCTTCCATAAATCCAAGCTATTTCCATAGTCAACCAGCCAACCCTTTTCCCCCAAAACACAACCCAACTCCTCCCCCCTCCCAACCGTACTACACACACCCATGCTGATTCGGTCCCTCCTCATCCTCCCTCTCGCCCTGCTCGGCTTGGCCTGCACCCACGCCGATGTCGGCGTCTATCAGCCCGCTGCCACCACCCAGCCCCTCTCCGATCGCGGCCTGACCGCGCCCAAAACACTCTCCCTGGTCAACGCCATCTGCCCCCCGCCGGCCGGTTGGCAAGCCGCCCCGCCGGAATCGGCGCCGGACCACACCCACCAGTTCTGGGTCAGCCCCAGCGGCAAAACGGCCTATGGCGTGCTGCAATTTCCCATGCCCCTGCCCGTTCCGGCCACCTGGATCATCGGCGCCTTCCTCGAAGAAATGAAGAAACGCGAAGGCCGCGCGGACCTCATCGGCAAGCCGCTCAAGGATGAAAATCTCCCCGGCCTGCGCTTCGTCGTCGAGAACAATCACTACAAAATGCGCATCAACCTCATCTGCCGCGGCTTTCGCGGATGGGCCATCTACGCCGGCACAACGCGCGGCCAGGAAGAAGTCTCCGATGAACTGGGATTGGCCGAGCGGGCGCGGGAGAATACACAGGTGGGGGTGGAGAAGTAGAAGACGAAGGATGAAGGTAGAAGGATGAAGGATGAGGCCGGGAGGGGACAACCCAATGGCGCAAGGAGCAATCATGACGAACGTTTCGGATCCGCTGGAAATTCTGATCGCGCATAACCTCTGGGCCACGCGAAATATCATCGAGGCTTGCGCCGGGCTTTCGGAGGAGCAGTTTCACAAACCATTCGAGATGGGGCCGGGATCGCTCCATGCGACGACGACCCACATTCTCGGCGCGCTGCGCGGCTGGACGGACATGCTCGCCGGCCGGGAGGCGCGCCCGCGGCTGGAGGCCGACAATCTCCGCCGAACCCCGGCCGATCTCCTCACGCTCCTCGAAGAAATCGCCGCCGACTTCGCCGCCATCGCCAAAGCCCACCCGCTCGATCAACCCGTCAATGCCATCCGCGGCGGCAAATCGTATACCTTCCTCCGCGGGCAGGTGCTGACTCACGTCACCACCCACGGCATGCACCACCGCGCCCAGTGCCTCAACATGCTGCGCCACCTGGCCGTGAACCCCTTGCCAAAGAGTAGCGTGCTCGAATGGATTCTCTCGCAATGAGTTGAGAGTTGAGAGTTGTGAGTTGCGAGTTGTGAGTTGCGAGTGATTGCAATGTCGCGGAACGCAATTTCGGCATTCGACCCACCGCGGACCACTCGAAACTCGCAACTCGCAACTAACAACTAACAACTAACAACTAGCAACTCCCAACTCACAACTCACAACCCCATGCTCCAAACCATCACCTGGACCGGCCGCTCCGCCCGCCTGATCGACCAGACCAAACTCCCGCTGGAAACGACTTACGTCGAGATCACCGATGAGCGGCAGATGTGGGATGCGATCAAGCGACTGGTCATCCGCGGCGCGCCGGCTATCGGCGTGGCGGCCGCGTTCGGCGTTTACCTGGGCATCCGCGATAACCCCACCGAATCGCTTTCGGAATTCGATGCCCATCTCGAATCCGTCTGCGGCTACCTCGCCACCAGCCGCCCCACGGCCGTCAATCTCTTCTGGGCCCTCGACCGCATGAAGCGCGTCTCCCAGGAAACCCGCCAACAAGGCTCGCGCACCCGCGAGCAGATGGTGCGGAAGATCAAGCAGCGCCTCCTGGCCGAAGCGCTGACCATGCTCGAAGAAGACACGCACGCCTGCCGGAAGATCGGGGAATTTGGATTGGCGGAATTAGTCGGCAGGGGGCAGTGGGTAGTGGGCAGTAAGAAGGCGGAAATTGAGGGCGATTCTACTGCCGACCGCCCACTGCCCACTGCCCACTATTCCCTCCTAACCCACTGCAACGCCGGCGCGCTCGCCACCGTCGCCTACGGCACCGCGCTCGCCCCCGTCTATTTCGGGCTGGAAAAGGGCTACAGCTTTCACGTCTACGCCGATGAGACCCGGCCGCTTCTCCAGGGCTCGCGCATCACCGCCTACGAACTGCGCGAGGCCGGCGTGCGCGTGACCGTCATCTGCGACAACATGGCCGCGACGATCATGGCGCAGAAAAAAGTGCAGGCCGTCATCGTCGGCACCGACCGCGTGGCCGCCAATGGCGATGTCGCCAATAAAATCGGCACGCATGGCGTTGCGATCCTGGCCAGACATTTCGGCATCCCCTTCTATGTCGCCTGCCCGCTCTCGACCATCGATCTGTCCCTGGCCAACGGCGCGCTGATCCCCATCGAAGAGCGCGATCCCATCGAAATCAGCAATGGTTTTGGCCGGCAGACCGCGCCGGATGGGGTTGAATTCTACAACCCGGCGTTCGATGTGACGCCAGCGGAACTGGTGACGGCGATCATCACTGAGCGCGGGGTGGCGCGAGCGCCGTATGGGGAATCGCTGCGGGGGTTGGCGGGGGTGGATTCGAATCGATCTTAACAAGCCCGGACAGAGCGCCGGAGCGCAGCGACAGAGCGCCGTCCCGGATGGCGCGATGCACCAATCGGCCCATCAACCTAAGTCTTCTTCCACTTCGACGCCATCCGGGACGGCGCGATGCTTGCTTGTGCAACCATCGCTCTGTCCCGGCTTGTTCGGGAGCGCATTGTCCGGCTTCTCAAATGGCTTACGCCTTATCCGCCGGATGCTGATACCCAGCTCGATACGGCCGCTTCAGCAGCGCCGTCGCCTCCGGGTCGCCCGTCACGGTATGCGTCGCGGGGTCCCAGTGCAGCGTCCGGCCGAGCTTCATCGACAGATTCGCGAGAATGCAACTCGCGGTCGACATGTGTCCCTGCTCCACATCGGCCACGGGTTTGGTCTTTTTCTCGCGGGCATTGAGCAGGTCCTTCATGTGCCCGCGGATGGCGCTGGCCACATGCCGCTCCAGGTCCTTCTCGGTTTTGTCTTCGGGATACTTCTCGTATTCGAAGAGCGCATCGCCGTGCAGGGTCGCCTCGGCCTTGCCCTCGGGGATGAAATCGTAGGAATTGACCGAGGCCTTGAGCGTGCCCTTATCGCCGTAGATGAAGGCGGCCCAGGGATATTTCGGGTCGGGCGCGGAGCCCCAGCTTCGATGCGTCCAGACGACCTCGAGATTGCCGAAGTCAAAAGTGGCTTCCTGCGTATCCGAAATGTTCGCCTTGGCCTCCTTCTGCACCAGGATTCCCCCGGCCGACGAAACCGACTTGGGCCACCCCAGCCCCAGCATCCAGCGCGTCATATCCAGCATATGCACGCACATATCCCCGACGATGCCGTTGCCATATTCCATGAACGCCCGCCAGCCGCGCGGGTGGACGATCTTGTTATAAGGCCGCATCGGCGCGGGCCCGGTCCAAGCCTCGTAATCGAGATTGTCCGGGGCCTTGGTATCAGGCGGATTGGTGGGGTTGCGCATGTGATAGTAGCAGCAGATTTCGACGTGGCCGATGCGCCCGAGCAGGCCGCGATCGATGATCATCTCCTTGGCCTCGATCAGGTGCGGCGTGGAGCGTCGCTGCGTGCCGATCTGCACGGTGCGGTTGAGCCGGCGGGCCGCATCGAGAATCGCCTTGCCTTCCATCACATCCAGGCTGATGGGCTTTTGCAGATACAGATCGCAGCCGGCCTCCATCGCCGCGATGGCCGGCAGGGCATGCCAGTGATCGGGCGTGCCGATGAGGCAGATATCGAGGTCCTTTTCCTTGAGCTGCTCGCGATAGTCGGCGTAGGTGCGCGGGGCCTTCTTGTTGGCCTGCCGACTGGCGATGAGCTCGGCGGCATCTGCCACCATCTTTTTATCGACATCGGAGATCGAGACCACCTCCACGGGTGAAATCTGGATCAGGCGGAGCAGATCGCACTTGCCGTACCACCCCGAGCCGATCAGCCCGACGCGGAGCGGTTTGGCATCCGCACCCGAAACGTGGGGCGCGAAGCCGGAGAGAGCGAGCGTGGCCGCGGATGCGGTGGAAAACTTGAGGAAGTCGCGTCGATTCATGGGGCGGTCCTTTGAAATGACGGTGATGTGGGAATTTCGATCACCAGAGTCTAACGGAGAGAAGGCGGGGATGCCACGAGCGATGAGCCGGTAATCGGGGGCAAACGATCAGTTCCGAGTTGCGCGGTGCGAATTCATTTCGATTCGCCACTTCCCGTCTTGTCGGTACAATCCCCCCATGCCCACACCTCCTCCCATCGCTACCGATGGCACCGGCCTGATCAAGGATGACCATTGGCTCGAGCCGCACGCGAACGATCTCCGCGCCCGGCATCAGTATCTGGTCTCGACCCTGCGAAAAATCGATGCCAATGGCGGCATCCTCGGGCCGATCTCGCAGGGGCACCATTTCTTCGGCTTCAACCGGGGCGAGTTGTACGGCAAGCCGGGGGTCTGGTATCGCGAGTGGGCGCCGGGGGCGCTGCAGTTGCGGCTGATCGGGGATTTTAATAACTGGAACCGCTGGGATTGCCCGCTGGTGGCCGACAATTTCGGCGTGCATGCGCTCTTCCTGCCCGATGACAAATACGGGGGCAAGCTGGTGCATGGATCGATGGTGAAGGTGCTGATCGTCCACAATAATTCGACCATTCAGGATCGCATCCCCGCGTATATCCGCCGGGTGACGCAGGACCCCGGCTCGCCCAATTTCACCGGGCAGTTCTGGATGCCGCCCGAGGCTTATGCGTGGAAGAATGCCAACCCCCAGCCGGGCCCGCGCACGGGCCTGCGGGTTTACGAAGCGCATGTGGGGATGTCTTCGGAAGAGGGAAAGGTCAGCTCCTTCATCGAGTTCACCGATAAAATCCTCCCCCGCATCAAGAAGCTCGGCTACAACGCCGTGCAGCTCATGGCCGTGCAGGAGCATCCCTATTACGGCTCGTTCGGGTATCACGTCTCCAATTTTTACGCGCCTTCCTCGCGCTTCGGCACGCCCGAGGACCTCAAGCGACTGATCGATACCGCGCACGGCATGGGGATTCAGGTCATCATGGATCTGGTGCATAGTCACTCGGTTAAGAACACGCACGAGGGGTTGAACCTCTTCGACACGACCGATTTCCAGTATTTCCACGGCGGCCCGCGCGGGCATCATATGGCGTGGGATTCCAAGCTGTTCGACTATGCCAAGTACGAGGTGCAGCGCTTCCTGCTGTCGAATATCCGCTACTGGCTGGAGGAGTTTCGCTTCGATGGGTTCCGCTTCGACGGCATCACCTCGATGCTCT
>JBBRTW010000308.1:0-8737 GCA_038244055.1 Tepidisphaerales bacterium | reverse complement strand
CCTCGGCGCGGCCGGCGCGGGCGCGCCCAGAAGCTTGCGGATCGAGGGCGGCATGTACTTGAGCGTCCAGTGGCGGAGGAAAATTTCCTCACATTCCAGATGAAGCGTGACCACCGGGCGGGGCCCGTAGACGTAGCCGGCCAGTTGCATCAACTGCGGATCGACCACGGACAAATCCATGTTCAGAACCGTGATGAAGCGATTGGTCGCCAGCGCCTTGAGGAACCGGGGAACCTGATCGGCCTCGATATCGACCGCGACGTTGAAATGAATCACGTCGAAGAGCGAGTTGGAAACGCGCTTGGTGGGAGCCTGCGACGATCCATCGGGAAGCGGGACGGTGGGATCCGGGGCCGCGCCGGTGGCGGCTTCGGCATCCGCGGCCGGCACTTCAGCGCCGCCGGCCAGCGCTGCGGCGGACGGCTCGGGGAAAAATGTCGAGGGCACGACCAGCGAATGAATCTGCTTGATGGGCGAATCGACGACGCCCTTCGAATCGATATTGGTGGCGGCGATCGCGTTGACGACATCGGTCGTCACCCAGAACTCCACCTGGGCCCACCAGATCACGCTCGGATCGGGGACCTTGCCATCGGGCGGCAGGGAGGCGGGAACGAGCAGCACTTTGGTCGGGTCAACATAAATCTTGGCGCTGGCGGCGGCTTCCTTCTGGATTTTTTCCGGAAGCAGGGCCGACTCCTTCTGGAAGCGGGCCTGCACCTTGGGGAGATTCACGGGTTCGTTCTGGACGTAGATGATGTCTTTCTGCATTGCGATCCAGAGGGCATCACTGGCGGTCTTGATCACTTCCGGTGTGGGCGGAATGCCGCCGCCCAGGATCTTGATGCGAAGGTTGTCGATTTCCTTCAGGAGAAGTTCGCGGTAGCCCAGTGCGATCGGTGTGCTCAGGGGTATCGGCAGCGAACCGCCGACGACCAGGCCATGATCCCGTTGATTGATGTCGATGGCCGACTGATACATCGCGGTGCTCTGGGCTTCGACCAGTTTTTTGGCGGCATCGCCGAAGTCGATGACGTTTTTGCTGGGGTAGACCGGCTGGCCCTTCTCGGCCAGCAGTTCGGAGCTACCCGGGTCGCGCGGGTTGGGATTGGGGATTCGACGCTGCTTGCGGACCAGGGCGTTGAGCCTGCCCTGCGCCTTGGCGCTTTCGGCGGTTCGCGTTTCGAGCGATTCGTAGTAGCCGTCGAGCGGCCAGAGAAATACGGCGACGAGCGCCACGATGGCGATGACGCCGCAGATGATGCTGGGGATGTTTTTCTTGACTATATCCATGGGGCACCTTGGTGGTGAATCCGGGTGTTGTAATCAGCGCGATGCGGCGGAGACGGCCGGCCGGCCCGGCCGAGTGGGTGAAGCGGCGGGGATCGCGTTGCGATCGACGACGGTGCGATCGGCGGCAGATGGATCGGCCGGCATCACACTGCCGGGAAGCGTCGCATCGGCGGTCGGATTGCTTTCGGCCTTCACCGGCGGCTTGGGGTCCAGGACCACGGCGATGACCACCGTGATATCCCAGTCCTCCAGCATGTTCTCGCCGGGGTAAAGCGGGTCCTCGAAGGCGGGGTCTTTCCTGGGATCGGCGCTGGGATCATCGGGCGAGGTGCCTCCCGGATTGGGATTTCGGCCAAAGCCACCACCGCCGCCGCCGCCCGGCGTCACGATCGGCCGGCGACCCATATCGATCTCGCCGACACCGCCACCCGGACGACGGAATGCGCCGGGCCCGACGCCGCCACCACCCGCGCCGACTCCGCCCGCGCCAACCGCATTGGGATCGCCGCCGGCGGCCGCTTCGATGGCGGCCTTGGCGGCCTTCTTCTGGTCGAACGCGGCCTTCAACGCCGTCATTCGCACCGTGTCGTTCTTCAACTGCTGCGCCGAGACGATCTTGGCGCGCCCAATGTAATAGGGTTTGGGAGGGACGGCGGTGTAGGATTTGTCGTTGGTCACGTCGGCCAGCAATTTCTGGAGGTATTTGTCGACCAGCACCGAGGCATTGTTACTGGAAGAGACGTTATAGGGGGACACGCAGCGCAGGGTCAGCAGGTATCCGCGGTCGGTGGGCACGCCGGCTACGGCGTTGGGGTCGGTTTCCGCCGGCCGGGGCGCCGGCTGGAATCCGCGCCCGACGCCGGGCATGACCGGCTGGAAATTGCTCTCGCCGCCGCCGCCGCGCGGAAAGCGCCCGCCGCCGCTGACGGGATTGAAGGGGACGACCGTCGCGGCGTTGGCGTTGGCATTGCCCAGATTCTTGAACTGGTCATCCTCCATCTTGAGGATGGAACCGATATCGGGCTGGTACTGGGAGGCGACCGACTCGATGAAGATCTGCTCGCGCTGGGCGCGCGCGGTGGTTTTCTGAGCCGATGGCAGGATCGAGTTGGTCGAGGGGAGATTGCGGGTGACATCGATCCACAGGTCGGCCCAGAGATCGCGGTAGTTGGCCAGCGAGGAGACGTTGGTGATGCGGATCTTGTCCGCGCCGCCGGAGGTTTCGATCGCCTGCCAGGCCTTGTCGTTCTTTTCGGCCTCGCGAATGGCGGCGGCGATGGTGGCGCGGGCATCCTTGGCACCGCTGGATTCGTACTGGCTGTCGTGGAAGGCGTAGACGCCGTACTTCAGCCCCGCCGCGGCCACGAACAGCGCCGCCGCGCCGGCGAACCACTTGGTCTTTTCCTTCCAGATCTTCTCGACCTGAATCTTGTGCGGCAGCAGCGATGAGGTGATCTTCCCCTGGTTCATCGCCTGCAGCGCCAGCCCGTACGCGCCGGCCATCGAGGCGATGTTATCGCTCAGCACGGCCGCCAGTCGTCCATCATCGGGCGCGCCCGCGCCGAAATTATCGAGGCGCTCGACTTCGATCTGCAGGTTCTGGTGGAGATACTTCTGAAGGGTGGGCAGGCGGAAGGTGTTCCCCAGGGCGATGATCCGCTTGATGCGGCTGTCGCGGTGGACCGAGGAGTAGAAGCCGATCGAGCGCTGAATCTCGGCGACGAGGTCCGCGAAGATCGGCCGCATCGCCTGGAAAATCTGCCGGGCGTACTTGGAGGTCTGGGCGTTGCGCTTGAGATCCTCGGCCTTGGCGAAATTCAACTTGAAGGCCTTGACCAGCGCCTCGGTGAAGTTGTTGCCGCCGATGGGCACCGAGCGGAGCCAGACCGATTCGCGATCGGCGATGATCAGATCGGCGTTTTCCGCGCCCAGATCGAGGATCATCGTCGTGCCATCCTGCAATCGATTGTCGTAATACATCGCATTGTAGACGGCCAGGGGATTCATCTGCACGAGCTGGACGTTCATGTCCATATCGGTGAAGAACTTGATCCGCTGATTCACCAGTTCCTTGCGCATCGCGAAGATGCCGACTTCGACATCGGGCGAGCCTTCCTGCTCGAAGAGCTGGTAGGACCATTCGACATCATCCAGCGGGAAGGGAATCTGTTGGATGGCCTCGAATTTGACGATTTCGGGAATCTTGGATTTCTCGACCGGGGGGAGCTTGATGAAGCGGGCGAAGGAGGATTGCCCGGACACTCCGACCCCAACGACCCCGCCCTTGGTCATGTGCCGCCCGGCGAAGTTGGCCAGGGCGGTCTGGATGAGGGTATCGCGATTGTCCCCGGAGATGGAGAGCACCTGCTCGTGCTCGATCACCTCGATATCTTCCATTCGCAGCGAATCACCGTCTCGGACGAGCTTGATTGCCTTGAGGGCCCGGTTGCCGATGTCGATGCCCCAGGCGAATTTCGCGTTGGCCATATTGTTTCCTCGTGCCGTCTTTGCACCGCCGATGGTCGCTGAGTTGCGCCGCCGGACCGGTCGCGTTTAATGCGAAAGGTGTAAGTCTCTAAGGTGTAACGCCAAGTGGCGGGTTGTTCAACCCCGAGTGGCCACTATCCATAAGGAGTAAGACGACTGATGGCAGGGATGGTTCCGTTGGGTAAGATGCCTTTCGTGAAGACGTTTTCGATCTCGACCCTGGGGTGCAGGGTCAACCATTACGAGAGCGAGCAACTGGCGACGCTCCTGCGCGCCCGCGGGCTGATGCGGGCGACGGCGGGCCAGGCGGACCTGCGCATCATCCACACCTGCAGCGTGACGGTGCAGGCCGCCAGCAAAAGCCGCCAGACGGTCCGCCGGATGGTGCGCCTGCCGGTGATGGGACCGGCGGGAACAATCATCGGCGAAGAGGCCGGCTGCGAATCGGTGGCCTGCGCGGGTGAATGCGCCAGTGACTGCGGCGGGGCTACCAACCCCGGCGCGGCTCCCGGCGACTTCACCCAATTCCGGGCAACATCATCAAGTATATCAGCGTTCCCATTGAGCAATCCTGAATCGGGTGGGGCGGGGGCATTATCATCGCCATCGCGCCGGCCGCGGGTCGTGGTCACCGGTTGCTGGGCCACGAGCGATGCCGAACAGGCGAAGGGCTTGGGCGGCGTCGATGCGGTGCTGGGGCACCATCAGGATGTTGGAGGGGAACTGTCGCGTCTCCTGACTCAATGGGAGGAGGACGATCGAAGCAATCGCCTCGCAAACCCAACAAGCCTCGACAACGAAAACGACGCACGAGACGGATCGGAAAACCCGAGGCAGCCGAATGAAGAATGGATGATCGAAACGGCTGATGGCCGGGAAAATCAGATCGCTCTGTACACCAGTACAACACGTCCGTTGAATGGCGTCAAGGGAAAATTAGAAATCGATGAGAAACACCCTTCGGCAGTGCATAATGCGGATGAGAAGGCCGGTAAATCGGCCGGGAAGGGGATGGTCAGCCTCCCCATGCTGGGCAAGCGCCAGACCGGCCACCAGCGGGCGTTTTTGAAAGTGCAGGATGGGTGTGATGCACATTGCACCTATTGCATCATTCCGCAGCTCCGGCCAGCGCTATGGAGCAAGCCGGTCGAGGAAGCGGTGGAGGAGGCCCGGCGGCTGGTGGAAGCGGGGCATGTGGAGATCGTGCTGACGGGGATTTTTCTGGGGGCGTATGGGATGGGGACGGCGCTGCGGAGGAGGCAGGGGGCGACGGCAGGGCCATTAGACAATGAGACAATGAGACAATGGGACAATGAGAAGTGGGAAGGGGAGGGGCGTGTTGCGGTTGAGAATGCGGGGCCATTGGGGGAATTAGTGGATGCGCTGTGTACTCGGGTGGAGGGGCTGCGGCGGGTGCGGTTATCGAGCATCGAGCCGGGGGATTTGAGCGATGAACTGGTCGCGGTGATGCGGAGGCACAAACAGATCGTGCCGCATTTTCATGTGCCCTTGCAGAGCGGGTCCGATCGGCTGCTGCGGAAGATGAACCGGCAGTACGGGCGCGTTGATTTTCTGGAGATGGTGGCGCGGCTGAAGGAGGCCTTCGATCGGCCGGCGCTGACGACCGATATCATCGTCGGCTTCCCCGGCGAGACGGATGAGGAGTTTGAGCGAACGGTGGAGGTGGTGGAGCAGGCGGGCTTCCTCCACATCCACGCCTTCTCCTATTCGCCGCGCCCGGGCACGGCCGCGGCTCGGTGGACCAGGCAATGGGTCCGCGGGCCGGTGGTCAATGAGCGGATCGATCGGCTGGGAAAAATGGCATCGGATTATTCGATGGAGTTTCGCCGGCAGTTCATCGGCGCGGAGGTCGAGTTGCTGGTGGAGAATCCATCGGGTGAAGAGTCGGCTGGGACGATGGAGGGGTTTCAGCATGGCCGCTGCGAGCGGTATTTTCCGGTGTGGATTGGGGAGGCCGAGAAGTTAGAAGTGAGAAGCGAGAAGCGAGAAGAAGAGGGAGTGAATCCAATGGGTGAAACCATATTCCCCGCTTCTGGACAAGCCGGGACAGAGCGCCGGGAGCGCAGCGACCAGAGCGCCGTCCCGGATGGCGCTGCCGGCCGGATGCGCCAACCCGCGCTGAGTCGTTTCGTGCCCGGCGATGCGGTGCGGGCGCGGATCGACCGGGTCGAGGGGGAGCGGACTTTCGGCACGGTGCTGGAGGTGGTGCGATGATCGCGGTGGTGCAGCGGGTGACTTTCGGGCGCGTGGTGGTGGAGGGGCGGGTGGTCGGCGAGATCGGGCCGGGGATGGTGGTGCTGGCGGCGGTGGAGAAGGAGGATACGGAAGCGGATGTGGATTGGACGGCCGGTAAACTCGCGGGCCTGCGCATCTTCCGCGGCGAGGATGGGTCGAAGCATTTCGACCGCGATGTGAAACAGATCGGCGGAGGAATTCTGCTGGTGAGCAATTTCACCGTCGCGGCCGAGACGAGAACGGGGCGGCGGCCTTCACTGAGCGGTGCCGCCCCGCCCGAGCGCGGGCGGGAGCTGTTCGAAATGTTCATCGACGCGGTCCGGCGCGAAGCGGGGGAAGCGGTCACGGTCGCCACGGGCCGATTCGGCGCGGATATGAATGTGGAACTGTCGAATGATGGACCGGCCACGTTTCTGGTTGAAAGCGAAAATCATGACATGACGAAATAGGGTCCCAGCCCATCTCGAAGGCAACGCACCGGGGCAATTGATCATGGAGGCGCATGAGCACACCGCACATCAGACCCAATTTCTCTGGAGCTTCTTAGTGGTCCGACTCTCCCATAAAATAGCCCCGGGACACCACCCCGCCCTTAAACTCAATTTTGTAATGGCGCCTTCCTTCCGCATAGTGCACTTCGAAATCGACCACGCCCCTTTTTCTTTTCATCACTGATCGGCTGTCGTGCAGCGGCTGTCCAAGCCGGGCAATAACCTGTTGCTCGGTTGTTCCAGCCGGCCAATGTGTATATTTCTCCTCGCGAAGTTGATCTTGATGTTGCTGGACATAGGCAAACGTCGCTCCCAATGCCACCAGAAACAATAGCCCCAGAATGATGGACCATTTCGAGATCATCGCATCACCACCGCGCCGTTAAGCGTCTCTCAAATACTCCGCAAACCGCGGCATACTCTCCTCCGGCCCCGGGCTCGTCTCCGGATGCCAGCGTTTCTCCGTTTCCAGGCAGAGCCACCCCTCGTATCCCATCGCGTTAATCGCGCGGAAGATGTCCTTGAGCGGCAGGTCGCCCTCCCCCAGAAGGCGCGGCAGGTTCTTCAATTCGGCGGCCGAGGGATCGACGACCGAATCCTTGATATGAATATGCCGGATCAATTTACCCAGCGCCTCGGCCGTATCGCCCGGCGCTTCGCCGCGGCGGTGCGTGTGCTCGACATCCCACAGAACGCCAACCTCCGCCGGATCGAATTCGTGGAGCAACTGCTTGACGGTCTGCGCGGTGGCAAAGGCATCGTGCGTTTCCAGCAGGGGGATCACTCCATGCACTTTGCAGATCTTGATGATCTGCCGCAGATGCCGCTGGGCCATGAGCAGGGCCTGATCCTCGGCCACGCCTTTGGGTACTCCGCCGCCGAAAATTCGAATGAAAGGCGTGGATGTCTGGCCCGCCAGTTGGGCGTAGCGATGCGCTTCATCGAGCATGTCCTGCCAGCGCTCCGGGCCGGGGGAAACGAGCGTGACCGAAGTCGCGAAGCAGGGGAGCGCAAGATGCTTCGCCCGCAGCAGTGCCAACGTATCAGGGAGTTCCGCCAGAAACGCGGAAGAGCGGGTGATGTCGATCTCCGCCCCCAGCCCGCGAAACTCGATCCCGCCGATGCCGTTTGCGGCGCAGGCGTCGACGATCTGCTCGAGACTCCATTCGGGGCAGGCCAGTGTGGAAACGGATAGGCGCATGGTGATTACTTTGTCATGGGCGAATCGCGATTTGTCAAAGGAGAGGGGGGCGGAAGAGGGTATAGGGTCAGGGCAATCGCATGTCGCATGAAATGGGAAATATCGCGGATTTCGGATTTCGGATTGCGGATTGAAATGCGGATTCCAATCCGCAATCCGCAATCCGCAATCCGAAATCGGAGGGATAGGCGTTACATGCGATTGCCCTGACCTATACCCTACTCCCCACACCCTATACCCTATCCCCCATGCCCCTGCCGATTCTCAACGTGGTTCACATGCCCAGTGATGCCGATCTGGTGCGTTTCTTCCATCAAACCGAAGAGCGCTGGGTCGAGCATCTGGCCGATCCCGAATCGCTGGGATTCGGCACGGCCTATGCCAATCCGGAACTGGCCGAGGTCTGGAATGCCAATCACATCCGCGATGTCGCACTGCCGCCAGGAATTGATGCGGCCCAGGCGTGGGAGCAGGTCGAGGCGCATTTCGCCGCCCGGGGCACGCGCTGCGCGTTCTGGGTGATGAACCCCTCGGCCCCGCCCGAGCGCGTGCAGCCGATGGTCGACTTCCTCAAAGCCCGCGGCGCGGCCGCCGATTCCATCGACATCATGTACCTGCGCCGTTCGCCCCGGCAATTGGTGCGCGAAGTGGCCGGGTTGCAGATCATTCCCGCCCGCGCCAGCTACCGCCACGCCGAGGAACTGGCCCGCCTGGGAGCTGATGAACAATGGGGCGGCTTGCCGCAGCTCGTCGAGGCCCGCATGCGCCATCTGGATGATCCGCACTGGGATGCCCACATCGCCCTGGAAAACGCCCGGCCAGTCGCCTCGGTGGGCGTCCTGGCGGTTGGCGAGATCGGCCGGATCGAATCCCTCTACATCCACAAAGACCAGCGCCGCCGCGGCATCGGCCGAACCATGATGAGCCGCGCCCTGGAAATCTGCGCCCGCTCGCTCTTCCGGCACGTCTTTCTTTCGGTCGATCCAACCAACGCCGCCGCGATCGCCCT
>JBBRTW010000307.1:0-8760 GCA_038244055.1 Tepidisphaerales bacterium | reverse complement strand
GACCGGCGCGGTGACGCCGCGATGGCAGGATTCGCAGGATGCGCCGTAGGCGAGGTATTCGGAGTGGAGGACTTTGAGGCCCTGGTACTCGATCGGTTTCTCAGGGGCGCGATGGCAGGCATCGCAGCGGTTGGCGGGGATCTTCGGGGCGTGGCCGGGAATCGCGGCGGAAGTGCTGGGCGTCACTGAAGACGCCAGGACTGGCGCTGGAGTATCGGTGGCGAGGACCGGAATCACCGTAGCCGCGTTGGCTGAAGAGGCGTCGGCGGGGCCGGGCTTGTCAGCATTGACGAGGGTTGATTTGACCGGCGCGGCCTTGGGGTAGGCCAGGTGGCAGGTTACGCAGGCGTTGGTGTTGACTTCGAAGTGATTGGAACCCTGGATATGGGAGTGGCAGGTGGTGCAATGCACTTCGACATTCGAATAGGTCAGATCGAGGTGCTTGCCGTGATCGAAGAAGTATTTTCCCTCGCGGCGCGCTTGCTTGCGGACAGTTTCGATATTGTGGCACCCTTCGCGCGTGCAGGAGGCGTCGGCGATGTCGGCCGAGGGTTTGCCCGATGTGCGGCTCAGAACGTCGTCGACGACCTGGCCGAGGCCATTGAGTTTGGCCTTGACGTAACTACCGGTTCCGGGCGGAATATGGCACTTGACGCATTCGACCTGGGAATGGCTGCCAGCGTGCCAACTGGCATAAAAGCTTTCCATGATGTGACAGCTCTTACAGAACGAACTGGTGCTGGTAACTTCAATGCTGACAATGCCGAAGACCACTGACCAGATCCCGAATCGCAGCGGCCAGCGCCAACGTCCGCCGGGCCAAGCTACTTTCACGATTTTTTTGAGAATGGTTGGGAGCTTCATCGCGCAGGTGTGATTGCATGAGGCGTGCCAAGGCGCGGAAGACAAGACAACGTGGATGATTAAGTCCAAAATGCGGGTAAGGTATCGCATCCGATTCATGCGTTTTCTCAACTTTGAGAATGGCGGACGTGCTGCTTTCCGATTCTCGGGGTAAAACAGTGCGGTCTGATAAGCAAACCAGCCATATGCGAATCGGCATGTGGTTTGTAGAAGGAAGACCATGATCGACATCAGCGTTCTTTACGGCGGCCTCGAAACACCCAGCACTCCGCACCGCTACGGGCGAAAGATCACGCAGATCGAGCCGCCCGAATTTCAGCGGATGGCGGTGGCAAAGAACGCGCGCGATCGCCGGCCAATCGTCGTGTGGAACCTGACGCGCACCTGCAATCTAAAATGCGTCCACTGCTACACGGCCTCCGAGGCGATTCGGTATCCCAATGAAGTGGAGACCGCCCGCTGCAAGGAGGTCCTCGATGACCTGGCGGAGTTCAAGGTGCCGGCCGTGCTGTTCTCAGGCGGCGAGCCTTTGGTCCGGCCCGATGTGCTGGAACTGGCGGCGCACGCGCGCTCGAAAGGGCTGCATGTCGTTCTGTCCACGAATGGAACTTTGATCGATCGCGAGAAGGCGCAGCAGCTCAAGGACCTGCAGTTCGCCTATGTCGGCATCAGTCTCGACAGCGCGATTCCGGAAATTCACGATGAGTTTCGCGGGATGAAAGGCGCATTCGAAAAGACGATGCGCGGGTTCCGGCATTGCGTGGATGTGGGGCAGAAAGTTGGTTTGCGCCTGACCCTGACGCGCCACACCTGCGAGAACCTGGACTTGCTCTTCGATTTCATCGAGCGCGAAGGAATCAATCGCGCCTGCTTCTACCATCTCTGCCCGGCCGGTCGGGGCAAGGATCTCTCCGCGCTGACGGCCGAGGAAACGCGCAAGGCGGTCGATACGATTTTCACGCGCAGCAAGGATTTCGTCGATCGCGGCAAGCGTATCGAAATTCTCACCGTCGATAACCACACCGACGGCCCGTACCTCTACCTGCGCATGCTGCGGGAGGGTAATCCCAGAGCCCAGCAGGTGCTGGACATGCTCTCCTGGAACGGCGGCGGGCGTTATTCATCGGGCGTCGGCATCGCCAATATCGATTTCAACGGCGATGTGCATGCGGATCAGTTCTCGATGTTCCGCTCCTTCGGAAACGTCAAGCAGCGGAAGTTCTCGGATATCTGGCAGGATACGAGCGACCCGATCATGGCCGGGCTCAAGGAGCGCCTCGGTTTGCTCAAGGGGCGCTGCGCCACGACGAACTGCCGATTCCAGGGCGTCTGCGGCGGTTCGCTGCGGGCGCGGGCGGAGATCATGACCGGCGAGCCTTGGGCGGCCGACCCGGGGTGCTATCTGACCGATGATGAGATCGCCGGCGAATTGAAGGGCGCAAGCCTCACGCCGACCGCGGAAGAAGAGCGATTGGCGCTGGCGCTGGCGGAGAGGATTTGAGGAGCGGGTTTCAGGCCGACCGCTTTGCCAGTCTCTTTCCGCCTTCGATCACCCTTCCCAGATCGATGTCCAGCGAGTCGCAAAGCGTGGTTGGATCGGGAATCGCCTCGCCATTTTCCTGCATGTCCGCCAGATGCATCTCCAGGGCCTCCCGGAGATTAGCCAGTGTGCCCGCGACGGTCTTGCCGGTCGCAATACAGCCCGGCACATCCGGCAGATAAGCGCTGTAGTTTCGCGCTGCTTTTTCGATGACCACTGCGTAACGCATTGCCTCTCCAATCAATCGAGCCCGGCCTGCCTCTTGATGCTTGAGAGCGTGCCGGGCCGCACATCATCCCCAGGATTTCCCGCGATTGTAACACATTCTCGGCGGAGAGGATCAAGCGCGGGTATGGCCTGTCGCGCCCGGCGCGGTATGCTTGTGGTTGAATGAGCAAAACTATTCTGATTGTCGAAGATGAAACGGTTCTCCGCGAATCGCTGGCGGAGCTATTGACCGAGGAGGGGCATATCGTCAAGCAGGCGGAAAACGGAAAAGTTGCGCATGAGATGGTGCTCAAGGAGCCGGTCGATCTGGTGCTGACGGATGTGCGGATGCCGGAGATGGATGGGCTGACGCTGCTGGGGCATCTGCGGCGGATTCTGCCGCAGACGCCGGTGATCATCCTGACCGCATACGGCACGGTGGAGAGCGCGGTTGGGGCGGTGCGGGCCGGGGCGTTCGACTATCTGCTCAAGCCGGTGAAATTCGACGATGTGCTGCACAAGGTGCAGCGGGCCTTCGAATACCAGGACATTACCACCACCAACCAGGTCATCACCGAGCAACTCGCCCGGGAAAGCACCTTCCACAATCTGGTTGGCGCCAGCCAGGCGATCACGAAATTGTTCGATCTGGTGAAAAAGCTCTCAACCGTCAAGAGCAACGTCCTGATCGTCGGCGAATCCGGCACCGGCAAGGAACTGTTCGCGCGGGCGGTGCATTACAACGGCATCACCCGCGGCAAGCCTTTCGTGGCCATCAACTGCGGGGCCATTCCCGATTCGCTGATCGAATCGGAGTTGTTCGGATACCGGCGCGGCGCGTTCACCGGAGCCCTGCGCGACAAGATGGGCTACTTCGAGGCGGCCAACGGCGGCACGCTGTTTCTCGATGAAATCTCGACGCTTCCGGTCAGCGTTCAGGCCTCGCTCCTGCGCGTTCTGGAAGAGAAGGTGGTGGTGCCGGTCGGCGATACCCAGCCTCGGCCTGTTGACGCCCGCATCATCGCGGCGTCCAACCAGGACCTGGAAAAGATGATCGCGGCCGGCGAGTTCCGCGAAGACCTGCTCTTCCGCCTGAACGTGGTGCAATTGCAGCTCCCACCTTTACGTCAGCGCAAGGAAGACATCCCACTTCTGGTGCAGCATTTCCTGGACAAGTACACGCGCGAGATGAACAAGAAAGTGGACGGCCTGACCAATGGCGCGATGCGGGCGCTGTTGAACCACACCTGGCGCGGAAACGTGCGCGAGCTGGAGAACGTGATCGAACGCGCCGTCATTTTCGCGGAAGGCCGGCCCATCGGCGTTGAAGATCTCCCCTTCGCCACCACCGGCATCACCGATGATGTCGGCGAGGACCTGAAAGAAGCCCTCCAGCAATTCGAGCGCCAGCATATCCTCTACAGCCTGCGCCGCCACAAATACGACAAGACCGAGACGGCCAAGCAACTGGGAATCGGCGTGTCGAGCTTGTATCGAAAATTAGAAGAGCTCAATATCGCCAAGACGCTGGATGAGGGGAGTGATGGATGAGGGGAGCGCGATGATGCAATCACAATGTTTGTCGAAAGACGCTGGGAAATGATTGCGCTTTTTAGCCCGAATAATTCAGATGAACCACGAAGAACACGAACGGTACGAAGAAGACGGAGAAGAGTAGAAATGTAATTTGCGCAACGTGCGTTCACCATTTACCGACTTTTTGAATGTAAGTCCTTTGGTTCATTCCTCTTCGTGCATTTCGTGTTTTTCGTGGTGAATCACCTGGGCTAGAATTTCCCATCGCGCGTTTCAAAATGAGTGGGTTTGTTGTGCGTGGTCTGGCCTCGGGTGATCCAGTCGGCGGTCCAGTGGATGATTTGCTGGACGGGGATTCTGGGGTAGCCGTAGAGGCGATGGGCAAGCTGGCCGTTATTGAGCAGCGCGGTGGTGGTTTCAGCGCCGGTGAGGATGGGTGGGCGGTTGAAGAGTTGGCCGAACTCTTCGGCGATTCGGCGGACGCTGATTATTTCCGGGCCGGCGATGTTGAGGATGAAGGGAGGAGAGGCGGCGTGTTGCAAGGCGCAGATGGAGATGGCGTTGGCATCGCCTTGCCAGATGACGTTGGCGTTGCCCATGGAGACATCCACCGGCTGGCCGCAGAAGACTTTGAGCGCGATATCGAGGAGCACGCCATAGCGCATCTCGACGGCGTAGTTGAGGCGGAGGATAGCGGTCGGAATGCTCAGCGTGCGCGAGAAATGATCGAAGATGCGCTCCCGGCCGACGCAGCTCATCGCATAATCGCCCATGGGGTTGAGCGCGTCGGTTTCGAGGCTGCCGCCGAGGTGGAGCGGGGACAGGCCATAGATGTTGCCGGTCGAGAAGGCGGCGATGCGGCTGCTCTTGTATTTTTGCGCGACCAGCCCGGGGAGGAAGGTATTCATGGCCCAGGTGAGGCCCTCCTGGCCGGTGGAGCCGAATTTCATGCCGGTCATGTAGATGACATTGGGGGCATCCGGGAGTGCGGCGAGCTGCTGGGGATCGAGGAGGTCGGCGCGGAGGGTTTCGATGCCAAGAAGGTTGAACTCAGGCTCGGAGGCGGGCGAGGAGAAGCGGGAGATAGCGATGACCCGGCGCGATTTCTGGCCGATCTGGTCGAGAGCCCGGCGGATCATGCGGGAGAGGGTGGGGCCCATCTTGCCGGCCGCGCCGAGGACGACAAAATCGCCATCGAGGGCGCGGACGGTCTCGAGAACGCCCTCGGTGGGCGTGCTCAGCAGATCATCGAGGTGCGATACATCGCGAATTTGCATCGGGTATTTTTCCTGAAGGTTCATCATCGGCCTGCGCGGAGAGTAGCACTGATTGTAACGACTCGTTGATGAATCACCTTCCGGCATGAGAGGATACGACATGGGCAGGCGAGCGCATTTCTCGGCGGTGTTGGGCTGGGCGGTGAGTGTGGGGGCGATGGGGATGGCGACGGCGGTATTGGGCGCGCCGGCGGTGGCGGCGGCCGCGAATCCCGCCCCCCCTGTTCATCCGGCGATTGTGAGCCATGTCAAAGTGCTGTCGGACAAGGTGGAGGATGTTTCGAGCCTGGAGGCGTGGAAGAAATCGTTCATCAAGGATTCGATGAGCGACCGAGAGAAGGCACTGACGATCTGGGAGAATGTGTATCGCTTCCGGCATCAGTGCGCGCCGCCGAATGAATTTGTCGATGCGGAAGGCAACCCGCACGATCCGATCAAGGACTGGAACGTTTACGGCTACGGCATGTGCTGCTGCGCCTCGGCCAATGTCGAGGCCTTGGCGCGGTATGTGGGTCTGGAAGCGCGGGGATGGGGCATTACGGCGCACAGCGTGCCGGAGGTGAAATGGGAGGGGAAATGGCATCTGCTCGATTCATCGCTGATCACCTATTTTCCGAAGGCGGATGGAGACTTGGCGGGCGTGGAAGAAATCGCGGCCAGCATTAACGACTGGTACGCGCAGAATCCGAAATTCAAGGGAAGCGAGAAGGCGCTGACCCAGATGATGCGCGAGGGCGGGTGGAAGAACGGCCCGGAGATGCTGAAAAACTGCCCGACCTACGACAACAATGGCTGGCTGCCGGCCGCGACGCACGGGTGGTATTCAACGATGTCGGAGTACGGGAGCCCGGCCAAGAATTTCGTTTATGAATACGGAACGGCGCTGGGATACGAGGTGAACGTGCAGCTTCGGCCAGGCGAGAAATTGACGCGGAACTGGGGGAATAAGGGCCTGCATGTGAATGGGGCAGAGGGGCAGGAACTGGGATTGCTCAAGCAGACAACGGGCAAAGAAGATTTGCGATATACGCCCAAGCATGGTGATCTTGCGCCGGGGCGGGTGGGCAATGGCGTGCTTGAATATGAAGTGCCGGTGAAGTCGGCCGACCTGACGGCGGCAGCGCTGAGTTATGTCGGGCTGGCGGCGGATCAGACGGGGCTGGGATGCAAGGATGCGGGCGCGGCCGGGGAACTGGTGCTGCGGATGCCGAGTTCGTATGTGTATTTGAGCGGGATGGCGGAGATGCGGGTGGCGATGGGCATTGGCGGGAAGATTGAGGCGCTGGTTTCGGATAATAACGGGCTGGATTGGAAGAGCGCGGCCACGATCACGGCGGCCGGGACACAGAAGATCGATCTCAAGGCGCTCGTGTACCGGAAATATGACTACCGGTTGAAACTGGTGCTAACGGGGGCGGGGACGAAGATCGAGGCACTGAAGTTAACGCACGATGTGCAGCATTCGCAGCGGACCCTGCCAGCGCTGGCGGAGGGGAAGAACACGATCACCTTCGATGCAGGGGCGCAGGAGGGGACGATCACGATCCAGGGGAGCACCAATCCCAAGTTCAAGGGGAAGAATCTGCTCTACACGGATTTCCATACGGTGGTGAATGGGCTCAAGGAGGATCTGGCATTTTTGAAAGGCGCTAAGGGGGATGTGACCTGGCCGGTGGTTACGCCGGGGGATATCAAGCGGATTCGGGTCGGCGCGCATTACCGGGCGCGGGGGGTGAAGGATCATTTCGACGTGCAGGTGTCATTCGATGAAGGCAAGAGTTGGAAGGAGATCGGCAAGCTCGATGGGCCGACGCCCGGCAACAGCAAATACTTCGTCTTTAGCGAAATCCCGGCCGGCGCGCGCTCGGCGCAGGTGCGCCTGGCGGGGTCGCAGCAGAACACGCTGGGATTCCACGATGTGCGGATCGATGCGGACTACGCGGAGCCGGCCGGTGGATTCGCGCCGGTGAAGGTGACTTATGTGTGGGAGGAGAATGGGGTGGAGAAACGGGATGAGCATGTGGCGAAGCAGGCGAGTGAGAGTTATACGATTCAGTGCGCGGGGAAGCCCGGGTTGAAGAGCCTGATCGTGGAGCGGGCGGAGTGATGACTACCACAAAGGCACGAAGACACGAAGAAGAACATGAAAGAGAAGACGAGGAAATGATGGAAGATCGAATTCAAGTGGATGTCGGAAATCGCACCACATTGAGAGGCTCTGGAGCTATTTCAAAGCGCCGTAAGTCGGTTCATATCTCTCGTTGGCATTTCCTCTTTGCTTTCTTCTTCGTGTCTTCGTGCCTTCGTGGTTCACTTTACGGCGATGTGAACAATCTCAAGGTCGTCACCGATGCCAATCCGGATTACAGCGATTTGCCTTCGCTGGCGCACAGCGCGACTTCGGGGTGGGAAGCGCCGGCCGACAAGTGCTGGGCGATGTTCTACTGGAATCACATCGCGCGACGGCAGACCAATCCGATGATCCTGCATGGGATGGCGCTGACCGATCCCATCCGCCAGTTCAACGATTACGGCTACACCATGTGCTCCACCATCTCCGGCATCAACCAGAGCATCTGGGAGCAGATGGGCTTGCCGCACCGCTACTGGGATATTTCCAATCACACGGTGAGCGAGGTGTTCTACGAGGGGCGGTGGCACTGCTACGACAATTCGATGTCGGCGCTGTACACGCTCTGCGATGGCAAGACGATCGCGGGGGTGGAGGATATCGGCAAGGAAGGGGCCTGCGCGCTTTCGGGGGGCAAAGCCGAGCCGGGGCATGTGGCGAAGTATCACTGCCTGACCTCGACCGGCCCGCGCGGATTTCTCACCGGCGCGGATTCGATTCGATCGCTGGATGAGGAGTTTCACTGCTTCAGCCCCAATGCGCTGAAACTGCGGAAGTATTATTACGACTGGGATAGCGGGCACCGGTATATTTTGAATCTGCGGTCGGGAGAGGTGTATACGCGGTTTTACAAGTCGCAGGGAGGGGAGGGGTTTTATGTGCCCGACGACAATGGGAAGGACCCGGAGGCGAAGAACCCGCGGTACAAGTTGCGGGGCAATGGGGTGTGGAGTTTCAAGCCATCGCTGGCGGCGGCGGATTGGCAGAAACAGGCGTATTCGAATCGCGATATCACGGCGGTGGATGGAGGATTGCGCGGCGGCGCAGCGGGCGGTGGCGAGGTGGTTTACAAGGTCTCGGGCGCGAATGTCATCGCGGGGCAGGCGATTCGCGCGGCGCTGGTGCTGGGGGAGAAATCGAAGGCCGCGATCGCGATCAGCGTGGATAACGGGCTGCATTGGAAGGAAATATGGACGGGCGAGAAG
>JBBRTW010000306.1:0-8773 GCA_038244055.1 Tepidisphaerales bacterium | reverse complement strand
GCTTACCGACACCCACCCGCGTAGGCGGATGCCGGTTAACTCAAGGAATGATCAAAAGATCACTTCTTGCGTGTGTACCGCGAAGATGCTTGAGTTTTACTTCAAGCTTGAAGTTTTCACTTCAAGATTCGTGCGACCGCGTCTTCCAATCCCGGCTTTCACCAGAACCTTCCGACCGGCCGCTCACATCCTCGCGGCGTCCGATTCATTCACTTGTCAAAGAGCTGCGATCCATCGAACTCCCGTTGCCGGGGCCAACTTCTCGCAAACCGTTGTCGGCACTTTCGTTACCACAACCGGGGGGCGATTCCCACGGGGCGTTTCCATCAGTGGGGTCGCGAATAATATCGACTCTGGCGTGGGTGTCAACGGGTGCCGGGCAAATTTATGGCTACTCACCCATGACCTTCATGATCAGCCGCTTGGCCCGCTGCCCGTCGAACTCGGCATAGAAAACCTGCTGCCATGGCCCCAGATCGAGTGCGCCTTTGGTGACGGGCAGAATGACCTGGTGATGAACGAGAATGTTCTTGAGGTGAGCATCACCATTGGATTCACCCGTCTGGTGATGCCGGTAGTAGCCATCTTCAGGAGCCAGCCGTTCGAGAAAATCATCCAGGTCCTTAAGGAAGCCGGTTTCATTATCGTTGACGAACACGCCCGCGGTGATGTGCATGGCGGAGATGAGCACCATCCCCTCGCGGATACCCGCCTCCTTGACCGCCTGCTCGACATCCGCCGTGATGTTGATGTATTCCCGCTTTTTGTGGGTATTGAACGTGAAGTACTTGGTGTGGGCCTTCATATCGATTGCAATGCGGGAAACGATCAGTGTACCCGGCGGGTGCGAGGGGCGACAGTACCCTTGACAGGGCATCTTAGGCGGGATTTGATTCGGAGTCTGTCAGAAGCGGGGCTGGCCGGCCGTTCTTTTTTTATGCAGGTGTGAATGCGTTCTCAGAGTTCTTGGAGGTGTTGGCATCGGTCCGCTGAATAGCGGCCGGCCCTCACCCCCGCCCTTGTATCTTGCTCTCCCGAGTACAGGAGAGGGAGTCACCCACTGGAAAGGACCCGCGGGCGTGGAGCAGGAGGCGATGACAACTTCGGGTGCATTGGATGCGATCAATGTCGATCGAGCTCAAATGCCGCGCGATGAGGCCGCCGGCATTGAAGTTCCCGAGGCGATGCTCCGCCGCGTGCATGCGCTGTATGTCGGGGGAATGGTGATCGATGCGCTGGACCTGGCCAAAACGGCCGGGCCGTTGGAGCGATGGACGGGCACCGAGGCGCGGATTCTGGCCGGTCGACTGGCGGGGAATCTGGGAGGCATGCGCCTGGCGCTGCTCCATCATATTCGGGCGTGGCAGGCGGACCCGGCCCATCCCAAGGCCCTCTATTACTATGCGCGGACTCTGATGGATCGCAAAGGCCCGCTGGAGGCGTGGCGGTTCATTCTCAAGATGGGAATGCCCAAGGGCGCATCGAACAAAGGGCAGGCGGACTGGCTTTCATTGGAGGCAACCGTCGCGGCGACCTTGCGCGATTTCGGGACGGCCGAGGGCCTGATTGCGCGGGCCATCGAACTCGCGCCGGATCGGGCCTGGATCTGGATCGAGCGCGGGTATGTGTTGCAGGCGCAAGATCGGCTTGAAGAGGCGCTGGAGAGCGTGAAAAAGTCGCTGGAACTCCGGCCGCTGTATCGCCCGGGGATTCAGCAGGCGGCGCAGATTCTCTCGACGTTGAACCGGGATGCCGAGGCGCTGGACCTGCTGGAACGAGCGGCCGAGCGTTCGCAGAGCGCGGCCGTGCATTCGCAACTGGCGGTGATGCTGCTGGAGATGGAGCAGAAGGATCGCGCCCGCGGATTGTGGGAAAAAGTGGTCGAGCTCTCGCCGCTGGCGGATAAGACCTTCAAGAAATTCCTGGCGGCGCGGCGGAGCGATGCGGCCTATGAAGCGGGGGACTTCGCGGCCGCCGCGACCCTGGCGAAAGAGGTCGGCCCGGGGTTTTACGAGAAAATCGCCGAGCGGCTTTCCGCGGATTTGACCGGGAAAGAGCGCGTCGAGTTGGAAGTCCCCTTCGTGCGGCAGCATCACATGACCTGCGCGCCGGCGACCCTGGCGGCCATCTCGCGGTTCTGGGAGATGCCGGCCGAGCATCTGGAGATCGTCGAATCGATCTGCTACGACGGCACACCCGCCCACAGCGAGCGCTCCTGGGCCGAAGGGGCGGGGTATATGTGCCGTGAATTCCGCGTGACCTGGGATTCGGCCGTCGCCCTCATCGACCGCGGCGCGCCCTTCACGCTGACGACCACCGAGACGACCAGCGCGCACCTGCAGGCGGTGATTGGCTACGATGCGCGGAAGCATACGCTCATCCTGCGCGATCCATCGTTCAAACTGTCGAATGAAATCCTGGCCGAAGGATTGGAAGAGCGCTACAAGTCCACCGGTCCGCGGGGAATGGTGCTGATTCCGCGCGAAAAGGCCCATCTGCTGGAGGGGATCGAACTGCCCGAGGCGGGGCTTTACGACCTGTTCCACGAGGTGCAGCGCGGGCTGGTGAAGCACCGCCGCGCCGATGCGGCGGCGGCCTATGGGAAGATGGTGGCCCTGGAGGCGCAGAGCCGCCTCACCCAGTGGGCCAAGCGCTCGATCGGATCCTACGATGCGGATCACGCGACGCAATTGTCGGCCACCGAAGCGCTGATGAAGATGTATCCGGATGACCCGCTTCTGAAGCTGTCGAAGCTGGGGATGCTGCGGCATATGGCGCGGCGGGCGGAATTGCTTGAGACATTGCGGGAGGCCAGCACGGCCGACAAGGCGGACCCGATTTTTCTGGTGCAGTATGCCCAGGAGCTCATCGCAGACCCGGGCGAGGGGGCGCGCGCGGAAAAGATGCTGCGGAAGTACGTGCGCTATCGGCCGGGCGATTGCGGGGGATATTATGTGCTGGGAAACCTGCTCTGGGGCAAGCGGCGCTTCGATGAGGCGATGGACCTGTATCGCTTCGCGGCCTGTTTGAACGACAAGGACGATCAACTCGCCTCCATGTTCTTCGGGGCGGCGCGGCACTTTCGCAAGGCCGATGAGGCGATCGCGCTGCTCAAGGATCGCTTCGCGCGCTTCGGCGGCCGCTCGGGAACGCCCGCCCGCACCCTGTATCGGGCGCTGGCGGCGGTGGATCGAACCCACGAGGCCTTCGAGGCGATCGAGGCGGGAATGCGCCGCCGCGCGGAGGATGCCGATCTGACACTTTACGCGGCCGATCTGTATGCGCGCCATGGCAACACCCAGCGGGCCATGGAACTGCTGGCCAAGGTCGACGGCAAGGTACACGCCTCGGTCTATCTACGGGCGCGCTCGACGGTCGCGGCCTATCAGGGGGAACTCAAGACCGCGCTGGCGTACTGGCAGAAGGTGCTGGAGGCCGAGCCGCTGGCGCAGGATGCGCACGAGAATGTGGCCCATCTGCTGGGTGAGACCCAGGGGCGCGAGGCCGCGCTGAATCATTTGCGCGGGGCGTGCGCGCGCTTCGAGCACCACTATCCGATGCATCAGTTGCTGATGGCCTGGCTGGGCGGGGAGAACGTGGCCGAGCACGAGGCGATGGTGCGGCGTCTGCTGGAGGCCCGGCCGGCCGATGCCTGGCTGCTGCGCGAATTGGCGCTGGTGCTGATCCGCCAGGGACGCGCCCTGGAGGCGCTGGGCCCGGCCGAGGAAGCGCTGCGGCTGGACCCGAACAACACCTCAAGCCAGGCGGTGGCGGGGCGCGTGTATGCGTTCGCGGCCATGCCCGAGAAAGCGAAAACCGCGTTCGAGGAGGCGATCCGCCTGTCGGTGGATAATGATGCGGCCATGTCGGCCTTGCTGGAGCTTTGCGTGACGATAACCGAGCGGCGCGAGGCGCTGGCGTTCATCTGCGCGGAGCTGGTGAAGCAGGTGACCTTCGGCGAGGGGCTGGTGGCGTTTCGCATCCTGGCGAATCAAACCTTGGAGGGTGAGGAGACCCTGCGGACGCTGACCGAGGCGCTGGAGCATCGCCCGGATTTGTGGCATGCCTGGGCCGCCAAGAGCCGGCAACTAGCGGAGATGGGCCGTCTGGAGGAAGCGAAGCAGATCGCGCAGCAGGCGGTGGAGCGTTTCCCGCTGCTGCCGAAATTGTGGCTGGACCTGGCGCGGTTGCAGGGGCTGGTGAGCGAATGGGATGAGCAGGAAACGTCGCTGCGCCAGGCCCTTCAGATCGCGCCGGGCTGGGGCGCGGCCGTGCGGCAACTGGCCGAATCGCGCACCCGCCGCGGGGATTTCGCCGACGCGAAAAAGCTGCTCGAAGGCGCGATCGCCTGGTCGCCGATGGATGCGATCAATTACGCCTTCCTCGGCGAATCCCTCTGGAAGCTGGGAGAAAAAGACTCGGCCATCGAACAAATGAAAACAGCCCTGCGCCTCTCGCCCGGCTACGACTGGGGCTGGAGCACCCTGCGGCAATGGGGCGCTGAACTGGAGCGAAAAGGCATCGCCGGAGAACTCGCCCGGGAAATGACCATCCGCCGCGCCGGCGAGGCGCAGTCGTGGTACACGCTGGCGCGCATGCTCGATGAAGAGGGGGCAATGGAGGAGCGCCTGGCGGCGATGGAGAAGGCGATCCAGATCGAGCCGCTCAGCGTGGATTTTCACGATTATCGCGCCTACCTGCTGGCGCGGGCCGGGAAGCTGGAGGAAGCCGAGAAAGCCTGCCGGCCGGAGGTTTTTGAGGAAATGCCGCCGCGATTGAAGGGCCGCGCGGCGTGGATCGATGCCGTGCGCGGGGATGTTCCGGCCGCGATCGAGAAGATGAATCAGGTGGTAAATGAGGATCCGCGCTCGAGCTGGGGCTGGACCCTGCTGGCCGAGTGGACGCGCGATCTGGCCCGCGATGCCGAGTATC
Source organism: Tepidisphaerales bacterium (assembly GCA_038244055.1). GTDB lineage: Bacteria > Planctomycetota > Phycisphaerae > Tepidisphaerales > Tepidisphaeraceae > DASPKW01. The sequence continues at coordinate 3,841 of JBBRTW010000306.1, read as the reverse complement.
TGCGCGCCGCCGAGGCGATGACGGCGCTGGCCCCGCTGGAATCAACCTCGTGGGGATATCTGGCCGAGGCGCGGGAACGGATGAAGGATAACCCCGGCGCTCTCGAGGCGTATCGGCGCGCGTTTGACTTGGACCCGGCCAATACCTTCGCGGCCTTTGGGCTGTTCGATCTGCAACTCGAAGCGCGAAATTTCGACGAAGCCGCGTGCATCATCGAGGAGGCCGCCAAGCACGAGCGCGGCCCCTATCTCGAAGCCCGGCGCGTGCAGCTCGGTTGCCGAATGCGCGATTCCGGCCGCGCCGGCGCGGCCGTGGCCCGCCTCTGCGCGACGGATGCCCTGCCGCGCGGCCCGCTCTGGGCCGCGTGCGATGAGATGGACAAGGTGGGATGGAAGCGCGAAGCCCAGGGGCTGCTCTGGGATGCCCTGGCAGCCGGCGGGCATCGCATCGCGGTGGCGCGGAAATGGACGCAGTACCACGCCGATGCGCGGGCGTGGGGGATGATCGAAGACGGCATCGCCTACCTCCGCTCGATCGCGCCCGAGGCGGGGCAGATGATGGTCGAGAACTGCCGCGAGGTCGCGCTGGCCTATATCGAGCTGCTCGGCGTGCATCTCGAAAAGACTCGGCTGGATCGGTATGTGCGAATGAACCGCCAGTGGCTGGAGGCCGATGTGAAATGCTGGGGAACGGTGGGCGCGGGCCTGCTCGATTGCTACGCCCATCGCCAGATGCTGGAGTGGATGCAAGGCTGGCGCTCGCGCGAGGGCGTCGGCCAGTGGATGATTTCAAATGTGGTCGAGAGCCATTTCGCGCTGGGCGGATTCGCCGAAGCGCGGAATATCGCGACGGCCGGCCTGAACTATCCCAAGGATCATTGCCAGGAATCGCTGATTCTGTTCCTGACGCTGGATGAAGCCGCGAGCGGTGCGGTCGACTCGGCCTGGGCGCGGGTCAAGCCCCTCGTGCGCGACGATCAGCCGAAATTACGCCAATTCATTATCGATGTGGTGACGGCCCAGTGCGCCACAGCCCGCGAGCCAGGCCTGACTGCCGCCCAAGCCTACGCAAAGGCGAAGGCGGAACTGGAAGCGATCGCGCGCATCCACAAGGATTTCCGGAAACACGCGACCATGCGCCAGGCACTCGGCCAGGCCGTCAAGAGCATCGCCCGCCGCCGCGGCACGATCGCCGCGCGCTGGTGGGCAGTGCGCTGGGGGATCTGGATCGGGATGGGGCGGAACGAGAAGACGAAGTAAGGATCAGTGCTTCCGATCCCCCCTCCCCTTATTCCGCGTCTGCGATTTCGGCGGCGGCCGCTTGGCGAACCGCGTCTTATGCCCCGCCGTTTGCGAGGGCCGCGGCTTCTTCAGAACCTTCTCCCTGGTCGGCTCAGCCGCGCGCCGCGGAGTTTTAGCCGCGGCGGCCGGCTTGCGCGGGTTGCGCGTATGCACCACCGGCTCCCCCTCGGCCGCCCCGAGCTCTTCACCCGCCTTGGTTTCCTCGATGGATGGCGCCTTCCGCGCCTCGCCCTGCGCCCGCGCCCGGAAGATCAGCTTGATCGGCACCTCCGGGTACGGCAGCGTGTCGCGCATGCGGTTGATGATGAACCGCTGATAAACATCGTTGAAGAAGATCGGGTTGTTGACGAACAGAATGATCGTCGGCGGCGCGACATCCGTCTGCGTCGCATAAAAAATCCGCGCCCGCCGCCCGCTCGGCGTGCTCGGCGCGCGCTCGGTCATGATCTGCCGCAGCGCCGTATTGAGCCGCCCGGTCGAGAGCCGCTCGCGCGATTGCTTGAATAGATGCTGGCACAGATCCAGCACCACCTGCACGTTCTTCGATTCCTTGGCCGTGATAAAGGCGATGGGTGCGTAATCGAGCTGCTTGAGCTCTTCATCGAGGTACGTGCGGTATTCCTCCATGATGTCCTCATCGCGGAGCGTATCCCCATCCTTGCGATCCTTGCGGAGCTTCTCGATGGCCAGATCCCACTTGTTGATGACGATCACCACCGGCTTGAGCTGCTCGCTCACGTACTGCGCCAGCTTCTTATCCGGCTCGGAAACCGTCAGCGTCGCATCGATGAGCAGCAGGATCACATCCGCCCGCCGGATCGAGCGCTCGGCCCGGTGGAAGGAGTAGAAGCCGATATCGTTGTTCACCATCAGCCGTTTCTTGCGCACCCCCGCCGTATCGATGACCACCACCGCCTTGCCATCCTTCTCGAAGCGCACATCCACGCTGTCTCGCGTCGTCCCCGGCACTTCCGAAACGATCACCCGCTCGTTATCCCCTTCGTTGTAAAGCCCCGCGATCGCGTTCACCAGCGTACTCTTGCCCGCGTTCCGCTTGCCCACGATCGCCACCAGCATCTCCGGCGCGGGAATCTCCCTGGGCGCTTTGCTCAGATCCACATTCCGCTCGATCGCCTGCCGAACATCATCAATATTCCGCCCATTGAGCGCCGAGATGCCGATGGGCGTCCCCAGCCCCAGCCGCGCGAAATCCCCCAGCGCGACATCCGCGTTGGGCCCATCCGCCTTGTTGGCCACCAGCAGCGTCTTGATCGATTTCCTGCGCAGCATCGCCGCGATTTCCTCATCCGCCGCCGTCAGCCCATCCTTGCAGTCCACCACAAACAGCGCCAGATCCGCCCGCGCCATCGCCAGCTCGATCTGATGCTTGATGTGATCCGTGAGGTTGTCCGCATCCACAAACCCATACCCCCCCGTATCCACCAGCTCCGCGTACCGCCCATCCAGATCGATATGCGTCGAAATGCGGTCCCGCGTGACCCCCGGCATGTCCTGCACGATGGAAATGCGCTTCTTGACCAGCGCGTTGAGCAGCGAGGATTTGCCCACGTTGGGCCTGCCCACGATGGCGACACAGGGCATGGATTTCTTGACGGCGGGGGTGTTCATGGGGGGATTTTAAGCATTTACGGGGTTTGGGCAATGGCAGTGGAGTTGCGGGCTGCGGGCGGCTCATTCTGCTATACTGTGCCGATGGCCGCCCATGATCCCAGCGCCGACAGGTCCCCGGAGCAGCCGCTGGTGCTGGGGTATGCGCCCAGGAGCGGGCGCGGAGCGTGGCGAAGGCGCATCTGGCCGTGGGTTCGTCCGGGGTCGGTGTTGTTCTTTGTGATTGTCGCGGGGATCACGGTGGGGGCGGGGTGGGGGATGTGGAAGTGGAATCTGGCGGAGGATCGCAAGGCTTTCATGGCTTGCGCCCAGGTGAGCAGCGACGGGAGCGGCGGGAGCATCGTGTACTTCAACCATCCCCCCGCGCGGTCAGCGCTGCGGCACCTGTCGCGCCTGCCGGGGCCGATCTTCGTCTACATTTATTGGCCCGCGCAGGAAGATGCGGGCGCGGCCGAGGCGTTCCACGGGGCCGACCTCTCCCCTGTGACGTGGATCGTGATGGGCAACACCGTCAACGCCGACCTCCTACTCAAGGAGCTGGCCCGCCCCGACTGCGGGCTGAAGGCGCTGACCAGGCTGGGCCTCCGCGAGACGCAAGTCACCGATGCGGGCCTGAAGCAGCTCTCCCGCCCCGACTGCGGGCTGAAGGCGCTGACCAGGCTGGGCCTCGGCGAGACGCAAGTCACCGATGCGGGCCTGAAGCAGCTCTCCCGCCCCGACTGCGGGCTGAAGGCGCTGACCGTGCTGTACCTCGACGGCACGCCAGTCACCTCTGCGGGCGTCCAGGAACTACAGGCCGCCCGGCCGGGGCTGAAGATCTTCCGCTAATCGCCCACCCTCTCCGCCCGCGCACGCTCTGGCAAGGCCCGCCCCTCCAGCGCCCGCCCCCGCGCGATGGGCCGGCCAACGCG
>JBBRTW010000305.1:0-8782 GCA_038244055.1 Tepidisphaerales bacterium | reverse complement strand
GCCTCCGGCATCGGCCTGGCCGCGCTGGCGGGGCTGATGAATTCCGCCGCCTCGGCCCGCGCTGGCAGCCTCGATGGCATCACCCAACCCGGTTCTCTCGGCGCGGCCTTCCCCAGTTTCGCCCCCAAGGCCAAGCGGATCATCTACCTCTTCCAATCGGGCGCGCCTTCGCAGATGGACTTGTTCGACTACAAGCCCAACCTCGAAAAAGTCCGCGCCCAGGACCTCCCCGAATCCATCCGCCAGGGGCAGCGCCTCACCACCATGACCTCCGGCCAGAAGGCCTTCCCCGTCGCGCCATCCATTTTCAAATTCGCCCGCCGCGGGCATTCCGGCAACTGGATGAGCGATCTCGTTCCGCATCTGGCCACCCTCTCCGACAAGCTCTGCTTCATCAAATCGATGTTCACCGAGGCGATCAATCACGACCCCGCCATCACCTTCTGCCAGACCGGCTCGCAGCTTGCCGGCCGGCCATCGATCGGCTCCTGGCTCGCCTACGGGCTGGGCAGCGAGAACAAGGATTTGCCCGCCTATGTCGTGCTCACTTCCAAAGGCACGGGCCGGCCCGATGACCAGCCCCTCTACGACCGCCTCTGGGGCTCGGGATTTCTGCCGACGCTTCATCAGGGCGTCAAATTCCGCAATGGCGGCGACCCGGTGCTCTGGCTCTCCGACCCGGCCGGGATCGATCGCCCCGTCCGCCGGGATATGCTCGATGAACTCGACGCCCTCAATTCCATCCGCCACGATGCCCTGGGCGATCCTGAGATCCAGACCCGCATCGCCCAGTACGAAATGGCGTTCCGCATGCAGACCTCCGTGCCCGATCTGGCGGATATTTCCAAAGAGCCGCAGCACATCCTCGACATGTACGGCCCGAATGTTCACAAGCCCGGCACCTACGCCGCCAACGCGCTGCTCGCGCGGCGGCTTTCCGAGCGCGGCGTGCGCTTCGTCCAGCTTTTCCACATGGGCTGGGATCACCACGGCGGCCTCCCCAAGGCCATTCGCGGCCAATGCTCCGACACCGACCAGGCCACCGCCGCCCTCATCAAGGACCTCGAAATGCGCGGGCTGCTGGATGAAACGCTCATCGTCTGGGGCGGCGAATTCGGACGGACGGTCTACTCCCAGGGCACTCTGACGGCCGACAATTACGGGCGCGATCATCACCCCCGCTGCTTCACGATCTTCATGGCCGGCGCGGGCATCAAGCAGGGCTTTTCACTCGGCGCTACCGATGACTACTCCTACAACATCACCGAAAACCCGGTGCATGTTCACGACCTCAACGCCACGCTATTGCATCTGATGGGCATCGAACACACCCGCCTGACGTACAAGTACCAGGGCCGCGATTTCCGCCTGACGGACGTGCATGGGGAGTTGGTGAAGCAGGTGCTGGCGTAGTTGTGGGATATGGTGGGGTAGACATTCTTGTCTGTCCTGAAAATACATTCCACTCACCCAGCGCTTTCCATCGCGCATTTCCCCCGGTGCTTCTCAGCGTCCGCTGCGACTCTGCGATGAGTTGATTCTCACACCAACTCCACCAACCCCGTCCCGCTCCAATGCCCGAAGCTCGTCAAGTCCAGTTTGGGCTGCTTCAAATCGCGCCAGAATTTCACCATCGCCGCCAGGCGCGTGTCATCCCAGAGCATGATCGGCGGCTTGGCGTATTTGATGCTTGACAGGTGTTTCATCAGCGCGGTTTCGTACTCGATATTCTTCGGGCCGTCGACGAAGAAAAATTCCGCCTTCTCCAGCAGGCTGCGGTTCTGTTCGAAGCGCAGCGGGTCCGCAAGGTCGACCAGCCGCTGCTCCAGCCGGCCATCGATGAAATCCTCATCCACCAGATCCGTCTCCTCCACCGTATTCCATGGGCGCAGATCGAACGTGACCACCTTTCCCCCGGCCGGGAGATATTTGCGCATGACCAGCGCGGATAAACCCGTATCCGTACCGATCTCGATGATCACCCTGGGCTGCAGCGACTTCACCAGCCCGCCCAGCAATTTGTAATGCTCGCCAGGCCAGATCGTGAAATAATCCGGCGAGTTCGGCCGGCCGGCCAGATCATCCAGCGAGATGTCGTTCAAGGTCACCTTGATCGCATCCATCGCCACTTCGATCAGCCGCCGCGGCGCGGGGCGATTCTCATCGAAGGCGGTGATCCAGGTCGGGAACGAATTGGATGCGCCGGGAAAGCCCCCCTGCTTGGGGAGTTCATCGGCGACAACTTTTCGGGCGATTCGGCGAAGCATCGATGTCATAGGAAACTCCTGAACAAACCGGTGAAGATTAATTTACGCCGCCACCACGCCGGCTTTATTCTCTACCTTCGACCGCATCCAGAAAAATGTCATCGGCACCGAGCCGCGTTTCTCATCCATGCAGTCGAGCTTCTGTTTCTTCTCCACGTCGAACCCGCCCGGAAAATCCGCCACGCTCCGAGGCCGGCAGGGAATGACGTCAATCGCGTGGGACTTCGAAAACCGCTGTTTCAGGGCGGCCGAGCAACCTTTGCGGACGATATCGTGCTCCTCCACCAGCATATCCACCCCATTTAATGCTGGCACGGCCGAGGGGTCGAGCACTTCAATTTCACCGCCCTCGATATCGCAGATGACCAGCACATCCGTAAGCCCGTTGAGCGCCTTGTTCAGCGAGGCGGCATCGCAATACCCCTGAACTTCAATCTGCGCGCCCACACCGTTCATCTTGGCCAGAGTTTTAATCTGCTCCTGGTTGCTCGGTTCGGCGTCAAAGCAGATAAACCGGGTGGAAGGCATGCGATTGGCCAGGCCGACGGGGTAGTAACCCTCGCCGGCACCGATGTTTACGATCGTCCGATAGCCGCGCCGGATGATCGATTCGACCACCTCGCGCAGCTCCAGTTCATACGTCCCCATGAGCTTTGGGCCGATTGAACTCCCCTTGGCCGTCGAGACGTAAGTCAGCCCCCGAAACGGCCCGGCCACCACGGTTCCCTGGGTCAGTTCCCACGCCCATTGACCGACCTTGCGATCTTTTTCCCAAAGAAGGCGATCGCGATAATCCTCGCTGAAACAATACTTTACAGCGTTTCTGAGCGATTGCGGGAGAATGGCTTTGGCGATGGCCTTGATGGGATTCATGGGCTGGTTGCTAGTTGCTTGTTGTTAGTTGATAGCGGCTGCTTATTGTGGCTATTTGTAGGCCTTCGTGCAGGGTAACGACAATGCTAATATCGACAGAATACCATCCTCGAACCAACCCGCATCGCCACCCGTCGTAACCAGCAACCAAAAACCAGCAACTGACAACTAGCAACCAGTAATTTCTTCCATGCGAGAATCTCTTCCCTCCACCTCCGAATTCGATCCAGCCTCCGCCAGCGATACGGCGCCGCTCCTGCCGTTAAAGACGCCGGGGCAGCGCCGCTATGTCGATTTTATGTTCGGGCTGGATTATTTGTCCCCCAATTCCGGCCTGCTCAAGCTCATGCACGATGGCATGTCGGCGCGCGGGCTGAGCGTTCTCCTAGTCAACAAGAACAGTGTCGATTGGGCCATCGATCATGTCGCCGCGGGCAAAATCGCCCCGGCCGTTTATCTCGATCTCTGCGCCCGCCCGGGCGACCGATTTTCCAAACTGCTCGAAACGTTGTCGGTGGCCGGCGTTCACACGATCTGCAACTCGTCGCAAATCCGCTGGACCCTTAAGGCCTATTCCCACATCGAACTTGAAAGCGCCGGCCTGCCCCTTCCGCCGACGGTCATCCTGAAAAGAGACGATCCCGACCGCGACCTCTCGGCCGATGAGCGCACCCGGCTCGGCGAAAAGGTCGTCATCAAGCCCTCCTACGGCGTGGCCGGCCTGGGCGCCGTCGTCGGCGCTGAGCCAACAAAAACGGCCATCGCCGCCGCCCGCGAATTCGATCGCAAGGATGACTGGCTGATTCAGAAAATGGTGCGCTGGGGCAGGATCGATGAAGGGAAACCTGAAGGCGAGCGCCGCCCCGCCTATCTCCGCACCTACAACGTTTTCGGGCACCGAACCATGATGTGGTGGTCCAACGACCGCGGCTACTCGATTCTTACCTGGGCCGATTTCGAGAAATACAACCTTGCCGGGATCCTCCCCCTGACCGACCAGATCGCCGAGCTTACGGGCATGGATTTCTTCTCTTCCGAAGTCGCCATCATCTCCATGGACCCCGCCGCGCGGGACCGATTCGTGCTGATCGACTACATCAACGACCAATGCGATATTGACCCGGAGGCCGATCCAAGACGCTCGCCGCCTAAAGCGTGGATACAGTGGATTTGCGAGCGGATGGCTGAGTTTGTGTGGAGGCGGAAGATGGGGATTCCGGCGGAGACCGCAGGGAATGTGTATCTGGGCGCGGATTGAAATCCATTCGCAACCCAACCCATACCCTATTCCCTCCGCTCTCAATTCCCTCGCACACTGAACTCCAACTTCCACTTCTGCTCCGCCGCCTGGCTCAGGCACCACAACTCGAACACGCCGAGCTCGGTCAGCTTCGACTGGAATTTCACAGGCACATAGCCCTCCTCCGCATTCTCCGCCCCCGGCAGGTTCGCTTCCAGGGAATCGGTCTCGGCCAGTTCATCCTCGCTCCATTGCTCCAGCAGGTCGCCCGGGCGGTCCTGCTTCCTTGTGGCCGAGGAGAAAAATCGGAACGTCGCCGCCTCGCCGACCACCAGCCCGATCTCGCCGCCGGGCACATCGACCTGCGTCCCCTCCTCCATTCCAAAGGGCGCGATGCAGAGCGCCCGCATCGGCCGGGGCGCGCCGGGAATCGCCAGGCCGGCCGTTTCGATCCCGACGTAATAGGCCCGCGCCGTTCCGCCGCGGATTCGCACCCCCCTGCCGGTTTTGGCGGCCGCGTAATAGGCCGCACCGCGCGCGACGGCGTAATCCAAGTCGGGGTTGCGAGTTGCGGGTTGCGGGTTGCGAGTTGCGTGTGAGGCCGAGGAATCTTCGGGGCCGGCAAGCACCGTGAGCACATCGGACTTTTCTTTCCCTGATCCACTTGAAGAGCGGAACCAATGGCCCAGCACTTCCAGCATGCGCTGGCGCAACGCCGGGCTTTTGAATACACCACCATTGAAGAGGACATGGGTGGGCCGAACCGCTCCACCTCCCGGTCCCGCGCCGGCCGGGGCGTTGGAGGTCAGGAACCACGCCAGATGCCGCGTGATGGCGGTGTCCGATTCATAAGGCAGACCGATCTCGCGGAATCCCGAAGCGCCCCGCCGCGCCGGCTTATCGGTGATATCGCATTGGGGAAAGAAGCCATCGAGCAACTGCTGGCGCACGGTGGGCGCATCGAGGTCCACCGAAACGGTCCCGCCGATCAATTTCGATCCTCGCCCCAGCACGGTCACCGGATGTTTCTTCGGCGCATCGACACCCAGGAGCGATTCCTTGGCATGCCGGCACGAATGCCAGAGCGCGATCGATTGCCACGGATTGAGGTTGACGCCCTTGGCCGCGAATTGCTGGGTGGCGAAGTGGGCCAGGGCAAGATCCATATTGTCGCCGCCGACCAGGGTGTGATTGCCGACCGCGATCCGGCGCAGCGTGAGCTCTCCATTTTCTTCCGCCACGCCGATGAGCGTGAAATCCGTCGTGCCGCCGCCGACATCGCACACCAGCAGCGTATCGCCGACTTTAAGCTGCCGACGCCAGTTCTCGCCCCGATCCGCCAGCCACGCGTAGAGCGCGGCCTGTGGCTCCTCGAGCAACACGAAATCCTCCGGCAGGCCGGCCGCAATCGCCGCCTCGCGGGTCAGATCGCGCGCGGCCGCATCAAAACTGGCGGGCACGGTCAGAACCACCTGCTGCGCCTTGAGCGGCGCATCGGGATGGGCCGCATTCCAGGCGGCCGCCAGATGCTCCAGGTACCGGCGCGATGCTTCGACGGGCGAAACCCGGGGCACATCGGCGGGAGCATTCCACGGCAGAATCGCCGAGCGCCGGTCCACCTTGGAGTAGGCCAGCCACGACTTAGCGCCCGCCACGCTGCGAGTGGGCACATCGGCCGACTGTTTCTGCGCGAACTGCCCCACCGCGAAATCTCTCGACTTGGCCCAGGCCAGATCGTAAACACCGCCGGATTTCTCGCTGTCGGTGGCCAGGTAGAGAAACGATGGAAGGACGCCGCGCGATTCAATCGTGTTGGCGGCCACGAGTTGCGGAACCGGGAGCACTTCCGGCGCGGCCGGCGACAGCGCGGCCAATGTAGAGCCAGCCGACTGATCTTCCAAGCGCGTGAATGCGATCACACTGTTGGTCGTGCCCAGGTCGATCCCCACGGCGAATGTCGAGTTACGCTTCTTCATGAACATCCTGTATCTGTCATTCTGTCTCCGTCATCGCGCTTCCGTCATCGCGCGTCTGTCATCCTGAGGGGAGCTATGCGACCCGAAGGATCTTGCCAATTCGTGGCGGCCCGCGACCAAGGTGAATGGGCCTATCAGTTTAGGCAAGGTTCTTCGGTCGCCTGAAGCTCCCTCAGAATGACGTGCAAAATGATGCGCTCCAACATGTTAGACCTTCGGCACATCCACCCATTTGCGCTGCGCATCGGATTGCAGCGCGGCATCCATCGCCGCCTGGCAGCGGGCTCCATCGGCGAAGCTCGGGCTGCATGGGCGATTGTTGGAAATCGCATCGATGAACTCAAAATCCTGATCGTAGCGGAAGGTCACCACCGGATCGCCACTATGCACATCGCGCGGCGAGCCAATTGGTTTCAGGAACTCTTCGGGCACTTGAACCGTCTGTACGCTGCTGTCTCCTTTTCGGCCGATCTGCAACTCGTTCGGCTTGCTCTGCTGGTAGACGAGCGAGCCTTCGGAACCATTGACCTCGCAGATATCCGGCGAGCGTCCGCCTTCACCTCGGCCAGTCGCGAGCTTGGTCGATTCCAAAACACCGGTTGCCCCCGATTCAAAATCCGCCAGAATCGAGACCCAATCATCGAGATCCGATGGTTGCCCGCCGCGCGTCATCACCACTTGTTTCAGCCGCGCCACCAGGCGGGTGATTGGGCCCATTAGCAGATGTCCGAAATCGATCCGGTGCGAGAGCATATCTCCGAGTTCCCCGGTGGCCGCCATCGCTTTGACCTGCCGCCAGCCGAGGTTGCGGTCGCCCCAGTCCTGGAAGCGCTGGGCGCGGAAATGATACGGCTGGCCGATATGCCCCTGTTTGACCAGATGCGAAATGTAGCGCATCGCCGGAACGAAACGGTAGGTGAATGCGGTCATATGCCGCACGCCGGCCGCCTCGGCCGCCCGGTACATCGCCAGCGCTTCGGCGGTGTTCATCGCGATCGGCTTTTCGCTCATGACGTGCTTGCCGGCCTTGATGGCCTCCAGGGCGATCGGGGAATGGAAGACGTTGGGCGTGGCGATAATCACCGCATCCACTTCCGGGTGGGCGATCGCCTGATGCCAGTCGGTAAACGTGGCCGAAACGCCCGATTGCTGCTTTGCTTTATCGAGAACGGCCGGGTTGGAATCGCACAGGGCGACCACCCTGGCCTGCGGGCACAAGGCGATTCCGGGCAGGTGATTCTGAAGCGCGATTCCCCCGCAGCCGATCATGGCGACGCCGATTTTTCTCACGATGATGCTCCTCTGGTATAAATGCGATGCGAAATCATACTGGCCGACTCCGTCTGTACCAGAGGACAACCACTACCCATGGGAACAATGACCGCCGATCTGGCCATCGATCTACGCGATGTCGCCAAGCGATATAAAGGCACGATCGACGCCCTCAAGGGCATCGAAATGCACGTCCGCCGCGGCGAAATCTTCGGCCTGCTCGGCCCGAACGGCGCGGGCAAGAGCACGCTCGTCAAGATCATCATGACGATTCTCCGGCCGACGCGGGCGGCCGGGCAGGTGCTCGGACAGGCGATCGGACCCAAGCCGACGCTGGGGCGGATGGGGTATCTGCCGGAGAATCACCGCTTCCCCCGATATCTCAGCGGCCGGCAGATCGTGGAATTTTTCGGCGCGCTGGCCAACGTCGATCGGCCGACGCGGCGACGCCGGGCGGGGGAGTTGATCGATCTGGTGGGCATGAGCGACTCGGCCGACCGCAAGGTCAGCACCTATTCGAAGGGGATGGCCCAGCGGATCGGGCTGGCCCAGGCGCTGGTCAACGATCCCGATCTGATCCTGCTGGATGAACCGACCGATGGCGTTGACCCCGTCGGCCGGCGCGATATCCGCGATGTGCTGGGGTATCTTCGTTCGCAGGGGAAGACGGTTTTCGTCAACAGCCATTTGCTATCGGAACTGGAGATGATCTGCGACCGCGTGGCGATTCTCGTCAATGGCCGGGTGGCGACGCAGGGGACCATCGCCGATCTGACAGTGGCCAAGCAGCGGTATGAGTTGGAAGTGAGCATGAATGGCCAGAGCGTTCCACGGCCCCTGCGCGAGATCATCGGGGCGAGCGTCACGCCTATCACCATCCCGGCCCCCGCGGCACTCCCCGGCCGGGCGGCGTGGGGCCCACCGCCGATGCCGCGCCTGATCGAGCGCGGGCAAATTCCCGGCGGCGCGTGGATCGAAATCGAAGGACAGACCCTGCGAGTGGGCATCACCGAACCGGCCGGGGTGCAGCCGATCATCGACAGACTGCGCGCGGCCGGGCTGCATATCCAGCGCGTGCAGTTGGTTCGGCCGACGTTGGAGGATTTGTTCATTGAGGCCGTCGGCGGCGGCAATGGAGGTGGGCGATGATGCAG
>JBBRTW010000304.1:0-8783 GCA_038244055.1 Tepidisphaerales bacterium | reverse complement strand
CATCAAGAAGGTCAAGGACATCGTGGCCGAGCTCAACGCCGATGACTGGAAAGCCCGCGACCGCGCTGAGACGGCGCTGGTCGCGATGGGCCCGATGATCACCGGCACGCTCAAGCAGATGCGGGCCACGCAGACCCCTGAAGCACAGCAGCGCATCGATTCGGTGCTCAAGCAACTCGATAAGGTGGACCCCAAGACGGCCCCGCCCGCAACGCCCGCTGGAGGGGCCGGCGGCGCTGGTTTGGTTCCCCAACCCCAGGGCGCGGTCCCGCAGATCGATGTCGGCCCGGTCAATGGCCCCGTGCAGGTGCAGTTACAGGAACGGTGAAACGCGCGAATGGCAAGTGCGCCGCATCTCTGATTTTCTGGCCCGCGATGGAAAGAGGGCGCAAAGGTACAAAGAAGCAAAGGGGCAAAGAAGAAATGAAGATTTGAATTTTGCCTCGGCGGGTTTCAATTCCGCCTTTTCCTGGTTGCCATTTCTTCTTTGTTCCTTTGTACCTTTGCCTCTTTGCGTCAGGATTTGCATCACCGATCGAGTAGCGCGTTAGCCACTCTCTCTTGCCCCTCCTCCACAAAAGCCGATAAGCTCCAGCAGTGGCGGATCATCCAACCCAAGCCTCCAGCGCATCTACGAATCGCGCCCTTGTGCGCGTTCGCGCCGTCCATGTCACACCCTGGCTTTCCCGCAAAGGTGGTGGAGTCGCGGCCGCCATCTGGGGATTTCTCGAACGCGCCGGCGAGCAGGGGATCGATGCCCGAGCCGTCAGCCTGGCCGATCCATTTTTCGAAACCGACACCGCCCGCTACGGCGATATCCCCCTCAGCGCCGGCCAGCTCACCGGCCCCGCATCGATCGCCTTCTCCTGGACCCTCAAAAAGAACCTTCGCAATCTAGGCCCGGCCGACCTCATTCACGTTCACAGCCTCCGCCATTGGCCGGGCGTCGCGGCTCGGCGCGAGGCGATGCGGCGGAGCATTCCCCTGGTCATTTCCACCCACGGCGGGCTCTATCCGGATTTGCTGAAGCACGGCCGATTTATCAAGCTCCTCTCCGCACCCTTCGAACGCAAGAACCTCCGCTGCGCCGCCATGATTCACGCGACCTCCGTGCAGGAGATGGACCACATCCGCGCTTATGGCGTCAAAGCGCCGATCGCGGTTGTCCCCCTCGGGATCGATGCCGATCACTACACCCCGGCCGCCGATGATCGCGATGAGCAATCCATCATCTCCCGCTGGCCGGTCCTCAAAGGCAGGCGCCGCATCCTCTACCTCGGCTTCATCAATTCCAAAAAGGGACTGCCGCGCCTGGCGCAAGCCTGGGGAAACCTCCGCAAGCAATTCCCCGACTGGCACCTGGTCATCGCCGGCCCGGATGATGTCCCCTACGCGCGGATCGTCCGTAATGCCGTCCACCAAGCGGGCGTCAGCGATGCCACCACTTTCACGGGGCCGATCTGGGATCCTTCCGTCAAGCTCAGCCTCCTCCGCTCGGCCGATCTGCTGGTCATGCCCAGCGACTGGGAAAACTTCGGCATCGTCTTCGGCGAAGCACTCGCCTGCGAGGTCCCCATCATCGCCAGCAAGACCGCGCCGTGGGAACAGATCGCCGCCGAGAATCGCAATTGCGGCTGGTGGATCGATGTCGGCGTCGAACCACTTCAGGCCGCGCTGGCCGAGGCCATGTCCCTCTCCCCCGAAGCCCGCCGCGAAATGGGCCGCCGCGGCCGTCGGCTCATCGTCGAACAATTCGCCTGGCCCGCGCAAGTCGCCAAACTCCGCCAGGCCTACGACTACGTCTTAGGCGGCCCCCGCCCCGCTCATGTTCATCTCCCTGACAATTCAATGTGATACTCCTCATCTTTCTTCCCATCCCTTTACCCCGCCCCCCCGCGCGCCTACCCTAGCCTCATGGGAACCCAGGAGGCCGCAGAGCCCGCATCCATCGCCATCGATCCACCCTCGGACCCCTCGGACCCCTCGGACCCCTCGTACCCCTCCGACCCCTCCACCCCCCGCGGCCGGGGGCTCGATCGCCGCTTCGTCCTGGCCGCCCTCATGCTCGTCATGGTGCTCGCCTCCATGGAGCAGACCATCACCAGCACCTCCATGCCCACCATCATCGGCGATCTTCAGGGCATGGAGCATTACTCCTGGGTCACCTCCATCTTCCTCCTCGCCTCGATGCTCTCCATGCCGCTGTATGGACGCCTGGCCGATACACTGGGGCGAAAGCGCGTGATCATCGGCGCGATATCCCTCTTCATGCTCGGCAGCATCCTGGCCGCGTTCGCGCAGTCGATGGTTCAGCTCGTCATCTATCGCGGCATCCAGGGCCTGGGGGCCGGGGGGATTATGCCCGTGGTGCTGACCATCGCGGCCGATATTTTCACGCTCAGGGAGCGCGCCAAGATCCAGGGTTTCTTCAGCATGGTCTGGGGCAGCGCCGCATTGGCCGGGCCGGCGCTGGGGGCATTCCTCGTCGTCACGCTCGGCTGGCGGTCGGTCTTCTGGGTCAACCTGCCCCTCGGCGCGCTGGGATTGATCGTTCTCATGTGGAAATATCACGATTACGAAAAGCCCCACCCCGCCGATCTGGATCTTCCCGGCGTGGCTGCCCTCTCAGCCGCCTGCGTGACTCTCCTTGGCGTCGCCTCCAACCTCGGCCCCGATGGCTGGTCCTGGAGCGTGATCGGAATCCTTTCCTCCATCGCCCTCGCCTGTTTGATCTTCCTCTTCTGGCACGAGCGCCGCGCGGCCTATCCGATCCTCTCCCCGGCGATGCTCACCAGCCGGGTGATCGGCCCGGCCATTGCATGCAGTTGTCTTTTTGGCCTGGCCTTCCTCAGCCTCGACACCTACGTCCCGCTTTATGTGCAGGGGGGTCGCGGCGGCGGCGTCACGGCGGCCGCCTCCGTCGTCACGCCCGTCATGCTCACCTGGGCCACCTCCGGCGTCATCGCCGCGCCGCTGCTCATTCGCTGGGGCTTTCGCCGCACGGCGCTGGTCGGCGGCGCGATCATGCTGCTGGCTTTCTCCGGGTTGGTGATCTGCGCCTGGACCGGCGCGAGCCATATCGTTTTGACGGCCGTCCTCGCGCTCTGCGGGCTGGGCTTTGGTTTCGCCTCGATGAGCTTCCTGCTGGCCGCCCAGGATGCGGTGCCGTGGCACCAGCGCGGCGCGGTCACCTCGACTATCACCTTCTTCCGCAGTGTCGGCGGCTCGCTCGGCGTGGCGGCGCTCTACGCCCTTTTCAAAGCCGTCTCGAAGGAAAAGATGGATGAGCTGCATCGATTAGGGGTGAGCCTGGCCAACCCGCTCGATCCCCATTCGGCGGTGCGCATTCCCCCCGAATTGGCCCAACGCGCTCAGGACACCATCGCATCCGGCCTCACCTGGGTTTTCATCGCGATGCTCTGTGTCGTCGTCGTCCAGTTCGCGGTGACGTTCCTCATGCCCGCCAAATGCGCCGATCACAAGATCAGCGCGACGGAGGGCATGGAGGCGATGGGATGATTGCACAGGGCGATCTGCATGGATGGGTGATGCTGGGTGCCACGGCCAAGCGCCTGAAACCTTTCGAATACCAGCAGTGAAATCGCTTGGCCGTGGCACCCAATACCCACGACGTCACGGCGCTTTGTCCATCTTCCTCCCCGCCTTCCCCGCCGCCGATTTCGCGGCCTCCACCAGCGCCTCCTCCACGCCCGGCGCGAACCAACCCGTGCCGATGTACAGGCCGCGGGTCTCGTAGCCGCCCTCCTTGATCACCCGCCGCGACGGAATATACCCCTCCACATGATGGCTATATCCCGCCACCCACAGCCGCAATGGCCCGGCCGCCTCCTCGATCTTCTGCATATAATCCACCACGACTTCATTCGGCAGATGCACCATCGTCAGATCGCCGCCAAACTGCCATGCCGTCACCGGCGCGGTGTACGTCTCGGGAAGTTTCTGCCCTTTCTCCAGCATCGCGATCATCTTCAGCGCATCGGCTTTCTTCGATCCCGCCTTGGCCAGTTCCTCCAGCGCCGGCCGATCCAACACCTGCAGCGGCAGCGCTGCATTCTCCAACGCAACCTTGAGCGGCCCATGCACCGCCGTCAGTTTCGCCCCCGTGCCGCCGGCCGCCAGTCGGCACACTTCTTCGCCCAGTTCCTTCCCATGCCGGGTCGCCAGTTCGGGCAGCGTGCGCGGATAGGGATTGGCATCTCCCGCGCAGCCCTGCATGAAAAATGCCTGCGCGCCGGGGAATTTCTCTTCGATCGCATCCCGCGCGTACCCCGGATAATCCGGGTTCACGCCCATGTTGCTCGGCGGAAGCGTCGTCCCATGACACGCATACCCAAACAGAATCGCGATCGGTTTGCCATCCTCGCCATCCATCCGCAAAACAGGCACGCTCCGATCCACCATCCCGCGCGCGTTCACGCCGAGGATGACGCCCTTATCCGTGAACTGCCGCCGGTTCATCGCGAAATGGGCGACGCCGGTATTCCACGAGAGCGTCGCCGGCTTGAGTTTCCCCACCGCCTCGCCGGCCACATCGATCAGCTTCTGCTGGAGCGATTTGGTGTACTCGATGATCTCGCCGGAACTGGGATTAACCCCGCCCTCGCCCTCGCCGGCCAGCGACACCGCCGGCCCGGAATGCGTGTGCGAAAGGTTCAACACCACCGCCCCCGGCGCGCGCTTGTGCATCTCGGCAATCTTCGCCGCCACCGGCCGGGCCACATCCCCGGGCATGATGCAGATGTCGATCGTCACCAGGATGGCCGTCGAACCCCCCGCATCGCGGATCGCCAGCGCCTTGGCGTAAATATCGTGATCCACCTTCTCGAACGGCTTGGTGCGCGAAGCATACCCGGCGAGCGGAATCGGCTTTTCGGGTGTGATCTTCACCGAGCCCGTTCCCACCCACCACTCCGGCTCCGCCCGCGCGCCACTCTGCAACACGCCCACCACCACCATCCCGACCAGCCCGATCCAAATAGTGCGCATAGCAAATCCTCCATGTCCCTATGATTGCATGTCCCCACGATTGCACTGGGTGGCATGGGTAAGGCTCTAAGGCCTTACCCGTGGGGCCACACTGCGCAACAGACTCACGCAGACCAAGCACAATCAGAACTCAAGGCACAATCAGAACTCAAGCCCATCACCAACCCAGACACGGGCAATGGTACTCCATTGCCCGTGCCACCCAAAAAACCAAACCCAGAACATCTCTTCTCTGCGTCTCTGCGCCTCTGCGGTGAGTCAACCGGGCTCAGACGACTTCCGGCATCTCAAACCCCTTGCGATACTCCCGCCGCAGCAGGCTCAGCGCATCGGGCGTCGCGCTCGGCCCGACGAACGTCTCCTTGGCCGGGTCCAGCTCCAGCATCGCGCTGACCTTCAGCCCGGCCGTCCCCGCATCGACCTTGTTATTCTCGAGGTGCGTGTGGAAGCCATCGAGCAGCTCTTTCCACGGCCCGAATCCCTTGGCCGCCGCCTCGGTCTTCTCGCGGTCGTAACCCTGGCCCAGGCGATAGGCGATGTTCGCCAGGTGGCACCAGGAGCTGGAGTAGTGGACGTTCTCGATCTCGCCGTTCTGGATGGTGCGATCGCGCTTCTTGATCGCATCGATGAAGTTGCGGGCATGCGCCCCGCCGCCATCGCCCTTGAACTGCGCGACCTTCTTCCAATCCTTATCGTAAGACCACCCACCGCCCCGGCCGCCGGCGTAGTACCCGTTCTCGAAGGCGATCACATACCCGCTCTGGATGCCGTGGTAGGCCGGCGATTGCGTCTTGCGCTCGGTGGAGAAGGGGAGGTTGGAGAGCGAGAAGATCACCGGGACGACGCCGGTGTCGAAGTAGACGAAATGCACGTTGGGCGTCTCCCCCGCATCGTTGTAGGCCACGCGCCCGCCGCCGGCCAGCACCCGCGTCGGCAGCGAGCACTTGTCGAAGAGCATGTTGCGGATGTCATCCAGCACATGCACGCCCCAGTTGCCCATCTCCCCCGCGCCCGTGTTCCAGACCCAGTGCCAGTCGTAGTGGAACTCCTTGCGGAACATCGGCACATCCTGGGCCGGGCCAAGCCAGAGATTGTAATCCACTTCCGCCGGCGGCTTGAGCGGCGCAGCGAGCTTGCCGATGCCCGCGCGCACGCCTAGGCGATTGCCGCGGATCCACTGCATCTTGCCGAGTTTCTCGCTCTTGATCAGCTCGCGAATCTGCGCCTGCACCGGATCGGAGCGCTGCTGCGTTCCGCCCTGGACGATCCGGTTGTACTTCCGCGCCGCCTCGACAATCTTGCGCCCTTCCCAGACGTTGTTGGAGACCGGCTTCTCCACATACACATCCTTGCCCGCCTGGCAGGCCCACACCGCCGCCAGCGCGTGCCAGTGGTTGCAGGTGGAGATCACCACCGCATTGATGTCCTTGTTGTCGAGCACCTTGCGCAGGTCGATCTCCGCCTTGGAGCCGGCGAACTTCTTCTGCACCGCGCCCAGTGTCTTGGAGTCGGCATCGCAGACGGCCGCGACGTTCACCTCGGGCAGCTCGCTGTACCACTTGGCCGAGTAGGCCCCGCGCCCGCCCACGCCGATGAAACCCATGTTGATCTTCTCGTTGGCCCCGTGTA
Organism: Tepidisphaerales bacterium; assembly: GCA_038244055.1. Classification (GTDB taxonomy): domain Bacteria; phylum Planctomycetota; class Phycisphaerae; order Tepidisphaerales; family Tepidisphaeraceae; genus DASPKW01. The sequence goes on along the minus strand of JBBRTW010000304.1, from coordinate 2,147 downwards.
CCCGGCGCGAGGAGAGCGCCAGCGCTGCGGTGGACACGGCCGCGGTGGCCAGAAACTTTCGGCGTGAGATTTGACGCATGATCAGCTCCTGAATGGATGTGCGGGCGGCCATCAGGTCTCCGCCCGGAGAATGTTACGGATCAGTCCAGTCGACTCGGCTGACAATTGTCCCCAACCGCCCGTCAGAAGGCAAATTCCCCGCCCGCAGATCGCATGTGGGATAGGCTGATTCCGGGTGCCACGGCCAAGGATTGAAAACCGCATTTCAATCCACAATCCGCAATCCGAAATCCGCAATTGTTGCCCACTTCATGCCACATGCGATTGCCCTCCAACATCCCCAATCCTCACCCCATCACACCTTCAGTCTCTCCTTGATCCTCCCCATCGCCTCCACCACATTCTCCCGGCTGTTGAACGCGCTCAGCCTCAGATACCCCTCCCCGGCCGCCCCGAACCCGCTGCCGGGTGTGCAGACAACGTGACACTGATCCAGCAGGCGATCGAACATCTCCCAACTGCTCAGCCCCCCCGGTGTCTTCACCCAGACGTACGGCGCGTTCACCCCACCATACACCTTCATCCCCAGCGCCGTCAGGCTTTCGCGGATGATCTTCGCATTGGTCATGTAATGCGCGATCACCTCATCCACCTGCCTGCGCCCCTCCGGTGTATACACGGCCGCCGCGCCCGCCTGCGTGATGTACGATACGCCATTGAACTTGGTCGTGTGCCGCCGGTTCCACAGCTTGTAAATCTCCACGATGCTTCCATCCCGCGCCTTCCCCTTGAGGCTCCTGGGCACCACCGTGAACGCACAGCGCACCCCCGTGAACCCCGCCAGCTTGGAGAAGGAGCGGAACTCGATCGCCACCTCCCGCGCCCCCGGGATTTCGTAGATCGAGTGCGGAATGGCCGGGTCGGAGATGTACGCCTCGTAGGCCGCATCGTAGAAGATCACCGCATCGCTGGCCCGCGCGTACTCCACCCACCTGGCCAGTGTCTCTTTCGAGAAGACCGCCCCGGTCGGGTTGTTCGGCGAGCAGAGATAGACGATATCCACCTTCGTCTCCGGCAGCGCCGGCGTGAAGCCGTTCTCGGCCGTCATCGGGATATAGATCAGCCCCTCGAACTCCCCCTTGTCGTTGGCCGGCCCGGTATGCCCGGCCATCACGTTGGTATCCACGTACACCGGATACACCGGGTCCGTCACGCAGATGACATTCTCCCTGCCGAAGATGTCCAGGATATTGCCGGTGTCGCACTTGGAGCCATCGGAGATAAACACCTCATCGGCCGCGATGTCGCACCCCCGGCTCTGGAAATCATTCTTCGCCACCGCCTCGCGCAGGAACGCATACCCCTGCTCATCCCCATACCCCTTGAAAGTCGCCCGCACCGCCATCTCATCCACCGCCTTGTGCATGGCCGCCACCACCGCCGGCACCAGCGGCTCGGTCACATCGCCGATCCCCATGCGGATGATTTTCGCCTCCGGATGGGCCGCCGAATAGTTTTTAACCCTCCGCCCAATCTCGGGAAAGAGGTAACCGGCCTTGAGCTTGAGATAATGGTCGTTGATTTGGGGCATGGGGGGAGGAGTTGCGGGTTGCGGTTTGCCAGTGGAAAGACGACGCGGGGCGGGATTATCTCGCAAACGCGCGGGGATTCCAGAGCAGGGGAGGGGGGGAGCCGGACTTTCTTCTTCCCCTGTTTTTCCACTGCCTACTGCCTACTCCGCCCTACAACACCCCCGCCTCCGGCACCGCGATCTCGGTCAACAACCAATCCGGCTGCCGCGCGATCGCCCACGCATCGCCGGCGCTGACCGAGTCCGGCATCCCCAGATAAAGCGTGTGCGCATCGGCGCTGCCCACGGAACTCGGCGCGACGCCATTGATGGTGATCGAATCATCGGGCCCGCTGCCGGACACTTCCACCGGCTGATCGAAGACCAGGTTGACGGTGTTCCCGCTGAACGCCGTCGACACCACCACCGGCGGCCCGGGGGGCGGGGGCGGCGGAGGGGGTGGGGGAGGGGGGACGGGTGCGTTGACCGGCGAATTGGGCCGGCCACTGCGCTTGCGGAAGGGTGGGATGGTGGGGGTGAGCATGGGGTAGTTGGTGGTTGGTAGTTGGTAGTTGGT
>JBBRTW010000303.1:0-8793 GCA_038244055.1 Tepidisphaerales bacterium | reverse complement strand
TTCTAATTCGGCGATCCGGCGATCACGCCGGGCACAACCAGGACAAATGGGCGACGGGAAATGGGTGGGATCGGCCTCCATGCCAGGAGTATCTACGCCGCCCGATGGAAAAGGTGCGGGAGAGGCGGTAAACAATTACCCCTTCTTCCATCACCTTGAACCCCGAACCCTGAACCCTGAACCCTACACCACCACCCATGCTCACACGCCGATCCGCACTCGCCGCATTGACCGCCGCCGTCGCCGCACCCGCATTCCTCCGCGCCGCGGATCGTCCGCCGCGACCGGCCGTCGCCGCGCCGCCCGAGCCGCCCGCCAATACCCAGCCCACCGTCAAAGTCGCCTCGATCCAATGCTCCTCCGACCTGGGCGATGTGGCCGGCAATCGCAAAAAGCTCACGGCCCTCTGCGAGAAGGCGGTCGGCAATGGCGCGAAAATCATCGTGCTGCCCGAGGCGGCCCTCACGGGTTATCTCTCGCAGGACCTCAAGACCAACTGGCAGTTGCCGGGCTGGCCGCTGGATAAGGCGTTTCCCAACGGCAAGGACCCGCAGGCGTTCGCTGAAGCCGTGCCCGGCCCATCGACCGATCATTTCGCGGCCCTCGCGAAGAAACTCGGCGTGTACATTACGGTGCCGCTCGTGGAGGTCGATACCCTCATCGGCCCCGGCCCGGCCAAGCGCACGCCGATCCCGAAATACTACAACACCGTCTGCCTCGTCTCGCCCGAAGGCAAACTTGTTGCCCACTACCGCAAGCTCACCCCATGGCCGCACCCCGAGCAATCGTGGGCGACGGCCGGCGATCGCGGCGTGCAAACCTTCGATACGGAGTACGGCCGGGTGGGGCTGGGGATTTGCTTCGACATCCACACGATTCTCGAAAAATATCAGCCCCATCATATCTGGGCCCTGCTCTACCCGATCGCCTGGGTCGATGATGAACACCCGGCCGAGTGGTTCTACCACGTCCTGCCGGCCCGCATCGCCAAGTTCAATCACTACGTCGTCGGCGCGAATTGGAGCGTCGATCAGAAGCAGACCTGGCGCGGGTATGGCTTCTCAACGATCTTCGCCTCAAATGGGGAAGTGTTGGCCAGCGCCAAGTCGCTTTACGGGTCCGAAATCATCTATGCGGATCTGAAAACGGCGAAGTAAGATTCTGAACCACGAAGGACACGAAAGGCACGAAGAGGAGGGAGGAAATGCGAGGGTAGAGGGTAGAGTGTGGACGGTCGAAGATGAGTGGTCGTTTTTGGAGCGGCGCAAACAACTGTCGCACCTTCCCATCAATTATCTTCAGTTTCTACCCTCCATCTTCAATTCTTCTCTTCGTGCCTTTCGTGCCCTTCGTGGTTCAAATTCTGTAACGTATCACGGGGGAATTACATCCGATAATTCGCCGATCGTTCACCTTTCCCCGGGATGGACCGATTATTCAATATGCCTTTCTCTTCAAACACGCTAACCTTGCCTACCTACATGACCACCAAATTTTTCCCCCCGTTGTCTGGGCGTGTTGGAACGGCGGCTCTTTATTCCGTCGAAACCGATGGGCAGCTTCAGCCGCATTTATCGTCCGAATATCTGCTCACCAATGGGCTGGGGGCGTTCTCATCGTCTTCGATCCTGGGCTGCAATACGCGCCGGTATCATTCGATTTTGGTTGCGGCCACGCAGCCGCCGCTTGGCCGGATTAATACGCTCTCGCGCATCGGCGAGCTGCTGCGCGTTGGCGGCGATCCATCGGATGCCAAAACCGGGCAGGTGCATGAGCTGTCCATCAACCAGTTCGAAGCCGGCAAGCTGCACCCGCGCGGGGACCGTTATCTGCAGCGCTTCGATCTCGGGGCGACGGCCCTCTGGCATTATGAAGTGGAGGGCATCGCGGTCACCAAGGAGTTGCAACTGGTCTGGGGGCAGAATCTGGCGGCCATCCGTTACACGCTTCGGCCGATGGACGGGGAGAAATCGGTGCGGCTCGAATTGCTGCCGTTCGTGGCGATGCGCGATTTCCATGCGCTGCGGCGCGGGACCGATGCCAGCTTCCGGATCGTCTCCTCCGGCGGGCATCTCAAGCTCGAGCAGGGGGGTTATTCGGGGATAGCGCATTCGCTGCATATTCGCATGTCGGCCGGGACTTTTGTCGATGGCCCGGATTGGTGGAAAGGGCACAAATATCCGGTTGAAACCGAGCGCGGGCAGGACGACACCGAGGACCTCTTCAACCCCGGGCGGTTCGTCATTGAATCGCAAACCGGCGCGATCGATGTGACGCTCTGGGTGGCGCTCTCCGATCCGGGGCAGCGCGATTACGACACCGAACTGGCCAATCATCCTGACCTGTCCGCGCCGGCCAATCGGCTGGTCGCGCCGCGCGGGCCGCATGGCGCGCAGATGCGCAAAGCGGAGGGATCGCAGCCCGATATGGCGGCGGCGCTGGCGTCGGCGGGGGATCATCCCTCGGTGCTGGCGTCGCAAGGCGGGCGAAGCTCGGCCAATGCGGCTGCGCCGAGCCAGACGATCAAGCGCCTGATGCGCGCCGCCAGCGATTTTGTGGTGCGCCGCAATCGGCCCGATGGCAAGGCCGGCACGACGATACTGGCCGGGTATCCCTGGTTCGCCGATTGGGGGCGAGACACCATGATCTCCCTTCCGGGATTGCTGCTGGTGACAGGTCGATTCACCGAAGCCTGCCAGGTGCTGACGCTTTTCTCCGAATACGTTTCCGAAGGGATGATTCCCAACAAGTTCGACGATTACACGAATGTCCCCTGTTACAACACGGTGGATGCTTCGCTCTGGTTCATTCACGCCTGCTTCGAGTACGTGCAGTACAGCGGCGACACGGCGACTTTCGAGCGGCATTTGCTGCCGGCCTGCAAGGAGATTGTGCGCGGGTATTCGCAGGGGACGCGCTATCACATCAAGGCGGATGAGGCCGATGGTCTGATCCATCAGGGTGACGCCGGCACGCAGCTCACCTGGATGGATGCCAAGATGGGCAACACCGTCTTCACGCCGCGGCAGGGCAAGCCGGTGGAGATCAACGCGCTCTGGTACAACGCGCTCAAGCTGCTGGGGGATGATGCCCGGGCCGAGCAGGTGAAGAAATCGTTTCAGAAGGCGTTCTGGATTTCGCCGTTCCGGGGATTGGCGGATGTCGTCAGTGGCGGGCTGGCGGGATATCAGCGGGACATGGCGGTGCGGCCGAACCAGATTTACGCGGTTTCGCTGCCGCATTCGCCGCTGACGCGGGCGCAGCAGTCGGCGGTGGTCGAGGTGGTCCGCCGGGAGCTTTTGACACCCTTTGGGCCGCGGACGCTTAACAAGACGAACCCGGGATACAAAGGCCGATATACAGGCGATCAATGGAATCGCGATGGGGCGTATCACAATGGAATCGTCTGGCCATGGCTGATTGGCGGGTTCCTGGAAGGGTACTTGAAGGTCAACGATTTTTCGGAGACATCGAAGAAGCAGGCTGGGGAATGGCTGACGCCGCTGCTCGATCATATGGAACGGGCAGGGTGCATCGGGCAGATTCCGGAGCTTTTCGATGGGGATGCGCCGCAGAGACCAGTGGGGACGCCGGCGCAGGCGTGGAGTGTGGCGGAGGTTCTGCGGATTGCCGCGATGTTGGGGTTGTAAGGATTGGGGGGAATCCGGGATGGCGACCGGGTTTGGAGTTCGGGCGGAATCCGGGGGCGTCACTTGACGCTCCGCACCCGACGTGAGGGGTGTATGTTTGGTGAATGTTCCACGTGGAACATTCACCGGAAATCGGATGTTGATATCGATTCAATACCATTAAATTGAAGGGGTTAAATTCCTATCGGAGTTTTTTAGAGATTCACATATTGAGTCGTGCCGATTTGAATTGATGTGATTTATATCACAGAGTAGGCTTTGAGGGGTTGGAAGGCCGATGAGTTAAGGGGCGACTTGGGCGGCCTCTCATGTTGTGTTTGGGATTGGGTTGCAAATCATAGTGTGAGAGGCTTGGGGTGCGGTATACGGATAGTGGTTGGTAGGCTGACCCATTCCATTTTGGGGCGGGCCGCATGCAGTGTGGAGGGAGAGTGACAAATAATTTATTATGCGGCCTGAGTGGGAGCGGGGGACACGGGTAAGGCCTTAGAGCCTTACCCATGCCACACAGGAGAGCGTGGCGCGGCGAAATGGAAATGTAAAATTCCTTTGTCTGCCGTTGACAATCCCGTCTAGACCGCTATCTTTTCCCCCTCACCCGTTCTGGCGGGTGGCGGAGATTTTGTCTGCTGAAAGAACTCGTCGGCATCGGCCGGCGAGATGTCATGATGGAAACGAGTAAGATATGTCGGGCGACCGGATCAGAATAAGGATGGAAGCGTACGATCATCGTTCGTTGGATTCTTCGGCGAAGGAAATCGTCGAGCACGCCAAGCGGACCAACGCCAAGGTCATGGGACCGATTCCCATGCCGACGCGGATCGAGCGTTACACCGTCCTGCGCAGCCCGCACATCGATAAGAAGTCCCGCGAGCAGTTCGAGATGCGCACGCACAAGCGCGTGATCGACATCTACGAGCCGACCGCCCGGACGATCGAGGCGCTCAACAGGCTGGTCGTACCGGCCGGTGTGTTCGTCAAGATCAAGCAAGGATAACCTCTTTTGTTTTGCATACGCCCCCGCGTTAAGGGGCGTTTTTAGTCGCAATCGCGCCGTGGGACTCATCCAAGAGTCCGCCGCCCCTCCGGGTGGCAAGCCCCGAAACGGGCCACGGGTCGCGGTGGCCTATTTTCGTCTGATCGTGGTGATGGCAGGCCAGATGCCTGCACCACAATAAATTAAGCGTCCCTTTGAGGACGGGTATGAGCCGGAACTGTTGTTGGGTTCCCGCTCCTCTATCCGAAATGACATGTATCCAGCATTGATTGGCAAGAAAATTGGAATGACCCGCGTGTACGACGCCAAAGGCGCGGTGGTGCCGGTGACGGTCGTTCATGTCGAGCCCAACGTCGTGACCCAGGTCAAGACGGCCGATTCGAAGGATGGCTATAACGCCGTTCAGATCGGCTACGAAGAAATCAAGCCCAAGTACAGCAGTTTCCCGCTGATCGGGCACTGTGCCAAGGCCGGGATCGGCCCGCGGCGCCACTTCGCCGAAAGCCGCTCCAAGGCCGGCACGGACAAGAAGGTCGGCGATGTGGTCGGCGTATCAATCCTCGATGGCGTTCAATATGTGGATGTCATCGGCACGAGCAAGGGCAAGGGCACGGCGGGCGTCATGAAGCGCCATCACTTCGGCGGCCAGTGCGCTTCGCACGGCACCGAGCGCAAGCATCGGTCACCCGGCTCGATCGCCTCGCGCGCCACCTGGCGCGGCCAGTGCGGCAAGCCGAAGAAGGGCGTCCGCATGGCCGGGCACATGGGCATGGACCGCGTGACGACGCGCAATCATCCGCTGGTGAAGGTTGATGTAGAGAAGAACGTTCTGCTGATCAAGGGATGCCTGCCGGGTCCGAACGGCGCGGTCGTTTACATCCGCAAGAGCATCACGGCCCGGGTTGCGAAGGTTGAGGCTTAAGGCATCGGTAGTCACGGATTGAAAGACGCGAATCGCAACTCACAACTGACAACAGACTACTGACAACGGATAAGACCATGATCGAAGTGACCGTTTACAACCAGGCCGGCAGCAAGATCGACACGATCCAGGTCGATGAGGCGAAGCTCGGCGGCGAAGTTCGCAAGGCGCTTTTGAAGCAGGCGTTGGTGATGTACCACGCCAACCAGCGTCAGGGCACGGTGCGCACGCTGGCCCGCGGCGAAGTGGCCGGCTCGACCCGCAAGATGTTCCGCCAGAAGGGGACGGGCAACGCCCGAACCGGCGGCATCCGCAACCCGATTAAGAAGGGCGGCGGCCACGCCAAGCAGAAGCGTCCCAAGGATTGGCGTTTGTCGATGCCGCAGAAGGCCCGCCGGCTGGCGACGCACAGCGCGATCCTGATGAAGCTGCAGGCCAACGACGTCCGCGTCGTCGATTCGATCAAGATCGACGGCCCGAAGACCAAGCTGGTCGCGCAGATGTACAAGGCGCTGGGCATCGATCGATCGTGCCTGATGGCGCTGACCGAGCGGAGCGATGCGATCGAGAAGTCGGCCCGCAATATCGACCGCACGACATTGACGACCGTGGCCCAGCTCAATGCCTGGGACCTGCTCCGGCACCGCACACTGCTTTTGACGAGGAATGGACTGGAACAGATTTTGGCTTGAGAAGTTGCTAGTTGCTAGTTGTTAGTTGCTAGCGGCTGGCTGATGAGGACTGAACTGACAACGAAGAACGCGTAACTGGAACTAGCAACTAGCAACTAACAACCAGCAACTACTACCATGGACAACACACACGTCATCATCAAGCCGCTGGTCACGGAGAAGAGCACGCACATGCAGCAGACCCGCAACGCTTATGCGTTCCAGGTGCATCGCGATGCGAATAAGCCGCAGATCAAGAAGGCGGTCGAGGCGCTTTACAACGTGAAGGTCAGCGAAGTGCGGACGATGAACCGCAAGGGCAAGCCCCGCCGCTCCAAGACCAAGATGACTTCCACCCCCGCCTGGAAACGCGCCGTCGTGGTGCTCGCGGAGAATTCGCACATCGATCTGTTCTAAGAGTTGAGACAAACCATGGCGATTAAAAAATACAAGCCGACTTCCGCGGGCCGCCGGGCTGGATCGGTCATCGATTACAAGTCGGTGATCACCAAGAACCGCCCCGAGAAATCCCTCTGCGAAGGGCGCATCCGCGCCAATGGCCGCAATCACCACGGCGTGATCACGGCCAAGCATCGCGGCGGCGGCAACAAGAAGCTCTACCGCATGATCGACTTCAAGCGGAACAAGGACACCTGCACCGCCAAGGTCGAGGCGATCGAGTACGACCCGAACCGCACCTGCTTCATCGCGCTGATCCGCTACGAGGATGGCGAGAAGTCGTACATCCTGGCGCCGAACGGGCTGCGCGTGGGCACGGTCATCCAGAGCGGCCCGACCGCTCCGCCGGAAATCGGCAATGCCATGCCGCTGGCGAATGTGCCCTCGGGCCTGGAAATTCACAACGTCGAAATGAACCCCGGCCAGGGCGGCAAGCTCTGCCGCTCGGCGGGCGGCGTCGCCCGCCTGGGCGCCAAGGAAGGAGAATGGTCCGTCATCATTCTGCCCTCCGGCGAAATGCGTCGTATCCGCAGCGCCTGCCGGGCGACGATTGGGCAGCTCTCGAACATCGACTGGATCAACGTCAGCCTGGGCAAGGCCGGCCGCAGCCGCCATCGCGGCATTCGTCCGCACACCCGCGCCAAGGCGATGAACCCGATCGACCATCCGCTGGGTGGTGGTGAAGGTCGGGCCAACGGCGGCCGGCATCCGGTGAGCCGGACGGGCGTCCCGGCCAAGGGTGGAATCACCCGCAAGCCGAGCAAGGCTTCGGAGAAGTTGATCCTCCGCCGCCGCAAGTTCGGCACCCACCAGCAGCGTCCGCAGACGGTGAACCTCTAAGAAGAGTTGTTAGTTGCTGGTTGCGAGTTGCTAGTGGCAACCAGTGGCATGACGAAACAAAACTAACAACTAGCAACTAACAACCCGCAATCAACATGAGCAGAAGCGCCAAAAAAGGTCCGTTCGTCGATGAGAAGCTGTACAAGCGCGTTGCCAACCTCAACGAGCGCCGCGCCAAGCAGGTTCTCCGCACCTGGCGGCGGGCCTGCACGATCATCCCGGAATTCGTGGGCCATACGTTCGAGGTCCACAACGGGAACAAGTTTCTCAAGGTCTTCGTGACCGAAGACATGGTCGGGCACAAGCTCGGCGAGTTCAGCCCGACGCGCACGTTCAAGGGCCACAGCGGCCGCAAGAGCCTCGCTCCGGGCGCAGCGCCCGCGTAAGGCCCTGCAAAGAGTCAATCGCGCATCGGGCCTCAGGGGCCGGATGCGTACCGCGGCACAATGTTGTGATCGCGGCATAGCGGAGTACCGGTGGGCCGAGAGGCCAAAGCCCGGGAACGAAGAAAGGTTTGAAGATGCCGTTCAAAGCCACCCATCGGTTCTGCAGGATCGCCCCGCGAAAGGCGCGATTGATCCTGGACTTGATCCGCGGCCGCGATGTCGAAGACGCGCTGGCGGTGCTCAAGTTCTCGAAGAAGCGCGCCGCCGTGCTGGTCAGCAAGGTCGTGCAGTCGGCGGTCGCCAACGCCGGCGAGCAGGAGGCCGACACCGGCAGCCTGTACGTCAAGGAAGCCTGGGCCGATCCGGGTCCGACGATGAAGCGTTTCATGCCCAAGGATCGCGGCAAGGCGTACGACATCATGAAGCGGACCAGCCACCTGGTGGTGTCGCTGGATGAACGGAAGAAGTAGATGGAGTTAGTTGCTAGTTGTTGGTTGCTAGTTGCTAGCAATTCTTCAACTAACAACTAAAAACCAGCAACTAGCAACTAGCTGTCAGCAACTGAGACAACCATGGGTCAAAAAGTAAATCCAGTCGGCTTCCGGGTCGGCATCACCGAGGACTGGTGTTCGCGGTGGTATGCCCCCAAGGCCGCGTACGGCGCGTTCCTGATCGAGGACTTCAAGCTGCGGCAGTACGTCGACGCGAAGCTCAACCGCAAGCCGCCATTCGCCGCCGTCAGCAAGATCGAGATCGAGCGCACCCGCGAAGAAGTGACCGTCACCCTCCGCACCGCCCGTCCCGGCCTGGTCATTGGCCCCAAGGGCGCTGAAGTCGACAAGCTCCGCGAAGAGCTCGAAGACCTCAT
>JBBRTW010000302.1:0-8796 GCA_038244055.1 Tepidisphaerales bacterium | reverse complement strand
GTTTTCGGCGGGTCTAAGCATGGCACCCAAAAACTCTCATGGCGTCGCGGCTGCGTCTTACGCTGACAGTCCCTCTTCAATCACCGCCCCCTCCGCCGCCGAGCGGATAAATCTGGAGAACCACCCGGCCGAATTGCGCAGTTCTTCCGGACTCCCCTGCTCGCTCACCCGGCCATTTTCGATAACGTAGACGTAGTCGGCCTGCAGGATCAGGCTGGGGCGGTGGCTGGTGAGGACTGTCGTCCGCCCGGCCATCAGGCGATCGAGGGCGGCGATGATGGCCATTTCCGAATCGGGCTCGACGCTGCTGGTGGGTTCATCGAGGAGCAGGACATGCGGGTTGGCGAGAAACGCGCGGGCGATGGAGATGCGCTGTTTCTGGCCGCCGGAGAGGCGCACGCCGCGCTCGCCGACTTTGGTGTCGTAGGCGTGGGGGAGGCGGGTGATGAATTCATGGGCGTTGGCGGCGCGGGCGGCGGCGATGACCTGGTCCATCGTCGCCTCGGGGTGGCCGTAGCGGATGTTGTCGAGGATGGAATCGTTGAAGAGGAACGATTCCTGCTGCACCAGCGCGAAAAGCCGCCGCAGGGAATCGCGCGTGATCGAGCGGATATCCCGGCCATCGAGGGTGACCTGGCCTTCGATGGGATCGTAGAAGCGCAGCAGCAGATTGAGCACGGTGGATTTCCCGGAGCCGCTGGGCCCGCAGAGGGCGACGGTCTGGCCGGGGATGATCTGGAGGGAAAGATTGTGCAGGACGGTGGTGGAGCGCGGGGCCTCGGGGCCGGGGGATTCGGGATCGCGGTTGGCATCGCGGCTGGCATCGCCGTTCGCATCAGCGTTTGCATCGCGGCCGACATCGCGCTTACCGGCCGATGCGGACGACTCGGCCTCATAGGCGAAGGTGACATTTTTCAGGGCCAGCAGCCCGCGCGGATTGGAGACGGGTTTGACATCGGCGTGATCGGGAAGCTCATCGGGTGAGTCGAGCACTTCGATCACGCGCCGGCCGGCGGCGACGGCACGCTGCACCATGTCGTTCACGCGGGCCAGTGTCTGGATCGGCCCGAAGAGCCGCCACCAGTAGGCGCGGAACATGATCAAGGTGCCGAGCGTGAAACCGCCGGGGACATTTCGCTCCTTGAGCAGGAAATAGCCGCCCACGCCAATCATGAAGACATTGGAGAGAAAGCCCACGGTGCGCGCGAAGGGGAAATAGAGGCTGCGGGCGTTGATCGAGCGGATCTGCTGGTCGTAATGGGCCCGGGTGGCCTGCTCGAAGCGCTGGGCCTCGGCTTTTTCCCGGCCGAAGATTTTGATGACGACGACGCCGGCGAGATTTTCCTGGAGGCGGGTGGAGACATCGCCGAGGCGCTCGCGGGCGGCGGTGTAGATGGGCTTGATCCGCGCGTTGAAGGTGCGGAGCAGGAAGAAGACCAGCACCAGCGGCGCGAGCGAGACGCTGGCGACGCGCCAGTCCATGTACATGACCACGGCGACGGTGACCAGCCACATGATTCCTTCGCCGAGAATCACATCGATGCCGCTGACGATGAAGGTCTGCAGCTCTTCGACATCGCTGGTGGCCCGGCTCATCAGGTCGCCGGTGTGCTGGCGCTGGAGGTAGGCCAGGCTCTGGGTCTGGAGCTTGTGGTAGACCTGGTTGCGGAGGCGGAGGATGAATTTCTGGGCGACGCGGCTGAGGAGATTATTTTCGATGGTGCCGAGAAGCTCGCCGACGGCGTAGACGCCGATCAGCCAGATGACGGCCGACAGAACGAGCATGTAGGGATCGGTAATGCGCCCATTCAGCGAGGCGAGCGAGGCCATCCAGGGGGAGGAGGGGCGCTGGGTGGCGACATCATCGGCGACGTATTTCCAGATGAAGGCAGGGAAGATTTCGCACATTCCGGCGATGACCAGGAGAACCACGCTGATGGCGATGATGCCGTACCAGGGGCGGAGCATGCCGATGAGCCGGCCGAAAACGCCGGCGGGGCGAGGGGTGGCCGGGCCGGCGTAGCCAACGGCTTGTGCGGCGCTGGCGGATTGGGCCGATGGCGCGGGCGCGGGCGGCTGGGGAAGTTGGGAAGCCTGTGGGCTCGGCTCGGTCGGCATAGGGGATTGATTCTATGCGGGTTTGCCATCGGCGCGAACGGGCGGCGCGGGGCAAACGGGGCGCATCGCAAGTTTGGCGGGCGATTTATCGGCCGATGGCGATTTGAACGCCGGTATTTTTTCATTGACCGCGGGCGGGCTGGTGGATTACTCCATACTGACCCTGGAGCAGCATTGTTGGAGGCGCCGGCCCGCTGCGCGGGTTGGTTTTGATTGTGCGATGAAGAATCCTCGTTCGCGAACATTAAATGATGTCCTGCCACCTCTCCTGTACTCGGGAGAGGTCGGGGGTGAGGGTCTTCGTCGGAATGGGAAAGCAACTTTGTTTTCACGGCAAAAAGACCCCTCGCCCCCGGCCTCTCCCGCGCGGTGGTTAAGCAACTCGGCGGATTGGCTGACCTTGCGCCGCTTGGAAGAGGGAGTAAGACAAGACCCTCACCCTCACCCTCTCCCGAGTACAGGAGAGGGGACCGGAGGAGAGGGGACTGGCGCGATTGTCGAATCGATTGAAGCGCGCATTCTGTTGGCCGGGTTTACGGGGACTTATTTCAACAATGCGGACCTGACCAATCCCGCGTACATGCGCAGCGATGCGCAGATCAATTTCGACTGGCAAAGCGCGGCCCCGGCGGCGGGGATCGCGCCGATGACTTATTCAGCACGGTGGACGGGGAAGATCAAGCCCGCATATTCGCAGACGTACACGTTCACGCTGACGGCCGATGATGGGGTGCGGCTGTACGTGGGCGGGCAGCTTCTGATCGATCGCTGGGCCGACCGCTCAGCGCTGGCGGGGGATGCGGATCGCGATGGGGTCGTCAGCTTCAATGACTACCAGCTCCTCGAGCGGCAACTCGGCACCAGCGGCCCGGAGAGCGATTACAACGGCGATGGCACGGTGAGCAATGCCGATTTCAAGCTGCTCTACAACAACATGTACAAAACGCTGGCGCAGACCGCGCCGGTGAATACGGCGACGATGGCCCTGACGGCGGGGCAGTCGTACGATCTCGTGCTGGAATATTACCAGGATGAAAATGCCGGGTCGGCCAAACTGGAATGGCAGAGCGCCAGCCAGGCGAAGCAACTCGTCCCGGCCTCCAACGCGACCACGCTCGGCAATGGCCTGCTGGCGACGTATTACAACGAAACCACGCTGGCGGGCACGGACATTACCCGCGTGGACCCAACCGTTAATTTCGACTGGGGGACGGCCGCGCCCGATGCGCGGATCGAGGCCAGCACCTTCACCGCGCGCTGGCAGGGGTTGTTTCAAGCGCCGTCGGCCGGGAGTTACACGCTTTATTTCAAGGCCGATGAGGGGGCGCGGGTGTGGGTGGATGATGGATTGAAGATCGATCATTGGACGAGTACGGCGCTGACGGAGTGGAATACGGGGGCGCTGACGCTGGCGGCCGGGCTGCACAAGATCAAGATCGAATACCTCGATACTTCGGCATCGGCGTCGGCCCAGCTTTCGTGGACGGGGCCGAGCATCGCCAAGCAGGTCATCCCCACCGATTTCCTCTTCGTCGGCGACCCGGCGACGACGACGGCCATCGCCGATCCAACGCCGATGAGCATAGCGCAGCTTCCGGGGGCTCTGCGCGTGAGCACGAACAAGCGTTTCATCGAGCGCAGCGATGGCAATCCGTTTTTCTGGATGGCGGACACGGCGTGGCGGTTCTTCTTCAGGACCCAGGCCACCGAGGCGGACCAGTATCTGACCGACCGCGCCGCGCGCGAGTTTTCGGTGATCTACGCGGCGGCTTACAACAGCGACATCAGCACTTCGGACATCAAGGGCAACAGCGTCTTCGTCAATGGCGATGTTACTCAACCCAACGAACAGTATTTCAAGTACATCGATTACATTTTGAACAAGGCCAACGAACTGGGGCTGTACGTCGCCATGCTGCCAACCTGGGGCGATTCGGTCAGCGCCACGACGAATCGCGAGTTCAATGCCACCACCGGCTACGCCTACACGAACTGGCTGGCCAAACGCTACAAGAACCAGCCCAACCTGATCTGGGTTCTGGGCGGCGATGCTCCGGGCGAAGACAGCACCGGGCAGGCGGCGGCGATCTGGCGATCCATGGCCGCCGGGCTGATCGCGGGCGATGGCGGATCGCACCTGATCACCTATCACCCCAACGGCTCGCCCCCCTCATCATCCACCTGGTTTCAAAACGATTCGTGGCTTAGCTTCAATTCCTATGAATCAGGCCACACCCGCGATTCAAGCCTGGCCTATACGCTGGCCAGCGCCGACTACGCGCGCACTTCACCGTACATCCGACCCGTGCTCGATTTCGAGCCCAATTACGAGAACATCCCCAACGGCCTGAACCCGGCCTTACCGCCACTGACGGATTACGATGTCCGCAAGAAACTCTACTGGGCGACATTCGCCGGCACGTTCGGCGCGACCTACGGCAACTGGGAAATTTATGAGTTCAACACGAAACTGTCGGCGCAATTCCCTTATAAGAAGACCTGGCAGACCGCGCTAAGCTATCCGGGCGCGGTCGAGATGAAATTCCTGCGGCGGCTCATCCAATCCCGGCCGTATCTGATGCGCGTGCCCGATCAATCGATCCTCACCACCAGCGCGCTGACCGGTGGGAATTACATCGGCGCCACCCGCGCCTCGGATGGCGCGTACGCGATGGTCTACTCGGCCAGCGGGCAGACCTTCACCGTGAACATGACCAAAGTCGGCGGGCCCAACGTCGATAGCTGGTGGTACAACCCGCGCGATGGAAGCTCGACGTATATCGGCCGGGTCGGCAACCCGGGAACGCGGCAGTTCATCCCGCCCTCAACCGGCACGGACTGGATCCTGGTGATGGACAATGTGGCCAAAGGGTATGGGGCACCGGGCGTCGGGATCGCGCCGGCGGCGGGGGCGGCGGTCCCCGCGGCCGCGCCGGGCGCGATGGCGGTGATCGATACGACGACGACGTCATCACCATCCGCTTCATCGTCATCGACATCGACATCGCTTTCAGGAACTCCATCATCGGCCGCGACAATTCCATCGCCGCCGGTAGTGATCGCTCCGCCCAGGCCTTTGGCGCGTCCGCCGGCGCGGGTCAATTCTTCGATATTCAATCTGGTTGTGGGCATTGCGAAAATCAAGGCGAGATCGGTTGGGTGGCATGGGTAAGAATTGACGTAATTCAGGTTTGCTCTCCGGCGTCTTGAATACAAAACCCGACGTTCCCTAATGCAAGTTCCACCGCCTACAATGCCGCACATGTCGAAATCCAGGCCGAAATCCCCCGCACCGCTCTTCGAGCCACTCGAAGACCGCACGTTTTTGTCCGTCTCCGGCTCATCGGTAACGCAGACCGCGCCTGCGCCGGCGGCGTTGACTGTTTCGGCCGGGAAGAGCGGGAAAACGCTGGCTCTGCGACAATCTTCAGCGGGCGCGGCCACCCTTCGCGCGACCCCTTTCAAAAGCGGCAAGACCCTCGCACTCCGCAACGCCAACGTCAATCAGCTCATCGCCAGCGCCGATGGGCATGCACTGACTTACCCCGATGGCACACCCTTCTTTTACATGGGCGAGGCGGCCTGGCATCTCTTCGACAAAACCACTCGCGCCGAGGCCGATCTTTATCTTTCCAGCCGCGCCGCCCTGGGCTTTACGGTCATCGAGCCCGAGGTCAACGCGCGCTTCAGCAAGGGCAACGCCTACGGTGACAAGGCCTTCGTCAACAATGACCCGCTGACCCCCAACGAGGCCTATTTCCAATATGTCGATTACGTCGTCGCAAAGGCCAATTCACTCGGCCTGTGGGTTGCGATGGTGCCCCTCGACAGCAGTTGGTCGGCCGATGGAAAGTTCGACGCCATCTCGGCCTGGCAATATGGCCGATTCCTGGGCCGGCGCTATGGGACGGCCAAGATCATCTGGACCATGGGGGGCGATGTCGCGGGAAACGACAACCCACTGGGGCCGAATTTGTGGCGCGAAGTCGTGGCCGGGATCGCGCGGGGAGCGACCAATCGCGATGTGACGAAGCTCACCGTCCAGTACCATCCGACCTACCTCCAGACTTCGGCGACCTGGTTCAATAACGATGCCTGGCTGGATATGAACAATGTCGTCTCCGGCCACGGCGCCAACGCGACCAACTACACGCTGATCGCGGCCGACTACGCCCGCACGCCGCACCGGCCGGCGATGGATATCGAGCCGGTTTACGAAGACATCCCCTACGGCATCAACCCCGCCAATCCCCGCGCCACCGACTGGGACGTGCGCAAGACCGACTACTGGGCCCTGTTCGCCGGCGCGCATGGAGTGACCTTCGGCAATAACAATGTCTGGCAGTTCGCCAAAAGTGCCGCCGACAACAATGAGTTCGCCGATGCCAGTTGGAAGGATTCGCTCAATTCGCTGGGAGCGTATTCGATGCGGTACATCGCGCGGCTGATGGGCTCGCGGCCGCTGCTGAATCGGGTGCCGGATCAATCGCTGCTGGTCAGCGCGGCCGGGACGGGGGCGAATCACAATCAGGCGACGCGCGCGGCCGATGGCTCCTATGCGTTTGTTTACCTGGCCAGTGGCGGGTCGGTGACGATCAACCTCGGCAAACTTTCGGGCACGCAGGTGAACGTGCGTTGGTACAGCCCGCGCACGGGGCGATCATCGGCGGTGACGACGATAGCGAAGTCGGGGAATGTCGTGTTCGCAGCCCCCAGCGCGGGGGCGAAGCAGGATTGGGTTCTGATTATCGATGATTCGGCGAGGAATTATGGGAAACCGTAGTTCGACAAAACTAAAAACGAAAAACGAAAAACTTAAAGCTGCGAAGGCGGACAAAACTAAAAACTCAGAGGGTCCCGAAATAGGCGGTACTGTCATCCTGAGGCGGTACTGTCATCCTGAGCTTGCGAAGAGCCTGCCCTGAGCTTGCCGAAGGGATCTTGCTTCGAACGTCGAGGCCGCCCGGATCTTTCGAATGTCCCCCAGCCTACATGCAAGATGCTTCGCTGCGCTCAGCATGACCCCTTGAGAATCGTGTCTTGCAAGCGCGGGCCGGCAAGAATGCTTCGCTGCTTTAAGTTTTTAGTTTTTAGTTTTCCTCGCAAACTTAGCTTTCATCGCAAACTTAGTTTTCATCGCAAACTTAGTTTTCATCGCAGTCATCACGTTTCGCCGCCGATTCCTCTCACTGCGACGCCCTTCACGAAATAGCGCTGGGCAATGAAGAACAGCACCAGCACCGGCGCGATATGGATCAGGGCGGCGGCCATGAGGAGATGAATCTCAGTCTGCTGCTGATCGGCGTAGAGGCGCAGGGCGAGGCTGACGGTGTATTTGGGGAGGCTGGAGAGATAGATCAGTGGGCCGAAGAAATCGTCCCAGTGGGCGATGAATCCGAGCACGGCGACGGTGGTGATCGCGGGTTTGGAGAGGGGCATCAGGATCTGCCACCAGAAACGCAGCGGCCCGCAGCCATCGATCATCGCGGCTTCATCGAGATCGCGCGGGATGGTCATGAAAAACTGGCGGAGGAGGAAGATGCTGAAAGCGCTCTGGGCGAACCAGGCGGGGAGGGTCAACGGGCCAAAGGTGTCGATCATTCCGAGCTTGCGCCCGATGAGGAAGACGGGGATGAGGGTCACCTGGCTGGGGAGCATCATGGTGGAGAGGAGCAGGAGAAACAGCGGTTTTCGGCCGCGAAAGCGAAAGCGGGCGAAGCCGTAGGCGACCAGCGAGCAGGAAAGGGTCTGGCCGATGATGGCGATGAGCGTGATGGTGAAAGTGTTGAGGACGAACCAGCCGAAGTTCACCGGCGCGAAGGCATTCCATGCCTCGCGGTAGTTGGAAAACTGCGGGTCGGCGCGTTCGGTGATCTCGGCGGGCGAGACGAACAAGGTCTGCTGCGCACGGCCCTCGGGCGGATTCAGGATGGAAATCTCCGCGACGCCGGCCGGGCGATCTTCGATCAGTTTCGCCTCGACCGGGTCGGGGAGGGCGCGCAGTTTGACCCGGCCGCCCAGTTCATCCCAGACGACCTTGCGGAGGGCGATGATCTGGCCTTGGCGCGTGCCCTGAGTCGGCGAGATCAGGACGGCCGGCTCGCGGATGGTTTCGCGCACCGCTACTTGAAGCGCCTCGGCAGCGCCCGGCTTCTGCCACCAGAAGGTCGTCGGGATCATCTGCGCCGGCTGGGAGTAAACCTGCTGGCGGGTTTTGAGGGAGGTGCTGAGGGTCCAAAGAAATGGAGCCAGGAGCACGACCACACCGAGGAGGGCGATTCCGTAAAGCATCGCGCGCCTAATCATCCTCCCCCCCTTCATAATGCACCCACCTGCGGCTCTGGCGGAACTGGACGTAGGTGAAAAGGAGCAGGATCGCCAGGAGAATCCAGGCCATGGCGCTGGCGCGGCCCATCTGGAAATATTCGAACGCCTGCCGGTAGAGATAGACGACGTACATCAGCGTTGAGTTATCCGGGCCGCCGGGCGGGTTTCCGGTATTGCCGGTCATGATGAAGACCTGCGTGAAAGTCTGAAACGCGCCGATGACGCCCAGCACCAGGTTGAAGAAAATCATCGGCGTGATCAGCGGCAGGGTGATGTGGCGGAAGCGGGCCCACGGACCGGCCCCATCGATCTTGGCGGCCTCGTAGTAGGAATCGCTGATCCCCTGCAAAC
>JBBRTW010000301.1:0-8807 GCA_038244055.1 Tepidisphaerales bacterium | reverse complement strand
GCGAAGAATCCCCGCCGATGGAACGCGTCAAGACCGCGCAGACCATGCGAATGACCCCAACGATCCGCCGAACCCGACCACGGACACCGCCACGATCAGAAAATCCGGCCGGACCGGCGGGCTGGTGAGAAATGCGGGCTAAACACTCAATTCACAATGGACACTGTGGGCAATGACGGCACGGCCGGGATCGCCTTGGCCGGAGCGTGGGCCGGCTTGCTGGTCTTGAGGGCTTCGACGTTGCGCGGTTTGCTGCCGGCGGGGAGTTCGAGGTAGATCGGGCCCCAGGTGTTGGGGCGGAGCTGGGTGAGCACGTCCTTGGGGGCGCTCCAGAAGTAATCCAGGGCGTGCTGGAAGTTTCGGACGTGGAAGTTGAAGGCCAGGGCCGGCTGCTTTTTCGGATCGAAGCCGTTGAGCGCCTTGGCGGGGATGAACATCTCGATGATGTAGCGGTCGGGGAAGATCCGGCAGACTTCCTTGATGTCCGGGTGCGGGATCAGGTTGTCCTTGAGGTTGTCGCCATCGCGATGCCACTGGCCGACCGTGCCGGCGACGCCATCCTCGGCCGGGAAGTTGTTGGGGACGAAGAAGAACTGGTGGCAATACTTATCGTAGCCATCCTGATCCGAGGCGACCGGCTTGGTGGAAATCCAGAACTCGACATTGTCGCGGGTCCACCACCAGCCCTGTGCGGGCGCGCCCTGGATGTCATTGTCGAAGACCTCGGCCGCCAGATAGATGCCCTCTTCGCGCCAGCCCATGAAGACGTTGGGGACGGGAATCTTGGAGCGTTCCAGGCCGACGGTCGGCGAGTGACGCATGCCTTCAACGCGGGCCGCGGCCGGCCAATCGGAAAGCTCGCCATTGATGCGCGGGGTCTTTTCCAGATACGGAATGCGGGCCACCGGCTTATCGGCGAAGGATTCGCGCCAGACATCCCGGCCATCGACCTTGTCCGATTCCGCATGCAGGCCATTGAGCAGCGGCGTGGTCTGCCGCACCGCATCGGTCAGTTCGTTGTAGGGCTTGTCATCGATATCGACCAGGCCGAAGTTGGCATCTTCACCATCGTTGGCCCGGCCAGAGGGGGGCTCATCATTCCACTGGAACCAGTCGGCACCGATGATCCAGGGGACCTTGGCCAGGCGGGTGGTGAGCTGGCGGTAGCCATCAGCGCGGGCCTGTTGATCGAGGACCTGACCGACGAAGCCGACGGTATTGCGATTGCCGGAGCGGCCATCGAGGGCATGGAAGGAGTATTCGGAGAGCATGACCGGCTGGCCGGAGAGCTCGTGCATCATGCGGAAGAGTTCTGAATCCAGGCGGGCATCGGCCGGGTAGTAGTTGATGGATTGAACATCGGTGTAGCCGCGGGAAGCGCGGACGACTTCGCGAAGGGCGTAGCCTTTGAAGCGCACGCCGAGGATCAGGTGATTCTGATCGTACTTGTGAATGAGCTGAGTGGTCAGGCGGAAATAATCCTCGGCCAGGTGGGACAACCATGCGGAGAAGAGCCGGGCATAGGGACCCTGGGGCTGGCGGGGAAGGGTGTTGAACTTATCGAGGTCTTTCCAATCCTTGATGGTGATCTGCCAATCCTTATTGAAGGCTTCGGGGGTGCTCCAGACGGATTGGATGACCTTGACGACCTCGACTCGGCTGGGGTCGGTGGGGGCGAGATAGTCGAAATAAATGCCCGGGCCGGAGGTGTGGTCGCCCCAGTCGATTTCGTTATCGATGAAGTATCCGACGAGATTTTTATTTTCTTTCAGGGGCTCGACCTGGGTGCGAATGGCATCATCGGCACCGGTGGCGAATTCGGGGGCATAGAAGCGGCGGGCCGGGCCGTGCATCCAGGACCAGACGTTCAGATCGCGGGTGACCGGGACATCGAACTTGTGGAAAACGGGGTGGGACCAGGCACCCAGGCCTTTGAAGCCGGTTTCATGGACGCGGGTGAGGGTGCGGGTGGCCCAGGCGTCGAGATTGCCGTTCTGGGAGAGGCCGCCATCGTAGTCGGCCGAGACGAAGGCCGGGCCGTCTTTGTCGCGGGCGAGCTGGTAGGGCTGGACGGTGGTGACGGTATTGAGGAATTCGGGTTTGTTTTCAGGTGAGAGGAACCACCACACACCGGCATGCGTTTGGGCCAGACGCCAGTGGCCTTCCGCGCCACGGACGGTCTTAAACTGGGGCAGGGCCGAAGGTTGGGTGGCGGGGGCGGAAATTGAAGGTGGGTTCGTTTTGTTAAAATCGCTAACGGTCAGCGCGGGAGTGGTTGGGTTCGTTTTGTTGTTTTCAAACTGGTCGGCCGGGCGGTCGAGGTCGAAATCGGCTTCGGTGGAGGCGAGTTGGGTTTGTTCGGCAAACGGGGGTTTGGCTTCCGCGCTGGTGGGATGGGGCTGTGCCCACATTCCGGCGAGGAGGATTAGGAGCGGAAAATAAATCGCTGCGTATCGCATGTGTCTGGTAGGTTCTCTACCAATATCGGAATTCGTTGCGTTGTGACTTATGTGATTTCGGGGGTAATCCCCGATATTCGACAAAGTCTTCCCAGACATGACTTTGTGACAGACTTCACGATATGAAATAGGGCCTTTTAGAGGGGGGATTTGAGGGGTCGACCTGGAGGTTCGTGCCCACACAGCTATTACGAACTCTACAATTCGAGGGTTCGCGGGAAGTGGGTGAAATACGGACAGGCATGAGGGAAATGCTGAATGATGAATTCTGGATGCTGAATTCGGGGAAATTTGCGGTTATGGAGAGGTCGAGGATGACAGTCGGACCCTGACCGTTTCAGGGCAGGTGGGGCTTGGGGAACGAACTTCGGGCAAATTGGAGGATTTCGGCAAGAAAGGGCCAGGAGCCGGGGAATCGTCAGCCGCTTGGTTGAAGTTTCTGGTGGCCGGCTCCTGACCCTGGTAGCAGGTAGGATTTCGGCAGCGAGATTTCGACTGTCAGAGGCGGTAGGCCGATGCAATCATCTTGACGGGGTGCCAGAGATTTGTAGATTACTTCCCCCTCTCCAGGCTTAACCCGCGTGACTGAGACTCGCGGCGAACCCGAACAGGAGCCAAGATGAAGATCGGGCCGATTTAACTCGACATGCTGACCGAAGCCCTGCAGGGGTCGGCATGAGCTTCGCGCAGCAGCATGTGACGCCCCCCGGCCCGATCAAGTGGGAAGGCGCAACAGACCCCGCAGGGGCCGATCCCGGAGAACCGGGGAAGGCAGTCGCCAACGGATTAGACGATTGCCGCGGAGAAGAATGATCGGTTCTGCCGCGGGTTCATTGTTCATATAAACAGCACAGATTAGACGCCAAAGCGAATCGCACGGGCGGCATGGCATGGTTCAAGTGGAGCCAGGCAGCGCTATCCGGCGAAAGCAGAGCAGCAGAGGAAGATATGTCACGCGACCTGACCAAGATTCGGAACATTGGAATTGCAGCCCACATCGACGCCGGTAAGACCACGGTCTCCGAGCGCGTTCTTTTCTACACGGGCAAGATCTACAAGATGGGCGAAGTGCATGAAGGCACGGCCGTCATGGACTCGCTGCAGGATGAGCAGGAGCGCGGCATCACGATCCAGTCGGCGGCCACGACCTGCCCGTGGACCCGCAACGGGGAACTGTACACGATCAACCTGATCGACACGCCCGGCCACGTCGACTTCACGGTCGAGGTGGAGCGTTCGCTGCGCGTGCTGGACGGGGCGGTGGCGGTGTTCGACGGCAAGGAAGGCGTCGAGGCGCAGTCTGAAACCGTCTGGCGTCAGGCGACCAAGTACAAAGTGCCCCGTCTTTGCTTCATCAACAAGATGGACAAGATCGGCGCGGACTTCGATTTCAGCTTCAACTCCATCCGCGAGCGCCTGGGCGCGCCGGCGGTGGCGGTGCAGATTCCGATCGGGCAGAGCTCGACCTTCAAAGGCATGATCGACCTGATCCGCCAGGTGGCGATTTATTACGATGTGGCCAACGGCGACAAGGACAAGGGCAAGACCATCACCGAGAAGGCGATCCCGGACGATGAGAAGGAGCGCGTGGCCAAGTGGCGCGCGGACCTGATCGAGAAGGTTTCGGAAACCGATGATGCGTTGATGGAGAAGTATCTGACCGGCGAAGTGCCGACCGAGGCGGAGCTTCGCAAGGCGATCCGCGCGGCCACGATCTCCTTCAAGATGCACCCGGTTCTGTGCGGCTCGGCATTGAAGTACGTCGGCGTGCAGCGGTTGCTGGACGCGGTCATCGATTACCTGCCGGCCCCAACCGACATCGACCACATCACCGGCCACGATCCGCGCGATCTGGACAAGGAAATCGTCCGCAAGCTGGTTCCCGAGGAGCCTTTCTGCGGGCTGGCGTTCAAGATCGTCAACGATCAGCACGGCGCGCTGACCTACGTTCGCGTGTATTCCGGCCGACTGGAAAAGGGCACGCGCGTGCTCAATGCCAGCCGGGGAACGCGCGAGAACGTCAGCCGAATGTTCCAGATGCACTCGGCGGACCGCAACCCGATCGACCTGGCGGAAGCCGGCGACATCGTGGCGTGCATCGGCGTGAAGGATGTACTCACGGGCGACACGCTCTGCGACATGGATCACCCGATCGTGCTGGAGAAGATGACCTTCCCCGAGCCGGTCATCAGCATGTCGATCGAGCCCAAGACGGCGGCCGACAAGCAGAAGCTGGGCGAGGCGCTGACTTCGCTGAAGCGCGAAGATCCGACCTTCCAGGCCAACTACGATGAAGAAACCGGGCAGACGATCATCGCCGGCATGGGCGAACTGCACCTGGAAATCCTGCGGACGAAACTGACGCGGGACATGAAGGTGGATGTGATCGTCGGCAAGCCGCGCGTGGCTTACAAGGAAACAATCACCAAGAAGGTCACCGATGTGCGCGGCAAGCACGTCAAGCAGTCGGGCGGCCGCGGCCAGTTCGGCGATTGCACGATCAGCCTCGAGCCGTTCAACGGCCTGGGCGCGGATGGCAAGCCGCTGGATGCGGACATTCTCAAGAAGGTCGCCTGGAAAGACGGCATCGCCTTCGAGAACAAGGTGTTCGGCGGCTCGATCCCGAAGGAATACATTCCCTCGGTCGAGTACGGCGCCCGCATGGCGGCCAAGACGGGCGTTCTGGCGAACTACCCGCTGATCAACGCGAAGATCACGCTGACGGATGGCAGCTCGCACGCGGTGGACTCCTCGCAGATCGCGTTCGAACTGGCCGGGTCGATCGCGTTCAAGGACGCGGTCATGCGGGCCGGTGCGACGATTCTGGAGCCGATCATGAAGGTCGTGGTGACGACGCCGGAAGAGTTCGTGGGCAACGTGGTGGGCGATCTCAATCGCCGCCGCGGGATGATCCTGAGCTCGGATCAGCGCGGCAACACGCGCATCGTGGAGGCGGAAGTTCCGCTGAGCGAAATGTTCGGCTACACGACGGAACTGCGTTCGATGTCGACTGGCCGGGCTTCGAGCGTGATGGAACCGCTGAAGTATGCTCCAGTGCCGGCGAACGTGAAGGCGGCGATTCTGGAAGAGAGCAAGTAGGGGATTGCGGATTTGGGATTGCGGATTGCGGATTGGATCCGCGATTCGAAGGCCGCGATAAAGCGAAATGCCAACATGCCGGGATGGCCTTCGGGTCATCCCGGTTTCTTTTGGGGATTTGTCGTAGCTCGACATTCCGATGTCGAGTTTCCTTTTGCGATTGATGGGACGGTGAATTGACTGGAGGGGCTCGATATCGGAATGTCGAGTTGCTTGCTATCGCGGGCGGTCGTTGTTTGACGGGCGGACTCAACATTGGAATGTTAAGCTACGTTCTTGACTGTCGTGGATTTGCTGGATTAGATGGGGTGCGATTTATGGTTGATTTCGCCAACATATATTCGAGGCGTGGGGGGGAGAAGGCGCTTATGGAGTTGAGCCAATTTTTCGGGGGCGATGATCGGGTGCATCGGGCGGTGCATCGCATCGCGGCGAAGTTGAAAGAGCTTGGAGTTGTGCTGCTCTGCTGAAATCATCCGCTGATTGACTGAAAGGGTCAGGAGCCGGGGGACGACTATCAGCGTAAGGGGCCTTCATGGTGGCCGGCTCCTGACCCTGATGCGTGGATTTCGGCAGAGCGATGGGATGCATCAGGCTCGGCTTGTTTCCTTTTCGATCGCATCCACCAGCCCGCAAATGTCGAACTGATCGGCCTGGACCGTCGGTTGCAGGCCGAGGGAGGTCAGCGCCTGGGTCGTGATGGGGCCGATGCTGGCGATCTTGATGTTCTTGAGGCGGGCGGCGTAATCCGTGCCCAGCAGTTGCGCGAAATTGGTTGCGGTGCTGGCGCTGGTGAAGGTCACCCACTTCACCTGTCCGCTATCGAGGGCGGCCAGCATCGGGGCGGGAAGCTCGGCCGCCGTGCGCGTCTCGTAGATCGGCAGATCGAGAACCTCGGCCGCGCCCCCCTGCTCGAGGCGCTGGCGGAGGATCGGGCGGGCGATGTCGGCGCGGAGGAGGAGAAAACGTTTGCCTTTGATCTGGCCGAGTTTTTCGAATTCATCGGCGAGGGCTTCGGCGACAAAACGATCGGGAGAGAGGTCGGGGGCAATGGCCAGTTTCTCGCGGATGGCGCATGCGGTAGCCTGGCCGATGGCGGCGAATTTCGCGTTTCCGAAGACGCGGACATCGAGCTTGTTTTCCAGCAGGCGCTGCTTGGTGAATTCGACGCCGTTGGCGCTGGTGAAGACGATCCAGTCGTAGGTCGATGCGCCGGCGAGGACCTGGTCGATGCGTGCCTGATCTTTCGCGGGAGCCAGTTCGATGGTGGGGGCTTCGATCACTTCCGCGCCGAGCGATTCGAGTTGGGTGGTCAGATCGGAGGCCTGCTGGCGGGTGCGGGTGACGATGATGGTCTGGCCGAAAAGCGGGCGTTTTTCGAACCAGTTCATGATGGGTCGGAGGGAAACGACTTTGCCGATGATGGTCAGGGCGGGGGGCTGGAGATCGGCGCGCTCGACCTCGGCCGCGAGAGTGCCGACGGTTGCGGCGACGGTGCGCTGCTGTGGCCAGGTGCCCCAGCGGATGGCGGCGGCGGGCATGTTGGGGTCCATGCCGTTTTCGACCAGGCGGCCGCAGATGCGCGGGAGGGATTTCACGCCCATGTAGAAGGCGATACAGGGAAGTTTGGCGATGAGGGACCAATCGAGGTCGGAGGACCCGCTGGCAGCGCCGCGGGCGGCGGCCTGGGGGTCTTTGTACTCCTCTTCCTTCTCGTGGCCGGTGATGAAGGTGAAAGAGGAATTGAAATCGCGATGGGTGACGGGAATTCCGGCGTAGCAGGAAGCGCCGATGGCGGCGGTGATGCCGGGAACGACTTCAAAGGGTATGCCGGCGGTCGCGAGGGCTTCGCACTCTTCGCCGCCGCGCCCGAAGACGAAGGGATCGCCCCCCTTGAGGCGGACGACGCGTTTGCCGGCCAGGCCCTGTTCGACCAGGAGGGCGTTGATCTGCTCCTGGGTGAGGGTGTGGTGGGCGGCTTTTTTGCCGACGTAGATGATTTCCGCCTGGGGGCAATAACTCAGCAGGCGGGCATTGGAGAGATAGTCATAAACCACCACCTCGGCGGATTCCAATAATCGCGCGCCTTTTACGGTAATCAGGCCGGGATCTCCCGGACCTGCGCCAACGAGATAGACAATTCCATGGGTGTTTTTGCCGGCTTGCTTCATGATTAATCGTTACCCGCAAAGGAGTAAATGTTTACGCGACTTGCGCCGATGAACATACCGCACCCATGGGCTTTCGCCAGAGGCCCGGCGAGCAAATTACCACTTGCCAGGTGCGACTGGGCGAAGGATGCCCGATTGGACAAGGGTCCGGGATGACCGAAAAAGCAGGAGCGTCAATATGGTCGCGTTACTCAAAATGCCCAATCGGTTCACGGCCCCCAAGGAATCGGAGCGCCGGATTTTCCCGCGCAAGGAGTGCCACGCCCGCATCGAAGGCAAGCGCCTGGACAATTCGCTGCCGGCCTGCCAGCAGCCGCATGTGAGCATGTCGCTAAGGGATCTGTCGCTGGGCGGGCTGTCGGCGTTGTGCGATACGCCGATGCAGAGGGGCGAGCGGGTGACGGTTTTCTTCCCGCCGCAGGGGACCAATCGCGGGTGGGATGCGTATGGGCGGATCGTGCGCTGCGATGCGAGCACATTCGGGTATCGGGTTGCGGTGGAGTTCGACACGCTGCCGGCGGCGTAGGGCACGGCTGATAGAAGAATTTGAATTGCATGGCGGGGACGACAGGTGGAGGTCGTCCCCGTTTTTTCGTTTGTGTCCCCCTTTTTCGTCAGGTCGCCCATGGCCCAGCGAGTTCCCGGCCCCGCTTGACACTTCGCCGCGCCCCTGCGGATAATCACGCAAGCGATGCCCGCACAGGTGCTCTCCATCTTCGAAGGCGATTACGATGCGCATATCCGCTTGGCAGTCGAGCGTTTGCGCGCGGGGGGGCTGGTGGTGGTGCCCACTGAAACCGTCTATGGCATCGCGGGTGTGTTGAATCAACCGGCCGGGCTCGCTGCATTGCAGGCCATGCGTCAAGCCGGGGGGGCGAGGCAAAATAAGGCATTTACGATTCATCTGGGTCGGCCGGGCGATGCGATGAACTACCTGGGCGCGGTGAGCGATCTCGGCAAGCGCTGCATTCGCAAGCTATGGCCGGGGCCGGTGACGCTGATCTTCACGGTGGATTCCAAGCGGCGGCAGGAAGTGGCGCGGAAGACGGGCGTGGCCGAAAGCGACCTCTACGATGGT
>JBBRTW010000300.1:0-8818 GCA_038244055.1 Tepidisphaerales bacterium | reverse complement strand
CGCCAACGACAGCCTGGTTCAAAGAAGTGACCCCTCAGCCGAACTGGGCTACCAGTCGTTCCTGATGGTGTGGTCGTCGAAAGGGCGCATTGTACTCCTCGCCCAGCGTGTTTCGCTTGAAGGGGCGTTCCCCACCGCCGCGAAAAGGAACGGTGGATACCCAGCGGATTTCGACTGGGACTTGACCCAGCCCGACGATCCCATCAAGCCCGAATTCGAGCTGAAATGGCGTCGCATCCCCACATGGCACGGATGGGGCGCTGAAACAAAGTCCGCAATCAGCGACTACAGGGTCGCCGGAAAGTACATCCAGCGCGAGCGCACCCTTCTTCTTGCCGCGCCGCACTGGGGATGCGCGGGCCTCTTGTTGATTCTCCCGGTCTGGCGAATAACGATTGCCGTGCGCCGCAGAGGAGCCGGCGCGCTAACTCCGCGTTTGGGTTCCATCGGCCGCTTCGCACACTGCGCCTGCATCGGCGTCTCTTTCGCCGTCTTGTTGATCTCGGCCGCCAGTTGGGGATTGAGCCGGTTGTGCGCCATCGATTTGTCCGGACAGACATGGGATTCCGCGGTGTGCGACGTGGAGAGTGGCTCTTCCTTTGGCGATGAATTCATTTCCTACGGAATTGCCCTCCAGCAGCGTGGCATCTGCCTCCATTTGCGCTTCCCCACCGCCCCTCCACCCGCGCCCTGGAAACGCCAGTCCTGGCGCCTGTACGCCCACGTGGATGAACCGGGTCCGCGCAGTTTCTCCCCTTTCTCACCCACCGTGCCCCCATTTGAACTGCTGGGGCTTCGCTACGTCAGAGCGACCAGTCACAGGAAGTTCCCACCCCTATCACCCGAAAACATTGCGCGTCCGATCCCGCCAGAGGTAGTGTTAACCGGCCATGCCTTGGTCATTCCGCACTGGATGGTGATTCTCCTCGCCTCCCCTCTGCCCGCCTTCTGGCTGCGCCGCCGCCTGCGCGAACGCCGCAGCCGCCGACGCCTTGCTTTAGGCCTTTGCCCCCACTGCGGCTACGACCTCCGCGCCACGCCCGACCGCTGCCCCGAGTGTGGGCGTGATGCTCTTCTTGAGAAGACGATGGAACTGCCGCCGACCGCCGATGCCCGGCGGTAGGAATCCAACTCTAAATGCCTACGGGATACTCCGCCGCCACTTATAAAACTGCGGCTCGAACGCCTTGAAACTCCGGCTCCCGGCGAATTTGGCGCTGACCTGGCCTATCGATTTGCGATAGGTCTCCACTTCGGGATTGCTGGTCATGCGGTCGAAGCCGCGAATGCCGACGACGACGCAGCCTTCGCTCCAGGGGAGTTTCCAGCCGGGGAGATCTTTTTCCACCGTGCAGGCGATGCCGTGCTTGGTGAGGAAATCCGCGGCTTTGTCGGCCGTTTCGCGATCGGGGTAGGACTGGATGATCGCATAATTCAGGCCGACCACCCGGCGCGGGTCATCGGTGAAGAAGGTGGTGGGAGGGCTGGGCTCGTTGATCGCATTGCGCGGGGCGGGGGTGCGCGTGCCGGTGGAATTGTTGCCCACCGCGCCTTCGGGGGCGGGGCGAACGGTGTTGTTGTCGCCCGAGCCGCCCGTGGTGTTTTCGGTGCGGCGCGGGATGTTCAATACGCCCGGGTTAGGCGCGCCCTGGCGAAGTTGGGCGGTGCTCTGGCCGGCGATGGCGGGTGAAGGCCCGCGCGAGAAACTCTTGCCGATGAGGACGGCGATGCAGATCAGCACCAAAAGCCCGACCCCGCCGATCATGGCGCTGGTGTAGGAGAGGCGAAGGTTGATCTGCTGACGCTCGGGGTCCATGGAGAGGCTGAGCGGCTGGGGTTTGGTGGGTGCGGGCGCGGCGCTGACTTCGCCCTCATGGGTGAATGCATCGGAAGCAGCGGTGGCCTGTTGGGAACTTGATTCGGAATCATCGCCGGCCGCAAAGGCGTCCGGCGCATCGATGGGGTTGATTGCGGTGCGAGCGGAGGGAGCGATCGTCGTCTGACCCGGCGCCATGGTTTTAACCTCGCCCGTGCGGCTGCGCGATTTGAACCACCATTTGGGGGTGGGGATGCCTCCGCCGCCGGCCGAGGCGGGCGTCTGGGCCGAATCCGAGGGGGTGCCGCCCTTGGGGGGCATTTTGCCCATGGACATGACTTCGAACAGTGCGGTGGCGTATTTGCCCTTGGCCATCCTTGACCTCACATGGTTATCGGACCGATGCGGCCGGTGTTTTGGCCGGCAGCAGATCCGATCCGGCAAGATGCCGGTGTACTACCTATTTTCGGCGGCTCCGCCGCCGAATCTTGGGCCGAAAAGCGTGGTCAGGCCGGAAATTCCGGCAAAACCCGCCTCCCTGCACCCGGAAAAGGATCGTAAATCCTCGTCCGAGTTCAAAATACGATTGGGTTGAAATAAGGTCAAGCCGATGGCCCATTGTGGATGGGCGATTGCGCATTGCGAATTGAAAGATAGAAGCGCCGATTCCTTTGAATTCAATCCGCAATCCGCAATCCGCAATCCGCAATGCACCTGCCCGAAATATATCGTAAGTCTTCCCTATGGAACGGCCGCTGATGAACCCCTCCTTCCACGAAGACGC
The DNA here is from genome assembly GCA_038244055.1 of Tepidisphaerales bacterium. Lineage (GTDB taxonomy): Bacteria > Planctomycetota > Phycisphaerae > Tepidisphaerales > Tepidisphaeraceae > DASPKW01. The sequence continues at coordinate 6,218 of JBBRTW010000300.1, read as the reverse complement.
CCAGGCGGCGGTCGCGGGAGAGCCGCGCTGGCTCCGGGTGGGGCGGTTGCTGTGGCGTGTGCTGGGGCTGCTGTTCACGGATATTTTCGGGCGGAAAAAGAGCCCCTTGCGCGTGGATAAGGGCCGGCGGTTTTCGCGCTTCCTGCGCGGGCTGCTCTACCGGATGATGTTCATCCCGGTGCTGATCGCGATCATCGTCACGGTTCTGGTGGCCGTTGGCACCCATCCGCAGGGGTCCGCGCCGGTGACCGATCCCGCCAGCCAGGGGATTTATTACGACCCCGTCGATTTCCTGGCGGCCGATGATACGCACCTGGAGGGGTGGCTCATCCCCGTGATGGATGCCCGGCGGGTTCTGCTGGAAAAAGACGGCCTGCTGCACAAGCGTTACCCGGCCATCGTGCTGGTGCACGATTTCGGCGCTTCGCGGCAGCAGATGCTTCCGATGATTATGCCGCTGCACGAGGCGGGGTATGTGCTGATGGTGGTCAACCTGCGCGGTGCCTGGCCTTCGAAGACCGGCTGCACGTTCGGCATCAACGAGGCCCAGGATGTGCGGGCGGCGATCGAGTTGCTCCGCCGCCGGCCGTTCGTCGATCCCGATGCAATCGGCGTTTTGGGCGTGGGCACGGGCGCGACGGCGGCGCTGCTGGCGGCTCATCAGGATGCGCGGTTGCAGACGCTGATCCTGGATCACCCGGTGCGGCAGTTCGACGATCTGCTCCTCGATAAAATCGGCCCGCGGCAGACCTGGCTGGGATGGGTCAGGCCGTTCAGCAAGTGGGCTTTCGAAATTTCCTACAAGGTCGACAGCGATGAAGTGAACCTGGACCGCTTCGCCGAGTTGATGCGCTCGCGATCGTGCCTGCTGCTGGATGATGATTCGGAGTCGATGAGCTTCACCAAACCGGTGCGGCAGCAGCAGATCGTCGATTTCCTGGGCAAGCGCCTGGTCGCCAAACCGCGCACGGCGTCGCTGCTGCCGAGGCAGCCGCTGGGCCAGGTCGATGCCCAGCCGCTCGATGGCCCGGCCGATTCGATGCCCGCGCCGGCGACAGGCGAATCCTGGCCGCCGCAGCGCTCGGCCAACGACCTGCTGCCGCCGTCGGCCCGCTGAAGTTCAGGGGGAAAAATTGAACCACGAAAGGCGCGAAGGGCACGAAAGGGAAAAGCGGGTTGAGAGTGCTCTGCTGAAATCCACATGTCAGGGTCAGGAGCCGGCCACCAGGAATGTCCATGCGCTGGTAATCGTCTCCAGGCTCCTGACCCTTTCGGCCAATTCGCGGACGATTTCCGCGGAGCAGGTTGAGCGTAGAGGGTTGAGAGTAGAGAATGCCTCCATGCACAACATTCGCATTTTCACGGAGTCGATCCAGACGCAGTCGCGCAGCCAGATGATCGAGATCACCCGGCGGGTGCAGGAGCTGGTTTCGCAATATGGAGTGGAGGAGGGTTTTGCGATGGTCCACGTTCCGCACACGACGGCGGCCGTCACGATCAACGAAAACGCCGATCCGGATGTGAAGCACGATTTGCTGCGGAAGCTTGAAACGCTGATTCCGCAGCGGGAAACGTATTATCAGCACGGCGAGGGCAACAGCGACAGCCATGTGAAGACATCGTTGGTCGGCAACAGTGTGATGGCGCTGATTTCAGAGGGGAAGCTGGTGCTGGGGACCTGGCAGGGGATTCAGTTTTGCGAATTCGACGGCCCGCGCACCCGCCAATTCATGGTCAAGATCGTCCCGCTCGCCTGAGCCTCTTTATGACGAAGGCTACAGCACAACTAGCCACTAACAACTAACAACTAGCAACTAGCAACTAGCAACTAACTACTAGCAACTAACTACTCATGCCGCAGCGCCTCGATCGGATTCATCCGCGCCGCTTTGATGGCGGGGTACAGGCCGAAGCCGATTCCGATCATTGCGCTTATGATGAAGCTGAGCATCACGGACCAGGTGGTGACACTGGTGCGGTAATCGCTCACGAGGGCGGGCAGCGCCTTGGCAGCGCCGACGCCCAGGCCGATGCCGATCAGGCCGCCGCAGATGGACAGGACGGTGGTTTCGATCAGGAACTGCAGCGTGATATGCCGGCGCTTAGCGCCCAGGGCCCGGCGGATGCCGACTTCCTTGGTGCGCTCGGTGACCGAGGCCAGCATGATGTTCATGATGCCGATGCCACCGACCAGGAGGGAGACCGCCGCCGTTCCGCCCATGACCAGGTTGAAGGTGCGGTTGAGTTTCTCGGCCTGGCGGAGAATCTGGATGGGGGCTTTGACTTCAAAATCGACCGTGGGGTGCGTGTTGTTGATCGTGTTCTCGACGATCAGCGAGAGCTCTTCGACATCGTTGCGGTCGGCGCATTTGATCCAGATTTCGGTGAGCTCGATCTGCTTGCGCTCCATCGCGCCGGCCTGGCGGCGGATGATGGAATCGCCGAACGTGTCCTGGGCCAGGGTGAGGGGGAAGTAGATGTCCTGATCGAGGTTGCGGTTGACGATGCCCCCCTGGGCCGAATCCGGGCGCAGGCCGGTCGGCTCGAGCACGCCGACCACGGTGAGCATGATCGTGGCCATGCCGCCGGTGCCGACCTGGATGGTCTGGCCGAGCGGATCGGAGTAGGGGAAGAGCTGCTGCGCGGCGATCGAGCCGAGCACGCAGACGGATTGCTGCTCGTCGTAATCGATGGTGGTGAAGTACCGGCCGCGCTCGAGGGCGCGGTTCATCATCGCGAAGAATTCGGGCGTGGTGCCGATGGTGTTGGCGGCCGCGCGGATCGAGCCGCGGACGACTTTCTGCTCGCAATCGCGCAAGGCGACGATGGTTTGAATCTTGCTAAGGGTTTTCAATCGCAGCTCGTCGCTGCGTTTGATGCCGTATTCGAGGATGCGCTGCGTCCGCTGGCTGGCATCGTTGCTCTCGGCCGGCTTGACGCTGCGGACGACGATGTTGTTCGCCCCGAGCTGCTCCATCTGCTCCATGGCGGCCTGCTTGGCGCCATTGCCGATGGCGACCATGAGAATGACCGCCAATACGCCCAGAATGATCCCCAGCGCCGTCAGCAGGCTGCGCAGCTTGTGCAGGCGGAGGTTCTTGAGGCCCAGGAGAAAGGTTTCGATCAGGAAATTGAACATCGGTTGACAACTGTATCCACAAGGACGGAAGATTGTTGTTATGGCGCAGACTCTATTCGAAAAAATCATCGCCCGGCAAATCCCGGCCAAGGTCGCTTACGAAGACGATCTGTACATCGCGATCCACGATATCAGCCCGCAAGCGCCGGCACATGTGCTGGTGATTCCGAAAAAAGTCATTCCCACCCTGAATGATGTGAAAGCGGAAGATCGCGAGCTGGTGGGGGGGCTTTTTGTGGTGGCGGCGAAGATCATGGCGCAGTTGGGATATACGGATTACAGAACGGTCTTCAACTGCGGGCCGGGCGCGCAGCAGACGGTGTTCCATCTCCATTTGCATGTGCTTGCCGGCCGGCCATTTACCTGGCCACCGGGGTAAAGCAGTAGGCGGGCTCAAGGCGCTGACCACGCTGTACGTCAACGGCACGCATGTCACCGATGCGGGACTGAAGGAACTGGCCCGCCCCGACTGCGGGCTCAAGGCGCTGACCGCGCTGATTCTCGACCGCACCCAAGTCACCGATGCGGGCCTGAAGGAACTGTCCCGCCCCGACTGCGGGCTGAAGGCGCTGACCGTGCTGTGGCTCGGCGGCACCCAAGTCACCGATGCGGGCGTCAAAGCATTGCAGGCCGCCCGGCCGGGGCTGACGATTTACCGCTGAGCGCCCGCCCTCTCCGCCCGGGCACGCTCTGGCAAGGCCCGCCCCTCCAGCGCCCGCCGTCGCGCGATGGGCCGGCCAACGCGATGCTATCGGGGTCAGGAGCCGGCCACGGAATGGCTTCATATTAAAACCGCGTCCCCCGGCTCCTGACCTCCTGACCCCTTCCTGCTTCCCGGCTCCCGACCCCTTCCTCCTTCCCGACCCCTTCCCGCTTCCCGACCACCTCCTGCTTCGAAACAAGAAAGGGTCAGGAGCCGGGGAGCGCCTGCCTGCGTGGCCAGGCTATTTCCGGACCGGCTCCTGACCCTGGGGGCGGCGCGAGCCATTCACCCCTTCGCGGGCGTTTCGCCTGGCTCGTCTGGGCGAAGACGAATCAGAAAAGAGCCCTCTTCATTCGTGCCCATGGGTGTTGATTCGTGAAACAGTTCCCTCCGCAACTGTCCGCCCCGGCGCGGACGGCGATCGCGGCATGAAGGGGTGTGCGGAGGTCTTTTCACGAATCAACACGAATCAACACGAATCAGAAATGAGCCCTCTTCATTCGTGCCCATTGGTGTTGATTCGTGAAACAGCAGAACCTGCACGCCATGCGCGGCAGCCAGGTAAGGGCACCCACCTTTCAACACGCCGCCCGATCGGTAATAACACCCATACGGTTCATCCCTGATCCAGAGTTCCTGATCCAGAGTTCCTACCAGAGGGTTGTCTATGTCGGTTGCTTCGAGGCGCGGTGCGTGGAGCTTTATGTTCGGCCTGGTGCTCGCGATGGCCGGGTCATTATTCGCCGCAAGAGCCCAGGCCCAGGCGACGCCCGATCAGCTCGAAACCCTCCCCGGGTTCAAACTCGACCTGGTCCTCAAGGCCGACAAAACCACCCATGGCTCCTGGATCAACCTGGCGCTGGACAACAAAGGCCGCCTCCTTCTCGGCGGCCAGCGCGGCCAGCCCGTCACCCGCCTCACCCTCAAGCCCGATGGCCAGATCGCCAGGCAGGAAGAGCTCAAGCTTCCCATCAGCGAAACCATGGGCATCCTCTACGCCTTCGATTCGCTTTACTTGAATGGCTCGGGCAAAGCCCCCGATGGCAAGACCGTCTTCGGCCTCTGGAAGCTCTACTCCAGCAAGAACGATGACCAGTACGATAAGGTCGAGCTCCTCCGCGAATGGCAGAACGGCGCTGGCGAGCACGGCGCGCATGGCATCGTCCTGGGCGCGGATAAAAAGCTCTACATCATCTGCGGCAATTTCGTCGGCCTGCCCGGCGATCTCCTTCCCACCTCCCCCCACAAAAATTACGCCGATGATCTGGCCCTGCCCCGCGCTGAAGATGGCAACGGTTTCGGCGCAGGCAAAAAGCCCCCGGGCGGCGCGGTCATTCGCGTCGATGCCGATGGCAAAAACGCCGAGCTCTTCGCCTCCGGCCAGCGCAATACCTACGACATCGCCTTCAATGCCGATGGCGAGCTCTTCGGCTTCGATTCCGATATGGAATGGGACTGGGGCACCCCCTGGTACCGCCCCATCCGCGTCTTCCACGCCGTCAGCGCCGCCGATCACGGCTTCCGCGAAGGCACCGCCAAGTGGCCCGAGTATTACGCCGACAGTCTGCCCGCCACGCTGAATATCGGCATCGGCTGCCCCACCGGCGTCGTCTTCGGCTACGGCGCGAAATTCCCCGCCAAATACCAGAAGGCCTACTACATCCTCGATTGGAGCTACGGCCGCCTGATCGCCGTTCATCTCACTCCCAAAGGCGCTAGCTACACCGGCACCTGGGAAAATTTCGTCGCGCCCAAAAGCCTGCGCGGCAATGATAAGAAAGTCCCTCTCAATTTGACCGATGCCATCGTCGGCGCGGATGGCGCGCTCTATTTCACCATCGGCGGTCGAGGCACCGGCGCAGCGGTCTATCGCGTCTCCTACACCGGCAGCGAATCCACCGCCCCCGCCGATGCCCACGATTCGGCCGGCGCGGAGGCCCGCCAGCTTCGCCATACCCTTGAATCCTTCCACGGCCGCACCGACCCCAAGGCCATCGCAACCGCCTGGCCCGCCCTCAATTCCGAAGACCGCTTCATCCGCTACGCCGCCCGCATCGCCATCGAGAGCCAGCCGGTCGATCAATGGCATTCCAAAGCCCTCGAAGAAAAGCAGCCCCGCGCCGGCTTGACCGCGCTCCTGGCCCTAACCCGCCTCGGCGGCAAGGATGCCCAGCCCGCGATCATCAAAGCCCTCGAGAAATTTCCCATCGCCTCCCTCGATGCCGAAGGCCAGCTCGAAAAACTGCGCGTGTATGAAGTCAGCATCAGCCGCCAGGGCAAGCCCGCCGCCGATCTCGCCAAGATCGTCACCAACGAGCTCGACCCGATCTATCCCGCCAAAACTCCCGAACTCAACCGCGAACTCGCCCAGGTCCT
>JBBRTW010000299.1:0-8840 GCA_038244055.1 Tepidisphaerales bacterium | reverse complement strand
CTTTCCTGTGACACGACCGTCCCGGCCGTGCGAATCACTTTCCCGTGACACGGCCGTCCCGGCCGTGCGAATCACTTTCCCGTGACACGGCCGTCCCGGCCGTGCGAATCACTTTCCCGTGACACGGCCGTCCCGGCCGTGCGAATCACATCATAATTCCCAAAAACCATCATCTTCCAGCGCTCAATGTATCCAGCACGGGCGGGACGCGCGTGTCACGGCTCGCTCTTGTGTACCCGAATCCCGGCCAATTGTTTCCAACCCGCCTCCCGCGTTACAATGCCACCAACCCAAGGAGTCTCCCATGATGAATCGCGCCTGGATCGTTCTGCTGGCGGCCGTCGCCTGTTTCAGCGCCCCGCAAACCCGAGCCGAGGATAAACCCCAGGCCGGCAATCGCTTCTTCGAAATGCGCACCTACATCGCCAACGAAGGCAAGCTCGAAGCCCTCAACGCCCGCTTCCGCGACCACACCTGCCGGCTCTTCAAGAAACACAACATCGACATCATCGGATTCTGGGTCCCCACCGATGAAGCCAAGTCCAAGACCACGCTGGTGTACCTCCTGGCCTACCCCAGCAAAGAAGCCCGCGAAGCATCGTGGAAAGCATTTCAGGACGACCCCGAATGGAAAACCGCCAAGGCCGAGAGCGAGAAAAACGGGGTGCTGGTATCGAAAGTGATCCAGGAGTTCATGACTGCGACGGATTATTCGCCGGTGAAGTAACACGATAGCGGTTTATCATGGCTGATCCCGCGCTGATGCCTGGCACCATTCCATATGCCAATCTCGGGCACCGTCCCGCGATGAACAGGCATGCTGGCCTCCTGCTGGCCGGAATCGGCAGCCTGGTTCTGGGGACCGTCGCGAGCTGTGTCGTGTGCGCGCTGGCATTCGATCAGACCGGGCAGATCGATCGTCGCGGTCGATGGCAAGGCACATTCGAGGACATTTTCCATATCATTTTCTTCGCGATCGGCGCAGTTTTGTTGATCTGGATCGGAATTGATTCGCTACGTCACAGGCGCTGGGTGCGCCCTGTCGTTCTGGCGATCGGCTGGCCCGCGCTTGTCCTTGGAGCATTAACTTTTATTGGCCGGCTGGTATCGCCGGAGGACACATGGCTCCCGCGTCAGGCTCCTGAGACGGTGGTTCTCGAGGAGGTGGCTTTTTTCCTCGGTGGAGTCGCCGTGCCTCTGTTAGCGGTTTGGTTCTATTCACGAATCTCCGTGCGTCATTCCTTGGAGGCCTTTGACACCTATGAAAGCTGGACCGAGGGCTGCCCGCTGAGTGTATTCATCCTTTGTAGCTTGCTGCAGGTCGAAGGATTAATTTCGCTGGCGGCGATGGTCGGAATGAAAGCTCCATTCTTTGGCCGATATCTGGAAGGATGGCCCGCGGGCGGTGTCATGTCGACCGCAGGCATCGCACTGCTCGTCGCCAGCTACTTATGCTTTTGCGGCAGTTCCTGGGGCTGGCTGCTTGCCGCTGCTATCCTCTGGCTGGGGCTTGTCACAACATCGACGACGCTGCTTCGCACGGATATTCATAAATTTGATGACTTCCTTCGATTTCTGCCGCACCCCCGCCTTAATAGCGACGATTCCGCACGGCTTCGAACCGTCATCGTCTTGAATTCTATCATCGTGTTTGGCAGCCAACTTCTGTTGGTCGCACGGACGCGCCGCCACGCCCGAGTGGCACCTTAATACAGCTTTCTTGGAATTCCGAGTCTGGATGGTCCGATTTCATGCCTCTCGAATTGTCGTTCGCACATTGATCTGGACGGCAGCCTGCGTCTATCTGGCCGCGACCCGGCGGAAATTCCGCATTATTCCCGATGCGTTCCCTCCGTCCTGCGCCCGCTCCGGGGCCGATGGGCCTGATGCCCGCCCTTCACCCGATTTGGCGAAGTGATTTGCCGGCCGCGCTGCCGTATGCTCGCCGGCCGTGAGCGACCCTCCTCCCACCAACCCGCGCTCCACCGGCCGAATTGCCCTGCCGATCGACCCCTTCCTCCCCGAGATCGTCGCCGCCGCGCGTGGGGCGCAGGCCGTCGTGATCGTCGCCCCGCCCGGCGCGGGCAAGACCACGCGCGTGCCCGTCGCCCTCCTCGAAGCCGGCGTCATCGATTCCCGCTCCGAGCATCCCAACATCATCGTGCTCCAGCCCCGCCGCGTCGCCGCCCGCGCCTCGGCCGCGCGGATCGCCTCCGAAAATGGCTGGGAGCTCGGCCGCGAGGTCGGCTACCACGTTCGCTTCGACCGCCGGATCGGCCGGCACACCCGCCTGCGCGTCCTCACCGAAGGCATCCTCACCCGCCAGCTCCTCGAAGATCCCTTCATCGAAGGCATCGGCTGCGTCATCCTCGATGAGTTCCACGAGCGCTCGCTCAATACCGATCTGGCCGTCGCCCTCCTGCGCGAGGTGCAGCAGGCCGTGCGCGACGATCTCAAACTCATCGTCATGTCCGCGACGTTGGAGGCCGAGCCGGTGGCCCGCTTCCTCGGCAACTGCCCCATCATCCGCACCCAGGGGCGGGCCTATCCAGTGGAGATGGAACATCTCGCGGTCGTGCGCGGGCATGAGGAGGCGGGGGCCATTGAGGCGGTTGGAAAGGTCATATCGGAGGGTTTAGGGTTCAGGGTTCAGGGCTCAGGAAGGAAGCCGGAGGGTCAGTTGTCCGTTGTCAGTGGTCCGTTGCAGGACACCATTGCGGCAACTGACAACGGACCACGGACAACGGACCAATCCACAATCCGCCATCCGCAATCCGCAATCCCGAAAGACATCCTCATCTTCATGCCCGGCCAGGAGGAAATCCGCCGGGTCATCGCCGGCCTCGAACCGCTGGCCGAGCGCGAGAACCTCGCCCTCCTCCCCCTCCACGGCTCGCTCACCGCCGACGAGCAGGACCGCGCCCTCCGCCCCGACCCGGCCCGCCACCGCAAGATCATCGTCGCCACCAACATCGCCGAAACCTCGCTGACCATCGAAGGCGTCGGCATCGTCATCGACAGCGGCCTCGCCCGCGTCGCCGGCTACGATCCCGAGCGCGGCCTCGATCGCCTCGATGTCCTGCGCATCAGCAAAGCCTCCGCCACCCAGCGCGCCGGCCGCGCCGGCCGCACCGGCCCCGGCGTTTGCATCCGCCTCTGGTCCGAAAAAGAGTGGGAGCGCCTGGCCGATTTCGAAACCCCCGAAATCCGCCGCGTCGATCTGGCCGCCACGATCCTCGAGCTGCACGCCTGGGGCAAGAGCGATGTCCGCGCCTTCGGCTGGTACGAAGCCCCCGATGAGCAGGCCCTCCAATCCGCCGAGGATCTGCTCACCATGCTCGGCGCGATCGACCCTGCCGGCAAGATCACCGCGATCGGCCAGACCCTCGCGCTGCTGCCCGTCCATCCGCGCCTCGGCCGCCTCATGGTCGCCGCCGTCCGCGCTGGAATGCTCCGTGAAGGCGCGCTCCTGGCCGCCCTGATCTCCGAAAAAGACATCGTCCGCGGCCAGTGGGCCGACCGCAATTCCCTGGCCGCCGGTCAGCACCGCCTGGCCGGCTCTTCCGACCTTCTCGCCCGCCTGACCATGCTCGAGGAGCGCGACGACCGGATCGACCGCGGCGGAGCCAGGCAGGTCATGCGCGTGGCCGAGGAATTGGAGAGGATGGGGGAAAGACAGAAGTTGGAAGTTAGAAGCGAGAAGCGAGAAGGTCCGTTGTCCGTTGTCCGTGGTCCGTTGTCCGTTGCAAACAGCAATGCCTCCGCGCAATCGACAACCGACAACGGACAACAGACAACTGACAACGGACCACGGACCACTGACAAAAAACAATTGACCATGGACCATGGACAATTGACTCCCTCGCAACTCTCGCGCGACCCCGAAGACATCCTCCTCCGCCTGATCCTCTGGGCCTACCCCGACCGCGTCTGCCGCCGGCGCGGGTCCGCCGGCCGCGGCGTCATGGTCGGCGGCGGCGGCGTGAAGCTCAGCCCTGAATCGGTCGTCCATCAGGGCGAATTCTTCGTGGCCATCGATGCCCGGCGCGATGAGCGAAGCAGCGCGCGCGAGGCCTTCGTGCGCATTGCCAGCCGGATCGAGATGGCCTGGCTGGAGGAGATGTTTCCTTCGCAGGTTCGCCGCGAGAAGACCGTGGAGTTCGATGAAACGCGGCAGAGCGTGGCCGGCCTCACCCGTCTCTGGTATCGCGATCTGCTCCTGCATGAGGATAAAAACGCGGCCGTCGATCCGGCCCAGGCTTCAACTCTCCTGGCCGACCTGATGCGGCAGCGCGGGGCGGGAATTTTCCGCGCCGATGAATCGGCCGCCCACGTGCTCGATCGCATGGCCCTGCTGCGCGAGAAGATGCCCGAGCATCCCTGGCCGGCGTGGGCCGATGTCGAGCTGGGCGAGATTCTCGCCAACTCCATCGGCCGGGCCCGCAACATCGAAGAGATCCAGCGCCTGCCCCTGGCCTCCATCCTTCAATCCTCGCTCGCCTACCCGCTCGATCGCCTCTTCGACAAGGAAGCGCCCGAGACCATCGAAGTCCCCACCGGCAACCGCATCCGCCTCCGCTACGAACGCGGGCAGGCGATCCTGGCCGTCCGCCTCCAGGAACTCTTCGGCCTCCTCGATACCCCCAAAATCGCCGGCGGCCGCGTCCCCATCAAGCTCGAACTCCTCGCCCCCAACTATCGGCCAGTCCAGGTGACCATGGACCTCCGCTCCTTCTGGACCACGACGTATTTCCAGGTGCGCAAGGACCTCAAGGCCCGCTACCCGAAACATTCCTGGCCCGAAGACCCGCTGACCGCGCGGCCGGAGGCGAAGGGCAGGCGCAAGCAAAACTAAAAACGAAAAACTTAAGGCGGATGCGGCTGGAAGAAAACAGGGTTCGTTTTGCGCCGGCGAATATTTTAGCCGCCGGGCTTGCCCGGCGCTTCCAGGTGGCGTGGTCAGAGGATGGAGGATGGAGGATTGAGGATTGAGGGTTGAGGGTTGAGATGGCGGGTAGTCTGGATTGACGTTCGTTTTGCGCCGGGGCGAATGAGGCTTATTTTAGCCGCCGGGCTTGCCCGGCGCGTCGTGGGGCGTGGGAGGCAAGGATGGAGGGGGATGGAGGGTAGAGAACATTTATCGCACGCCCGCTCGCGCAACCTTGGGCGGGAAAACTCAATGCGGTTGCGGGCGATGCGCGAATGGCTGCGCCTCCTCCGCGGGTGCGAGCGAATCGAATCGAGCCGTGAACTCATTCCTTCTACTCTTGGCTCCTTCTTCCCCCCCGCCGCTCCTACAGGCTGCCGTCGTAGCTGTTGCACCAGATCAGCAGATCGTTGAGGCCGTCCGCGCCGTCGAAATCGAAATCGCCGGTGTACCAGTAGTGGAGGCTGGGGTTGCGGTTGGCCCACATGAGCAGGTCGTTGAGGCCGACCGCGCCATCGAGGTCCATGTCGCCGTTGACGGTGTAGCGGATCAGCAGGGATTGCCCGGCCGCGCTCTGGCCCATGAAGGTGGTGTAGCCCAGGCGGGCATCCTGGTTGTCGCCGTAGCCGATGGCCCGGCGCGACAGGCCCGTGCCCCAGCCGCCCAGGGGCGCGCTGGTGCCGATGCCCGGCCCGTCCCAGGTCCCGCCGTTGTAGGCCGAGGCGATCAGGCCGGCGATGTCGGCGATGGGATTGATGCCGATGCCGGACCAGTCGAGAATCAGGCCGTTGTTGGCCAGGTCGATGCGGGCGGTGGGATCGCCATTTATATCGCGGCCCATCGTCAACTGATGGAGCACGCTGGTGGAATCGTTCGCTCCAGCCCCCGTGCCGCCGTTGCTGGGGCGGATGCTCAGCAGGGCCGCATAATCCACCGCCAGCGCGTACTGGCGGACCCGGTTGACGACCACGATCGCGTCGCCCTCGAGCGTCAGGTCGCCCGAGCCATTGAGGTTGCCGGCGATCAGCGTGCCGCCGGTCTGGGTGAGCGTGTCGTTGTTGGCCAGGGCGATGGTTCCCGAAGCGCCGATGATGAGCTGGCCGCCGCTGAGCGTGTAGGAGGAGGGGATCGGGTCGGCCCCTTCGACCGGGTAGCCGATGGTCAGGCCCGGATACCCGTATCCGTAGCCGGTTTGAACGGTGCCGCCGCTCTGCAGGACCGTTCCGCTGGCGGGCACGACTACGCCGCCGCTGTAAAGCGGGACGCCCACATTCATGCGCACCGTCTGCAGCAGGGCGTCGCCGGAGATGTCGAGCGTCCCAATGCCGCCCGCGCCGATGTACAAGTCTCCGGTATTGAATACGCCACCCGACAAATACGCGATGCCGGTGGCCCCGCCTCTGCCGATCTCCGTCGTGTATAGAATGTTGATCGTGCCGCCGGTCTGGGCGAGAGTTCCGGCCGAGGCGGTATTGGACGAGCCGTCCCAGTTGCCAAAGCCGACGTATAACTCGGAACTGTTGAACACGCCGCCGGAGATGTTCAGGACGCCCGTGCCGCCGGTGCTGCCGATATAGGTCCGCGAGGCGATGTTGGCGACACCGCCGCTCTGGGTGAAGGTCGCGTTGCCGGGCTGGCCTAAGGTGAGGCAATACGAGATGTTGAAAGTCCCATCGTGCAACTCGTACCAGGAAGTCCCCGGATCGTAGCCGAATTCGCAACTGGACATCGCCAAGACGGTCAGCGAGACGACCCCGCCGGTCTGGATCATCCGCGCTGAACTGCCGCCCCCGCCCATCTCCACCCTCTGGGCGTTGAGCTGGCCGCCGCTGATTTCGTAAAGCGCTTCAGTGCCGCCCCATCCGCCAGGCCAGGTCCACATGCTAACGGGGGCGTTCACCCCGCCGGTCTGGATGAAGTGGCCGGTGATGGAGAGCGATGCTGGGTCCAGTGTCCCCTCTTCGAGGGTCATCCCGCCGGTCACATAAAGCGGCCCATCGGTCTGGAAGGTTCCCGCCCCGGTCTTGGTCAGCGCCTGCGCGGAGCCAACCTCGACCCAGGCCTGCGCGGCGCGGAGGGTCCCGGTTTGAACATCGATCGCGCTGCTGGTGCTCGGGGTGTGGAACCAGACATCCGCGGGGATGACAGTGGTTCCGCTTCCGGCCGATTTGCGGAGCGTGCCGTAGTTGGCGAGGTAGCCGGCGACGGCATCGGTGGCGAAGGGCGTGCCATCCCGCTGCAGGTCCAGCAGGCCGGTGTTGATGAGCGTGGAGCCCTGGTCCAGTTCGATGACGCCCGCGCCCGCGACTGCGATCGCGCCGGCGCTGGAGAAACTGCTCTTGAGGCGCACCGTCCCGCCCACGATATCCAGCGTGGAGTCGCCATCCAGCCCCGCGCCGGCGAGGTCGATCAGGCCGCCGGTCACGAGGAGATGCTCCTGGCCGCCGGGCGTGTGGATCATCGTCCCTTCGCTATCCGCGTAGTCCAGGCCGCGAAGGTCGCCGCCGTAGCCATCGGCGTAGGCGATGGAGTCTTCATCTATAGTAATGTCATCGCCGCCGGGCGAGCCATAGACCGAGTCATTGCCGTTGAGATCGGCCTCGACGGTGTCGTTGCCATCCCCGCCGCCGAAGAAGATTCCCGCATCGGGCATGAGCGCGTGCGGGAGGCGCGAGATGAACAGATCATCGCCCCCCAGGCCGGAGAGGAACATCTGATCGATATCGGCCGGATCGTAGTCGAGGACCGGCGCGCCGTTGAGTGTAATGGAGGCCCGGCCGGAGCCGGAGGGGGCGACTACTATAGTATCGTTGCCCGAGGTTCCGGACTGGGTGAGGCAACTATAGATCGGATCGGGGCTGGACCAGTGGAAGAGATCGTAGAGTCCCGAAGGTTCGGTGATGACTTGCAGGCCGGTGAGATTGTAGGTCAGGCCGCCATCCGTGGTGGTGAGCGTGGTGGCGGGGTCGAACGCGACCGGCAGGCGGTCGCGTTCGAGGCGGAGGTCGCTGAGGCGGAGCCAGGGGTTGGGGGTGTTTAAGGTGATGGTGAGTTTGTCGAGGCCGGGAGGGGTGGGCGTGCCGGTGGGGGGAGGAAGGGGTTTGCCGTAAATCGTGTCAATGTCTCCGATTGCGAGCGGTGCCACAACGGTCAAGGTCAGTTTTGTTGGCTCATAGATTACTTCCCAGGCGAGCCCATTCGCCAGCGCCGGAAGAGTTGGATCACCCATATGAACGCCGGCAGCGAGATTAGAGAATTCCCCGGCGATGTTGGCTGCGTCGAGAACTTCGAAGCTGTCGTTGGGGCGATACGTCGCGGAATTGACAACCGACGTGACGGTGATTGCGCCGCTGCCGAGCGTGGCGTTTTTCTTGACGTCAAGCAAGTCGTTGACGCCCGGCGTACCGAGTTGGATTCTCAAATTGCCGCCGTCCGTGGATCGCCAGTCGCAATTGAACGTCAACCTGCCAATGGCATTGGGCCCAAAACCCGGCGAAATCAAAGACCCCGAAGCGGAACTAACGACGCCACTTTGATCTGCGACTCCGATGCCAAGGATCGTGCCGCCAAAGCCATTTGATACTTCATCAGTCGGCCTTTGATGGAGCGTTCCTCCGCTGAGGAGTTCGATCGTGCCACCAGAGCCTACCGTCAATTTGCCGTTCAAGTTCCATGTTGCCGCGTCTGCCGTCACCGTTCCCATGGAACCGCTCATGTCGGAGCCGACCTGCGCTTCCAAGCTGTACATAGTCGCGCCATGAAGAATCTCAAGAATGCCCAGGCCAACCCCATCGTCCGCTTTACCGACGAACACTGACACGTTACGCGAAATGGCGGCCGTGATCTCCCAGGTCGAGCCCGTACCCTCTAGGGTGACATGAGCAGGAACGCAACCAGGCGGTGTGCCAATCCT
>JBBRTW010000298.1:0-8897 GCA_038244055.1 Tepidisphaerales bacterium | reverse complement strand
ATTCTGCTGGTCGTTTCGATGTCGGTCTCGGGTGCCGTTGGCTTCCTGATCGAACTGCTCGCCTATCGGCCGCTCCGCAATCAGCCGCGCATCAACTCGCTGATCACCGCGATCGGCGTCTCCCTTTTTCTCCAGTACGGCGGCCAGCAGATTTTCTTCGGCCCCGATCCCAAGACGCTCCCCGATCGGGTGATTCCCACCATCCTCCCTGGAACCCGCGAGATGCCCGAACGCCTGCTTCCATGGAACGCGCGGACCATCCTGCGCTTCGGCGAATCTGCCGCGCCGGGTGCCCCAGCGCCTGATGCGGTGCATTTGGACATGGACGGCTCCGCCATCCGCATCTGGTGGATGGATTTCAGGAAAGACGCGGCCCCGCACATCCCGTCCTCCAGCAATCCATCAACCGCTCCATCGTCGCCCGCCACCACCCCAACCACTTCGCCCGCCACGGTGCCCTCCGCTGCACCCACAACCGCCGAGTCGAAACCAGCCGTGGGAAAGATGGAGGAGGTCCGCATCGATGCGATGCTCCTGCTCATCCTGATCCTCACGCTCACCCTGATGTTCGTTCTGCGCTACATCGTGATGAACACGCGCACAGGGCTGGGCCTGCGCGCGGTCTCTCACCGTTTCGACACCGCCTCGCTGATGGGCGTCAATATCAACCGCACCATCTCCTTTACATTCGTCCTGGGCAGCGCCCTTGCCGGCGCGGGCGGACTCTTCTTCGCCGCCGCATATCACACCTACGATCCGCTCATCGGCCTTCAATTCGGGCTGGCCGCGTTCGTCGCGGCCGTCGTCGGCGGGATCGGCAATATTCCCGGCGCTGTCGCGGGCGGATTTCTGCTGGGATTGGTGCAGGCCCTGGTCGCGGGGTATTTGCCTTCCGGCTCGCGCTATATGAATGCCATCGCCTACGTGATACTGATCCTCGTCCTGCTGGCCCGGCCGACCGGCCTGTTCGGAAAGAACACCGCTGAAAAAGTCTGATGGATTCTATGACCGCCGATGATCTGAACATCCCCGCACCCCTCGCGCCCCTCGCACCCCTCGCGCCGCCGCGCCGCGTTGCGCCCTGGCTCGCCACCCTCTTCAGCAGCGCGCCGCTTCTCCTTCTGCTTCTACTCCCCATGGCCGCGCGGTACATCGAAGGCCCCGAAGCCGTCAGGAGCATTCGCAAGGATGTCAACGTCGACGCCACCCGCGTGCTGACCTTGCTGCTCATCGGCGTAAACATCACCCTGGCCGTCTCGCTTCATCTCATCAACGGCATCTCCGGCCAATTCTCTCTCGGCCACGCCGGCTTCATGGCCGTCGGCGCGTACACCTCCGCATATGCCACGGTCAACTATTCGAACAAATTCACCGCCTCCCCCGGCATCCTCCTTTATTTCATCAGCCTGTTCACCGCCCTGGCGATCGCCGCCGCCGGCATAGGCATTATTTACCTTTTCATTCAATCCACGCGCAGAATCTCGCGCTCCCTGCCCGGATTCCTCGTATTGATCCTCTTCGCCTGGGTGACGATGGACCTGATCCTCTCCTCGCGCGCCATCGCGCCGGAATTCGACTTCACAATAAAAGGCTGGCACTTTCACCTGGCCTATTCCCCGGTCTGGCCCTACTTGATCTCCCTCGTCACCGGCATCTTCAACGACATTCAATCCTACGGCGGCAAGCCGATCATTTTCCTGCTGGCATTGCTGGGTGGTGGATTGGCGGCCGCCGTGGCGGGATTGGTCGTCGGCCTGCCGACCCTCCGCCTGCGCGGCGA
The DNA here is from genome assembly GCA_038244055.1 of Tepidisphaerales bacterium. Classification (GTDB taxonomy): domain Bacteria; phylum Planctomycetota; class Phycisphaerae; order Tepidisphaerales; family Tepidisphaeraceae; genus DASPKW01. Next base: position 7,117 of record JBBRTW010000298.1, on the reverse strand, counting down.
CTATCTCGCCATCGCCACGCTCGGATTCGCGCTCATCCTCCAGAATCTGATCGAGCTCTCCCCGGCGCTCGGGGCGGCCACCGGCCTCACCGGGATTCCAAAATACAACGCCCGCGTCAATATCAACGGCCTGCAAACGCGCACAGAGTTCATGTTCCCCTGGATCTACGGCACCGCCATCGTCTGCATCTTCGTCGTCTGGCGACTGACCCGCTCCCCTATCGGCCGGGCAATTCTGGCGGTGCGCGAAGATGAGGTCGCGGCGGCGTCCGTCGGCATCAACGCGACTCAATACAAGATCAAGTCGTTCGTCATCGGCGCGTTCTTCGCCGGCGTCGCCGGCGGCCTTTATGCCCATTTTTATTCCGGATCGCTCACGCCCAAGGAATTCGAATGGACCAAGTCCGTCGAGCTCGTCGTCATCGTCACCTTGGGAGGCTTGGGTAATCTCTGGGGCACCATCATCGCCGCGATCCTGCTCACCTTCCTCCCCGATTTTCTAAATCAACCGCAGTTCTGGATCGAGTGGATGGGACGCCCATTCCGCCCGGCCGCGCCGCCCGGCTCCGAATCAACATCGCCTTCGGCTCCTCCCGCGGCGCTCAAATGGATGGCCGACAATCGCCAGGTCGTCTATTCGCTCCTCCTTATCGGCGCCATGCTCCTCAAAAGCCGAAACTACTCCAGGTTCTTACCGTGGCGGAGGAAACGCGCTTGAATGAAGGAACAATTCTAATGCAACGTCCAATATTCAACATTCAAATTCCAACGCCTTACGGGTCAAGCGCGCGCTCCAAGCCGTTTGATCTGGACGAGCGCCTGCTTGACTACGCCGCCCGGATCGTTCGCCTCTGCAACAAACTCCCTCGCACCCGTTGAATGTTGAACGTTGAATGTTGAAAGTTGAGTTTTTGACGTTGTAGCTCCCCACCCAATGCCCCTCCTCCACCTCAAAAACCTCTCCCTCCGTTTCGGCGGCCTCCGCGCGCTCACCGCTTTCAATTTCTCCCTCGACCCCGGCCAGCTCGTCGGCCTGATTGGGCCCAATGGCGCGGGCAAGACCACCGCCTTCAACCTCACCACCGGCGTTTACGCTCCATCCTCCGGCTCCATTACGCTCGATGGCCGCTCCATCGCCGGCGAGCCGCCTCACCGCATCAACCACGCCGGCATCGCCCGCACATTCCAGAACATCCGCCTCTTCGCCAATCTCTCCGTGATCGATAACGTCATCACCGCCTTCAACCAGTCGGCCGAGCATGGGCTGTTCTCCACGGTTTTGCGCACGCCCTCGTTCATCCGCGAGCGCCGATCTTTCCACGACAATGCGATGGAGCTTCTGCACACGCTCAACCTCAGCCGCCGCGCCAAGGAGCGCGCCGGCTCGCTCCCCTATGGCGATCAGCGCCGGCTCGAAATCGCCCGCGCCCTGGCCACCCGCCCCAAAATCCTCCTCCTCGATGAACCGGCCGCCGGCATGAACCCTCAAGAAAAATCAGAGCTCACCCAGCTCATCCGCTTCATCCGCGACCGCTTCGGCGTCGGCATCTGGCTCATCGAGCACGATATGAAACTGGTCATGACCATCTGCGAGCGGATCACGGTACTGGATCACGGCGAGACGATCGCCGTCGGCACCCCTGCCGAGATTCAGGCCAATCCGGCGGTGATTGAGGCGTATCTCGGTGAACCGGCGTAATGGTCCGTTGTCCGTTGTCAGTTGTCAGTTGTCAGTTGTCAGTTGTCAGTTGACAATGGACCGCAACGCACAACGCACAACGCACAACGCACAACGCACAACGCACAACTCGCAACTCGCAACTCGCAACTCGCAACTCGCAACGGACAACTGACAACGGACAACGGACAACTGACAATAAGTAATGGACAATTGACAATGGACGACCCAAAAGAAATGCTCCTCGGCATCCAAAACCTCCAGGTTCGCTACAATGCCATCACCGCCATCCACGATGTCTCCCTCGAAATCAACCAGGGCGAAATCGTCACCCTCATCGGCTGCAACGGCGCAGGCAAAACCACGCTCCTCCGCGCCATCTCCGGCCTGCTCCATCCCTCCGCCGGCCAAATCTACTGGGCCGTCCCCGAAGCCTCCCCCGAAATCCCCGCCCCGGCCGCGCTCAACGCGGCTCCATACCAAGGGCCCGTAGACTCCGAAACTCAATTCACCGCCCCGGACAAGGATTTGTCTTCCATTCAGCATTCAGAATTCAGCATTCAGAATTCCCCTTCCCCCGCCGAAGACCTCGCGAGCACTCAAGCCGCCGCCCTCGCCACGCTCGCCCCCCCTCCCGCCATTCTCGCCCCTCCCCCCGCCCTCGTCCTCCGCCGCATCGAGCGCATGCGCCCGGATCAGATCGTCCGCCTGGGCATCTCCCACGTTCCCGAAGGCCGGCAGATTTTCCCGCTCCTGACCGTCCGCGAGAATCTCCGCCTGGGCGCGTACCAGCGCACCGATGATCTGTCCTCCGACATCGAGCGCTGCAACACCCTCTTCCCCATCCTCCACCAGCGCCGCAACCAGCGCGCCGGCACGCTCTCCGGCGGCGAGCAACAGATGCTCGCCATCGCCCGCGCCCTCATGGCCCGACCGCGCCTGCTTCTGCTCGATGAACCCTCCCTCGGCCTGGCCCCCCTGGTCGTCCGAAAAATCTTCGACATCATCCGCGAGATCAACCGCGAAGGCACCACCGTCTTCCTCGTCGAGCAAAACGCCCACATGGCCCTCAAGATCGCCCACCGCGCCTACGTTCTCCAGACCGGCCAGGTCATCATGAGCGACAACGCCCAGGCGCTTCTCGAAAATGATGAAGTGAAGAAGGCGTACCTGGGCGGCTGATTCAGGTGACCCGCCTTGGGTGGCAGGGGTAAGACTCTCAGGTCTTGCCCGTGTGCGCCAATCGCGAAAGGACCATCCCATGACCATCATTACCTGCCCCATGTGCGGCGCAAAAAATCGCGTCGATCCCGCCCGCGCCCGCCTGACCCAGCCCGTCTGCGGCAAGTGCCATACAACCCTCGTCCTCCCGCCCTCCTCCACCTTCGACACCTCCCGCCCCATCAACCTCACCGACGCCACCTTCGACCAAACAATCTCCGCCGCCCCCGTCCCCGTGCTGGTCGATTGCTGGGCCCCCTGGTGCGGACCCTGCCGCGCCGTCGCCCCGATTATCGAAGAGCTTGCCGCCGAATCCGCCGGCCGATACCTCGTCGCCAAGCTCAATACCGATGAAAACCCCGACACCGCCCGAACCCTTTCCATCCACGCCATCCCCACCCTCCTGATTTACAAAAATGGCAAGCAGGCCGACCGCATCGAAGGCATCATGCCCAAGCCCGCCCTCTATGCCCGCCTCCAGACGCATCTGTAGATCCATTCCCAGGGAGAAGGCGAAACATTAAACATGAAACATGAAGAAGCAGGCATCCGCGCCCCCTCATATTTCGTGTCTTCACTCCTCAACTCGCAACTCGCCACCCGCCACTCGCAACCCGCAACTCGCAACTCACCTATTGCGGCTTATACCTCGTATATCGCTTCACCTGGCTCATCATCTCCGTTACCGAAAAAGTCGCCTTCACCAGGTACGCCTTGGCCCCCAATTGTTCCGCGCGATGCAGCGTATGGGTATCCGACAGCGCCGACAGCATGATCACCGGCACCGCCTTCCATCGCGCATCACTGTGCAGCCGCTCCAGAAGCTCCAGCCCATCCAGATCCGGCATCATTACATCCAGCAGGATCAGGTCCGGCGCGGGCGGCTCATTCTCGAGTTTCGCCAGCGCATCGAGCCCCGTCTGCGCCGTCACCGTTGAATACCCCTCGCGTTTCAGCAGCCGCGCGATCGTATCGCGCATCACATCCATGTCCTCAACCACCATGACTGTCGGCATGAAGCTCCTATCAATTAGCCCCTCATTGTGCCAACGTCATGCCCCAACAGGGAACGAAAAAATTCCCGCGCAATGCGAATTTCCTGGCAAAACCGCCGCGAAATCGTTTGCCCCATCAATTATAAGTTTCCAATTCCACAGCCCCGAAATCAACTTTCCCCCCCTCTCCACCCAACTCTTCCTCCGCGCCCGCTGCGCCTCTGCGGCGATCTACCTCGTCACCGTAGGGAAAGTCACCTCCAGCCAAACGCAATCCGCCAGTGTCTTAATCACCGGGTTCTTCATCTCCGCCGGGATCAACACCGTCTCCCCTTTTTCAAACACCACCGCCTCCTTCATCCCCGCCACGCTCACCTGCGCCTTCCCCTCCAGCATCATCCACACCACCGGCTGATCGTAAGGCACCGCCTCTTCCACACCCTCCGTGAAGCGCACCTTCTCCACCTTGAAATACTCGCTCGTCACCAGCCGCGTCACCGTCGTGAAGAATCCCGCCGTATGGGACCGATGCTGCGGCGTCTCCTCCCCATGCGAGAAATCGATGCACTCCATCGCCTCGTCGATATGCAGCTTTCGCTTCACCCCATTCTCCAGCCGGTTGAAATCCCACACCCGAAACGTCGTATCGCTCGGCGTCTGCACCTCGGCCACCAGTATCCCCGCCCCCAGCGCATGCACCGTCCCGCTCGGCAGGAAATAACACTGCCCCGGCTTGACCGCGATCGCCTTCACCATCTCCATCACGCTCCCATCCGCCAGCCCCGCCTGAAACTGCTCGCGCGTCACCCCCTCCTTCAATCCGCGATAGAGCTTCGCCCCCTCATCGTTCTCCAGCACATACCACGCCTCGGTCTTGAGATGCGTCCCCGGATGCTTCTCCGTGTACGCCGCAGGCGGATGCACCTGCAGCGACAGATCCTGCCGCGCATCCAGGAACTTGATCAAAATCGGAAATTGCCCCTCGGCCGTCAACGCCACATCCCCGCACAATTCCCGCCCGTGCTCCACCACCAGTTCGTGCAGCGTCTTCCCCGCCAGCGGCCCATTCGCCACCGCGCAACTGATCCACCCCTCGCTCCCCTCCCCACTCTTCGCCACCACCCCCGGCGGAAAATCGTAAATCTCCCAGCTCTCCCCGATGAGTTTGCCTTCGGGCAGCGCCTTGCCCAATACCGTTTCGATCTTCCGCCCGCCCCAGATTTTCTCGACCAGCCGCGGCTTGAATTTCAGTGGATACAAACTCATAGGCACAATTCCCGTTATCCCGTCATCGGCAAAACCTACGCGGAGATTAAACGCTCGCGCACCTCGATCGACAGAAACCCGGGGTAATCCAGTCAGGATGATCGCCCCAAGCCGAATTGGCAAGGCAGTCGCTTGCGGTTTCGCGGACATCACCTCGTCACTTGCAAAAATGAAGCGCCCATCGGCGCGAGACATTCATTTCACGCAAAACGGTTGTTTCTCAATCGCTGCCGCCTAATCTATAGCGGTGTTTGGATTCTGACCACTCCTAAAAACAACCCGACACGCGATTGAGTCATTCAAACCCTTATCCCCCCCACCACGGAATTATGACCTATCACGGCGAGACCAAAACATTCGTGCTCGACACCAATGTCCTCCTCCACAACCCCAACGCGATCTTCCTCTTTGCCGACAATGAAGTGATCATCCCGTTCGACGTCATCGAAGAGCTCGACAGCTTCAAAACCAGCAACGATGACCTCGGCCGAAACGCCCGCACTGTCATCCGCCATCTCGACCGCCTCCGCGCCCAGGGGAACCTCGCCAAGGGCATCGACCTCAAGGAAACCGGCGGCCGCCTGCGCATCATCCTTGAAGAAGATCAGAAACTCTGCCCCGGCCTGACTGCCAACACCCCCGACAACCGCATGATCTGCACCGCCTTCTCCCTCGCCCAGGAAGGCAAGAAGGTCATCTTCATCTCCAAGGACATCAACGCCCGCATCAAGGCCGACACCCTCGGCCTCCCCGCCGAGGATTTCGAAGCCCAGAAAGTCGACTTCGAGAAACTCTACACCGGCTACCAGGAAGTCATGGTCCCCGGCTCCATGATCGACAAGCTCTTCCAGGACAAACAACTCCGCGCCAGTTTCGAAGACATCACCCTCTACGCCAACGAATACCTGATCCTCAAAGATCAAACCGATCCCTCCCACACCGCCCTCGCCCGCTACAAGGCCGATCTCGGCTACCTCGTCCCCATCCGCCCGAGACGCGGGCCGGTCTTCGGAATCATGCCTCGCAACGTCCAGCAGACCATGGCCCTCGATCTGCTCCTCGATGACTCCGTCAAGCTCGTCTCCCTGATCGGCTCGGCCGGCACCGGCAAAACCCTCATCGCCGTCGCCGCCGGCATGAGCAAAGTTCTCAACGAGCAGACCTTCCAGAAACTCCTCGTCGCGAGGCCCATCATGCCCCTCGGCCGCGATATCGGCTACCTCCCCGGCGACAAGGACGAAAAACTCACCGCCTGGATGCAGCCCATCTTCGACAACATGTCCTACCTCCTCTCCAACCGCCTCTCCGGCGCCAACTCCGGCGAAGCCGGCGGCGGCCAACCCCACGCCGCCAGCCTCTCCACCGTCGAACAGCGCATCAAACAACTCATGGAATCCGGCCAGGTCGTCCTCGAACCCCTCACCTACATCCGCGGCCGATCCATTCCCCACCAGTTCATGATCGTGGATGAAGCCCAGAACCTCACCCCCCACGAAGTCAAAACCATCGCCAGCCGAGTCGGCGAAGGCACCAAACTCGTGCTCACCGGCGACGCCACCCAGATCGACAACCCCTACCTCGACAGCTCCTCCAATGGCCTGAGTTACCTCGTCGAGCGCCTCAAAGGCAAATCCATCGTCGGCCATATCACCCTGGCCAAGAGCGAACGCTCCGAACTCGCCAGCCTGGTGACGGCGGAATTGTAACCCTCCCACGGGTGCCATGCTTAGACCCGCCGCGGATCGGTTTCCCTCGTGACAGATAATCATCGGCGGGGATAAGCATGCTCGTGTGTCGCGACCACGTCCGTTTCATTTACATCTGCTACAATCCCGTGCTGCTCGATGGTTGAGCGATGGGAATACATGCGAAGCGGTGGGCAGCCGAGCCGCGCCCAACGCCCCCGCATACATTCCCGTACGATAATTAACCCAACCTTAATCGCCCACGCCCCCCT
>JBBRTW010000297.1:0-8900 GCA_038244055.1 Tepidisphaerales bacterium | reverse complement strand
GGGATTGCCGATGGCCCGCAATGCCTTGCCATCGGGATCAAAAACCTTGACCTGATGGCTCTGGCCGCGGTCGGAGATGTAGATGTTGCCCTGCGCATCCAGCGCCAGGCCGGTGGGCGCTTCGAGCTCGATCAGCTTATCGGGGGATTCGAGTTTTGCGCCACTGGCCAGGGGCGCGAAGCGGACGATGCGGGTTCCAGAGATCGCCAGGAGGCGGGATTTGGAATCGAAGGCCAGCCCGCGCGGAGATTGGACCTCCGTTTCACCGATCACCTTTTTGCCCGCGACATCGACGAGGATGATCTTGTTATGGCCGGTCATCGAAATGGCCACGATCCCATCGCGGGCCGCGATTCCGCCGATTTGCGTGGCCCATGAAGCATCGCCGGCTTCGGCGAAGGTGGGGATGAACGTATATTTGGCGATGGGCCTGTCTTCGCCGGCGGTGAGGGCGGTGAGGCGGATTTCGCCTTCTTCCCTGGCCTTCTTCTTCTCGGTGCTGGCGGTCCACGCGGCGGCGACGTAGGCGTAAATATCGGGCTGGGCTTTCGGGCCATCATCGCGCGCCAGGTAGGGCGCGCCGGTCCAGGTTCCACCCACCCAACCCTGCCCGCGCCATTTCTTGCCTTCCAGATCGGTCCACGCCAGCCCGGCCGTCCCTTCCGAAACATAGCTGCCGATGAGCATGCCCTGGCGCGTTTCAGCGCCGGCTTCCTTGCCGGCGGGAATCCTGGGGACATACAGAACCGCGCTCGGCGGCGTGTGATTCGAAAGCCAACCCCCCGAATGATCCCCCGTCTCCCACGGCGTCGTCCCCGCGCTGTACACGCCGAACTCATACTTCACATCCACCTGCTTCCGCCAAAGCCCGCGCACTTTGTAATTCCCCGGCGTCACCAGTTGCGTCGGGATGTAATACAGCCCGTGACTCGCGGCCGATGGATCGCGCCCCAGATCATCCGAGCCATCCCACCAGGCCGTGTTCTCACCCTTCTCGAAATACGTTTCGGCGATCAGATTCCGCACCCGCTTGCCCGTTGCATCTTCGATTACCAATGTCACCCAACCCGCCTCCGGCAGTGTGAATTTCACCGCGATCGGCGGCTTCTCCGCCGCACCGGCGGCCGGCAATACGGCCGTCTTGAGCGAATCGCTTTCGCCCAGGAGCATCAGCGCCAGCAGCTCGCCGATCCAAACGCGCTTGCCCTCTTTCGGCAGCGATTGCGTATGCGGATGCCCGCCATTGGCCAGCCCCCTGGTGATTCGCAGCCGCAGCGCGCGGGTGGTCACTTCCTTCCCGAAATCGAGCCAATCCGCGCCCAGCGCCGTCGGGTAGTGATTCTTCAATCCGGAAAAACGCGCGATGGTTTTCCATGCCGATTCCGCCGCCTCGCGCGGATGCACATCGGCCGGGCCTTCATACGCCTGCGCCTCGGCCTGGGCGAACCCCGCGAAACACGTCCCCACGCCGCGCAGCTTCACCGGCGCGTTCCACACCAGCATCACCCATTCCGGATTCGCCTCCGAAACCACCGTCGGCCGCTCGCCGGTCTTGTAATTGATGTTCGACCACTGCTCCCAGGATGGGTCGGTCTGCTCGTTGTTCAGCTTCTTCGCGTTCAGCTCATTCGACCCCGTCACCGCCATCGCCTGCGTCGCGATATTCGCGATGCGCTCCGCCAGCACATACGCCCCCTGCACATTCCCCGCGTAATCCTTCTCCGTCACCTGCGCATCGTGCGTGAAGCGAATCGCTCGGGTCTTGATGACACTGGGCAAGGTCCACAATATGTAATTATCCCGCCCACCCTCCGCGCGGCTCACCTGTCCATCCTTGATGCGATCCGCCGATATCCACTGCGATTCATCCGCCAGATTCCCCGGATACACCGCATCGGGCTTGAGAACACTCACCCGCCCCGCCGCGCGCAACAGAATCGATCCCACAGCGACTTCCGCCTTAAACCCAATCCGCAAATGCCTCGGCCCCGGCGCGCTCGATGCCCCGAATGAAAACCCCGAATGCCCCGGGTTGCCCTTGGTGGTCCACAAAATCCACTGCGGGCGATGCCCCTCATCCTTCCCCTCCGCCGCCGCCACGATCGGCTCCTCCGCCCCATCGACCCACTGCGCATAAGCCCCCGCATCCAGATTCTCCAGCGTCACTGGCGTGACTAACCCGCCAACCCCCTCCGCCCGCACCTTCGCCGGCATCACAAACCCCGCCCCAAGAATCCCAACCATCGCCACCAAACCCATGATGCGTTTCATAAACAATTCCCATCGTTGAAAACTCAGACCGTCTTCTCTCTATCACGATATCAGACGAGCCGTTGAATCGCGCGATGGCCGACTTTCCACCGCACCTCCGCAATAGCTGCGGAGCAGCGACATAAAGTAGCCCAGTGCGTAAGCACTGTGGTTTCGGACACCGCCCTGCAAATTCTCTCACTACATTGATTAAAGCCGCGGAGCGGCGACATAGAATCGCGTTCCGTGCCGACCCCGCCACACGTTATCTCTCCGCCGCGACTATTTCCCTTCCCTGAATTCTTCCGAATATGCGCCGCCCGAAATGTCAAACATCATGCTCTTCGCCGACGTGCGCGCAACCCACTGTTTGATCGACTCGCCCTTGCGTAAACGCACTGTAGCCGGATCAGATGACTTCCACGGGATACGTCGTCAGCCAAATGTCCAATTGCTTGAATCGCTCCATCAGGGTCGACTTAAAATGCCGAAAGAACTCAATGCTCTCCGGCGTATCCGGCACGTCGACGAATATGCGCGTCAGATCATCCCGATAGGTTTGCCCTTGATGTTGCCAATGGCCTTGAATGGGTTGACTCTCGGCCGACACCGCCCCAAAACGCTGTTCGAGTTCAAACAGTGTCTGCGCGGTCAATTCCCCCGGAATGGCCTGGCCATTGTTAAACCGCAGTGGCAGGAGGATTTCGAAACGCCGGTACGTGCCGCTCATAGCTGGCCGGGCCTTCAACTGTAAAAGTAATTCCCTCCACCGCCATGTACGGCAGCGCGGCCTCGGGTACGAGCATCTCCCCCGTCGCCCAACTCTTGAACGAGAAGCGCCCGGGCAAAAACGCCAGGGCTTTCATCTTCTCTTTCAAATCCGGGAAACGAATCAAGATCATAACATCCATACTTTAACCGCCCCTCTCCCCGGCGGCAACCAAAACTTCTCCATCCGGAGTGCTACCGATAATTATTAAACTGAATCGGCACCTTCGGCGGATGCGCCTTCAAATATGCCATCACTGCCTGCAAATCATCCTTCTTCGCCCCGCTCACCCGCAGCGCCTCCCCCTGGATGCTGGCGTTGACCTTCAGCTTCAGCTCCTTGATCTCCTTTTGAATTGCCTTGGACGTTTCCTTGTCGATGCCATCCTTGAGCTTGACCTTCTGCCGGATCGTCTTGTGCGTGGCCTGCTCGATCTTCTGCGGGTCCATGCACTTGGGGTCAACCCCGCGCTTGATCATCTTCCCCAGCACCACCGACCGCACCGCCTCCAGTTGCGGCTCCCCATCGGCCGTCAGCGTCAGCTCCTTTTCCTTCTTGTTCAGCTCCACCGAAGCGGCCGACCCTTTGAAATCATAGCGCGTCCCAATCTCCTTCTGCGCCTGCACGATGGCGTTATCCATCTCCTGCATGTTGATCTCGGAAACGATGTCGAATGATGAATCGGAAGCCATAACCCAGTTTGTGCGGCGTTTGCACCCCATTGTCAAGAACACCCGTGACGCGCATCCGCGCGTTCGAACCTCCTTCACGCCAATTCCCGACCCAAATCGCCACAACGCCTAATCCGTCGCTTGCGGTTTCGCGAACCAATCCATTGCCCAATGACACGAGCATCCACTTCGTTCGAACTTTCCCCCAACGCCTGATCCCCAATCGCCATGACGCCCAACCCGTCGCTTGCGGTTTCGCGAACCAGCCCGCCGTCGAACGCCTTCTCACCCATGTTACACTTCCGTTACCCGTCACCCTCCCCCATCCGGTACAATCAATCAGTCGATATCCTATATCACCATGCCCAACTACCGCATCCTGCTCATCGAAGATGACTCGGCCATTCGCCAGGGCGTCTCCGATGCGCTGCGCTACGCCGGTTATAAGACGCTCGAAGCCGCCAACTATCCCGATGGCCTCGAAGCCGCCCGCGGCGCGGATACCGATCTGATCCTTCTCGATCTGGTCCTCCCCGGCGCGCCCAAACATGGCCAGGGCGGGCTCGATATTCTCAAGGATGTCCGCGCCACCCGGCCGACGCTTCCCGTGATCGTCCTCACCGCCCGCGGCGAGGAGGCCGAGCGCGTCGCCGGCCTGCGCCTCGGGGCCGATGATTACGTCGTCAAACCCTTCGGCATCAAGGAGCTTCTCGCCCGCGTTGAAGCCGTCCTGCGCCGCTCGCCACAGCGCCCGGTGGATGTCACCACCGTCAAGCTCCCCGCCGGCATCGCCGATTTCTCGCGCTGCGAAGTCCGCTTCAGCGATGGCGGCCGGGCCGAGCTCTCCGAAAAAGAAATGGAACTCCTCCGCTACCTCGCCAGCAACCCCGACCGCGCCATCACCCGCGAAGAACTCCTCTCCTGCGTCTGGCGCATCGACCCCAGAGGCGCGGAAACCAGAACCATCGACATGCACGTAGCCAGATTAAGAGAAAAACTCCGCGACGACCCGCAGGACCCGAAGATCATCCTGACATTACGCGGAAAGGGTTACTCCTTCGGCCCAACACTTTGAACCACGAAAAACACGAAGAAACTCAATTAGCCACAGATGAACACAGATGAACTCAGATAAAAAAGAAGAAAACTGGAAAAACAGCCAGTCGTCTTTCCATCTGGAGCCAATTCGATTTCCTCTAATTCTCATTTTATTTTCTGTCCATTCAATTCATCTGTGCCTATCTGTGCCTATCTGTGGCTAATTGAATTCTTCGTGTCTTCGTGCCTTCGTGGTTCAATAATCGCATGAAACGCCCCACCTCCATCTGGCTCACCTTTCTCCTCTTTCTCGCGCTTGGCCTGGGCGCGATGGGGTGGATGACCCATTTGGTCCTCAAATACGATGCGGCCCAGAACAAGGCCACCGCCGAGGCGCAGATGGAGGAGAATGTCCGCCTCGCCCTCTGGCGCATGGATTCGGTACTCGCCCCCATCGTCAGCCAGGAAAATGCCCGCCCCTACTTCGAATATTCCGCCGTCTTCCCGGCCGAACGCGCCTACACGCGCATGTATACGGAGCTGAAAAGCGGCGATGTGCTGGTGCCATCGCCCCTGCTGCGCGGCAGCACCAATTACGCCGCCAATCGCAGCGCCAGCCCGTTCGTTCTCCTGCATTTCCAGCTCGCCCCCGACGGCGCGATCACCAGCCCGCAGGCCCCGATCGGCGAAGTGAAAAAAATCGCCGAGGCCCGCTACTCCACCTCCGCCGATATCGCGGCCGCCGCCGTTCGCCTCGAGCAGGTCCGCAAGATCGTCGCCGAGCACGAGGAGCAGCTCGCCGTTTTTCTGCCAGTACCGCCGACGGCCGAGGAATGGGGGAATAACAAGCTCCGCGTCAACTCCAACGGCCAGATCGGCGCGGCCAACTACAACGGCGGCACCATCGCCAACGGCACGATCTCCATCAATCCCAATCGCGATCCCGCGAACAACACGGTTGCGCAGATGGCCGCCAATGGCCGCGCCTACAACAACAGCTACGCCCCCCAGCAGCAGGGCCTCAGCCAGCAGCCCGATCCCGATCAGCAGAAAGCCATCCAACAGCTGCGCGGCCAGCAGGAGTTCGCCGTGCGCGCCCAGACCGTCGATAACAACAACGACCTCTACATCGGCAACAACAGCGGCTATCTCTACGGCCCGGGTGTGAGCGCGGGCGTGATGAAACCATTCTGGGCCGATGCATCCACGCTGCTGCTGGCGCGGAAAGTCACGATCAACGGCGCGATCTACTACCAGGGCTGCCTCCTCGACTGGGCCGCCATCCGCCCCTGGCTCATTGGCTCGACCGCCGATTTGGTCCCGCAGGCCGATCTCCTCCCCGATCTGGCCGCCGATCGCGCCAGCCCCACCGACAAACAGCCGCGCATGCTCGCCACCATCCCCGCGCGCCTCATGGTCAATCCCGCCGCGCTCGGCCAAGCCGGCGCGGAGCCTTCCTTCATCGCCGCGCTGATCGCCCTCTCGCCGCTGCATGTCACGCTCACCATCGCCTGGGCCGGTGTCATCCTCGCCTCGGCCGCCGTCGCCGTCCTCCTGCGCGGGGTCATCTCCCTCTCCCAGCGCCGCGCCGGCTTCGTCTCGGCCGTCACCCACGAACTCCGCACGCCCCTGACCACACTCCGCATGTACACCGAGATGCTGGCCGATGGCATGGTGTCCGACCCGGAGAAACAGGCCGCCTATCACAAGACGCTCCGCGCCGAGGCCAATCGCCTGGGGCATCTGGTGGATAATGTCCTGCTCTACTCGCGCCTGGAGCGATCCACGCGCGATGCCAAAGTCGAAGCCGCCCCGCTGGCCGATCTGCTCGATCGCCTCGTCCCGCGCCTGACCGACCGCGCCGCCCAGGCCGGCATGACTCTGGAACTCTCGGCCAATGATTCGGTCCGCAACTGCCAGATTCGCGCCAATCTTCTCTCCGTCGAGCAGATCCTCTTCAACCTCGTCGATAACGCCTGCAAATACGCCTCCGCCGCGCCCGATAAACGCATCGAACTGACCATCGAACGCGCCGGCGAGCGCATCAAGATCAAAGTCCGCGACCACGGCCCCGGCCTGGATGTCGCCTCCCGCGCCAAGCTCTTCGAGCCCTTCTCCAAATCCGTAAACGAAGCCGCCAACTCCGCCCCCGGCCTGGGCCTGGGCCTTGCCCTCTCCCGCCGCCTCGCCGCCAACATGGGCGCTGATCTGCGCCTCGATGAAACCGTCCGCAACGGCGCTGGCTTCGTGCTCAAAGTGCCCGGGTCGTTCTAAGTGTCATTCTGAGGGAGCTTCACGCGACCGAAGAATCCAGCCCAAACCTATTGGCCCTTCACACGAATGAACCACCCCCGAAGGAGGTGCCAGATCCTTCGGTCGCCTGAAGCTCCCTCAGGATGACAATTCACCGCATGACGTTCGCATGACGCTCCTCAACAGAATCGGGTATATCAGTCCGCCATATGCCCGAGCCCACGCGCTATAAGTTGACCATCGCCTACCGGGGCACGAACTACCACGGCTGGCAGGCGCAGGCCGTCAACGAGCTGACCTGGCGAAGAGAGCGCCCGCCCGAAGGCCAGGGCATCCCCACGGTTCAGGAAGTCCTCTCCCGCGCCATTCGCGGAATCGTCGGCCACGAGATCGTCCTCGTCGGCTCCAGCCGCACCGATTCGGGCGTGCATGCCAAGGGCCAGGTCGCCCACTTCGACACCGACCAAACCCAGATCCCCATCGAAGGCCTACGCCGCGCCGTCAACTCGCGCCTGCCGGCCGATGTATTGATTCGCGCCATCGAACCCGCCCCGCCCGGCTTCGATGCCATCGCATCCACACTCAGCAAGCGCTACCAGTATTTCATCTGGAACGGCGATGATCGGCCGATCTTTTTCTCCGATCTCGCCTGGCACCGCTGGCAGAAACTGGATGTCGATGCGATGGCCGATGCCGCCGGGCGTCTGGTGGGCGAACAGGATTTCGCCAGCTTCGCCAAGCCCGGCCACGGTCGCGTGAACACGGTGCGCCAAATCCTCGAATGCGCCGTCACCCGCCGCGGCAACCGGATCGTGATTGGCGTCGAAGGCACCGGCTTTTTGTGGAACATGGTCCGCATCATCGCCGGCACACTTCTCGAAGTGGGCCTCGGCCGCTTCACCCCCACTGATGTGGATGCAATGCTGGCCGCCAGGGACCGAAGATCAGCCGGCGGGACCGCCCCGGCGCATGGGCTTTTCCTGCAGTGGATCAGGTTCGCGTCGCCGCCGGAATCGTCGGCATCGCCGGCGCATTCCGAAGCAGCTCCACCTTGATGTCCAGCGCCTGGCCGGGGTGAAAATGATTGAGCGGGAATTTGATCTCGCCGTTCTTGATCTCGAAATCCCGATCGACAAGGGTCGATGGCTGTGTCGCCGCGGCCGCGCCGGTCGCCGCAATCCGCGTGATCTTCAGATGAGCCGCCTGCCCCGGCAGATTGCGGATGTTGAGCTTCACCTCCGCCTCCACCGCCGGCTTGGTCGCGGCCTTTCCCTTGGCGCGCCCCAGCACAATCTCCAGCATCCGCTTCGAATCATCCCGCGCCGCCAGCCCCTGAACGCTATCCGTCTTCTCCACCTTGCAAGGTGTCCCCGAGAGGCCTTGCACCCACTGCATCGCCAGCATGATCGCCCGCGGCTCGCCCGCATCGGTCGCCAGATGATGCGTCTTGAACGCCAGTTCCTCCTCGACCATCCGCCAGCCGGTCGCTCGATACGCATCCTGAATCCCCGCCATCAGAATCACCATATCCCCCGGCACATACTGCCGCGCCGATGAAACCGTCTGCATGATCCGGATGCGCCGGCGGTCCGTCCCATCCTGCCAGAAAGATTCGACCGACCCGTTCATGTGCCCCGCCACATCCGCCTTGGTCGCTTCCTCGTGCCAGCAGACGACATCCGGCTCAACGTCGAATTCCTTGGCCACCTTCAAAAACTCCTGCACCCAGTCGTGCTTGGAAGTGGATGGGCCGACCAGTATGCATTGCGAATCCAGCTTTCGCAGCAATTGCGCGGTGTGAACCCAGATGGAGAAGAACCCCGATTGCCCGCCTTTGAAGACTTCCTTGCGGTCGGCTTCGTTCCAGATTTCCCAGTTGACCGCCGTGCCGAGCGAGGCGTATTTCCGCCAGGCCTGCT
>JBBRTW010000296.1:0-8909 GCA_038244055.1 Tepidisphaerales bacterium | reverse complement strand
GCGATCAACACGCCCGAGCACAAGAAGTTCCTCGCCGCGTACCAGGCGAAATTTAACGACTACCCGCGCCTGGGGTCGGTGGTCGGCTACAGCGCCATGCGCGCCGCGGTCGCGGTGCTGCGCAAGGCGAATTCGACGGATTCCGACAAGCTCGTCGCCATCGAAGGCATCCCCACCGGCTCGCTCTCCCTCGATATCGCACTCGGCGGCGTCGGTATTCCCAAGGGCCGGGTCATCGAAGTGTTCGGCCCGGAATCCTCCGGCAAAACCACCCTCACGCTCCACATCATCGCCAGTTGTCAGAAGCAGGGGGGCGTGGCCGCGTTCATCGATGCCGAGCATGCCCTCGACCCCTCCTGGGCCAAGCGCCTGGGGGTGCAGATCAATGACCTCATGGTCTCCCAGCCCGATACCGGCGAGCAGGCACTGGAGATTTGCGAGTTGCTGGTCCGCTCCAACGCCGTCGATGTCATCGTCATCGATTCGGTCGCCGCCCTGATTCCCCGGGCCGAAATCGAAGGCGAAATGGGCGATTCCCACATGGGCCTGCAGGCCCGCCTGATGTCGCAGGCGCTGCGCAAGCTCACCGGGGCGATTTCCAAATCCAAATCCACGGTCGTCTTCATCAACCAGATTCGCGAGAAGATCGGCGTCATGTTCGGCAGCCCCGAGACCACCACCGGCGGCCGGGCCCTCAAATTCTACTCCTCGATCCGCATCGATGTCCGCCGCACCGGCACGATCAAGGAGGGCGAAGTCTCGGTGGGCAACCGCACCCGCGCCCGCGTGGTCAAGAACAAGATCGCCCCGCCCTTCCGCGATGCCGAGTTCGACATCATGTTCGATCGTGGCATTTCCTACGAAGGCGATCTGCTCGACCTCGCGACCACCGCCAACATCGTCGAGAAATCCGGCGCATGGTACTCCTACAAGCAGACGCGCCTCGGCCAGGGCCGCGAGGCCTCCAAGAATTTCCTCTTCGAGAACAAAGATCTCGCCCAGGAAATCCGCGAAGCCGTACTCACCAATCGCGGCATGATCGAGCAGCATCAGTCGGCCACCGCCAAAGGTGAATCCAGCGCCGCCGACGCGGAATAGCGCTGAGCCCGCTTGCGATGGAGGCGCGCCAGTTCGTTATGCCCGGTGCCACGTCACATTGACGGCATCCCCTCCGTGCCGCGCGGTTGCGATTGCGTGATTCGCTTCACGTCCGATAAAAATTTCATTCCGCCGGGACCATTTTTTGTCGTCCCGGCGGTTTTTTCATTTAGATTCCACCCTTCCTTCTGGGCTTAACTTAAAGCCAATCGCGCAATCTGCCGATGCCCGATAATGACGACTTGTCGCGGCGAGCCTGCCTGGCCCGCCGCAATAGTCATAACTATCGGCACCGTCAGAGGTTCTATGCCACGTCCATGGAGCTGTATGGGACGCTGTCTTGCCGTAGCTTTGCTCGGCGTCGGAATGATGTCGCTCTCCTGCAACCGGACGGCCCTGCCGGCCCGGCAAGCCTCGGCCGCGCCCGATGCCGCCATCGCCACCGACTCCTCCGACTCCGCCGATGCCTCCCAACTCGGCGGGCTCGAATCGCGCTTCGAAACCCTCGCCACGCGCCTGGCCCCTTCCGTCGTCGCCGTCTCCGCCTCCACCCAGGTTCTGGATTCCGATGACCTGCTCCGCTGCGAAGATCTGAACCCCGAAAAGCTCGAAGCCATGCTGGACCGCACCACGCGCATGGTCGGCACCGGCCTGATCATCGACCCCGATGGCTACATCCTCACCAACGAGCATGTCATCGGCGAGGCCGAGAATGTCTGGGTGACGGCCGATGATGGCAAAGTCTACCCCGCCCTGGTCGTCGGCACCGATCCCCGCTCGGACCTGGCCGTCCTGAAAATCCCCGCCAGAAATCTCAAGCCCGTCACCTTCGCCCCGGCCGACACCACCCTCTCGCGCGGGCAATGGGCCATCGCCCTGGGCAACCCCTACGGCCTGGCCGCCTCCGGCAATCAGGCCATGGCCGTCGGCATCATCAGCGCGCTTGACCGCGCCCTCCCCAAGCTCTCCAAAAAAGAAAACCGCCTGTACTCGGGATTGATCCAGACCACCTGCCCCATCAACCCCGGCAATTCCGGCGGGCCGCTTTTCGATCTGTATGGCCGGGTGATCGGCATCAACACCGCCGTCATCCTCCCCGAGAAAAAGACCAACGGCATCGGTTTCGCCATGCCCATCACCCGCCAGTTTCTCTCGGCCGTCGAGGACCTCAAGAGCGGCCGCGAAGTCGTCTACTCCTACCTCGGCGTCTCCGTGACCACCCCCACCTCCCGCCAGCGCCGCTCAGCCGGCGTGGAGGATGATCAGGGCGTCAAAGTCGAATCCATCGATCGCGATTCGCCCGCCCAGGGCCTGATCAAGGAAGAGGATCTGCTGGTGAAGGTGAATGATGAAGCCGTCCACGATGCCGAGCAATTCGTCCGCATCGTCGGCCGGATCGGCGTGGATCAACCGGCGAAACTAACCGTCCAGCGCGGCGGCGAATCCAGGACCATCTCCTGCACATTGCAGCGCCGCGTCCCCACCGCCGCCGCCATCACCCGCGACAGTCGCCGCATGCGCTGGGAAGGTTTACTCGTTGGCCCGGTCCCGGCCAATTGGTCCGGCAAATCGGGTGAGAAGGCGGATAAAGGCCTGGTGGTCCTGGCCGTCCATTCCCGCAGCAAATTCGCCAGCCAGGGCGTCCATGAAGGGGATGTCATCACCGCCGTCGCCGGCAAGGCGGTCGCGGATGTGATGGAGTTGCAGAAGCTGGTGAACGATCTGCCGGCCGAGCAGAAGAATTTGACTTTGGCGGGGCATAAGGGCGCGGTGATGGCTTCGAGTCGGGATTGAGGGGGAGCGGCGAAAGGGGGAAAGCGACAATGCGTATGACAGTGGGCGAGGTACTCACGATGCAGTTCTTCGATTGTGGGATTGCCCATTCGCTAAACCCTGCATGCGCAGTCTTTCCTTCTTACTGGCAAAATCCGGTGTCTGGGTCTATCCTAATGCTGCATTAGCGAATTGGTCGCCCAGCCTGCAGAGGAGACACCAAATGGCCAAGGAAGATACATTGGAAGTTGAGTATCGCCAGGTGTTGGAATCAGCCATGGAAACGGGGATCGAGATCATTGAAGGGTCGCTTGATGAGCCAAATGGCGTTCGCCGATTGACCTCAAGTGCCGAACACGCCAAGGACTTTATCCAGCAGGCCAAGAAGCTGAACGTCGTAGTTTTGGTACTGGAAATGTCGCGATTGGAGACGGATGACATCGCAGAGGCGCGAGAGGCGTTAAAAAGTGACGAGCCCACCGAGGGCACCAAATTCGTGACAGGAGCATTGGAGGAATGCGCTGAACGTGTGGGCCAAATCGCAAGCCTGAGCTTGACCTACTTCCTTCCTGGCACGCCTGTTTCGGTGAACTTGAGCTTCTATGCGGATTGGTGGGATTCGGTCTATCGCACAGCCGACTTGATCAGGGAGATGGACGAGGAGGATGAGGATGACGATGAAGAAGTCGAATTGTCTGAGGAAGAGTCGGAACTGATCGCGCGCCAACTGGCAGAGGCTCCGAAGTTCCAAGCCGCTCGCACCAATTCGGCTCGAGAGTTTGTCGCTCGCAAGCTGCTTGCCGCCCAGTTGAAGGAAAAAGGTATTTCTAACGTTCCCGACTTGATCATCCAATTGGCAAAGAACATCTACGAAAGCGAGATCGTCCCCGAACGAGACATGGAGATCCGAACGCAGGTGGAAACGCTACTGGCAGAAGGGCACAACCGGGCGGAGATCGCTCGTAGGCTTAAGATCCCGAAAGGCCAGATTTACAAGTATGTGTAGCCATCGATCAAAGTATGAACGAGAAAGGGTCAGGAGGTCAGGAGCCGGGGGACGATTGAATTGTGTGGTTGATCGTCGTCTCCGGCCCGGATTTCGGCGGGGCCACTGGTCTGATGTTCAGACCTTGGCGAAGCTCCTCGAAGATTCGATTGGTTTCGGCGACGTGCTTTCGAAGGTCGCCGGCGGACTCGTTGTGCAGGCGTTCGCGAACACGTCGGACATCATCTACGGCGGTAAGTTCAGTAGGGGAGTGCTTTGATTCAGGCATCGTTACGCCTCCGAAATCACCGTGAGCCCCGGAATTCCCTCGAAATGCTTTCGGTTGTGCGTCACCAGTGGCAGGCCGTGGCGAAGAGCCGTGGCCGCGATCCATGCATCACCAGCCTCCATCGACCGGCCCTTCATGCACATCATCCGCGCCCATCCCCAGGCCAGCGCATCGTCATATGGAAGGACAAGATGCCGCGCCAACTCAACTTTGAATGCGCTGATACGCGGCTTGCCCCAGTTTCGGCTGATTGCCCAGCGGTATAGCTCTGCCATGCTCACGAATGACAAGCACGTTCGCTTGTTGATCACATGCGGCTCGTAAAGCAGCCGTCGCGTGTCATTCTTGATTGCGTAGGAAATGATGTTCGTATCGAGCAGGATGTCTGCCATGTTTCTTCATCGCTCCAGCTACTTCTCCGCCCGCCACCGTTGAATCGTTTCATCAAACCCCTCAAAATCCTCCGCCGTAAACTGGCTTGCAACCGGAGATTCCAGAGTCGAGATTGGCCCGATTCCCTGCTCGGCCGCCAGTTCATCGACTGTCTTTCCCTTCCAGAACGCCTGGGGGTCCATGTTCAAGGCGGTCTGCTCCTCCAGCACGATGATCTCGACCTCCTTCCCGATCATGCCTTGCAGTTCGGGGATTTGGACGGTGTCGGAGTCGATTCGACGTTTGACTCGGATTGCGTTCATGGACACACCTTCCTGTAGCCGCAACGGATTCTATCCATCTGTCGGCATTCCATCCGCGCCAGGCCTTGCGGCATACTGCATCAATCATACGCAGCCAGAACACCTGGAATTGCCGGAATCCAACTTTCACGTCTCTGGACGCGCCGGGCAAGCCCGGCGGCTAACGTCTCACACCCCCTTCGACATAAACCCCCCATCCACCACGATCGTATGCCCCGTCGTATAACTCGCGCTCGGGCTGGCCAGATAAATCGCCGCGCCGACCAGTTCCTCGGCCGCGCCGAAGCGCGCCATGGGTGTATGCCACTTGAGCATCTTGCCGCGCTCGGTCCCTTCGATCAGCGGGCGATTCAAATCCGTCGGGAAAACGCCTGGCGCGATCGAGTTCACGCGTATCCCCAGCGGCGCCCATTCATTGGCCAGCCCGCGCACCAGCCCCAAAACGCCGGATTTGCTCGCCCCGTAGGCCAGCACTTCCACCAGGCTGATATACGAATTGAGCGAGGAGATGAACGTGATGCATCCGCGCTCGTTGGTGCGCGGGTCGGGCGCTTGATCCTTCATCGCCCGCGCCGCCGCCTGGGCCACCAGGAACGACCCCGTCAAATTCACATCCACGATCCGGCGGAATTCATCGGCCGACATCTCCAGCGAAGGCTGCCGCTTGATCACGCCCGCGGCGTTGACGACGTTATCGATCCGCCCGAATCGCTTGACCGTGAACTCCACCGCCGCGCGGACGGAGGCTTCATCGGCCACGTTGATCGTCACCGCATCGTGCCCCTGCCCCAGTTCCTTCTTGATCGCGCCGACTTTATCCGGGTTGGTCGACCCGGCCACCACTTTCGCCCCGGCCTGCGCGAAGCCTAGCGCGATCGCCCGGCCAATACCGGAGGTGCCGCCGGTGACGAGGCAGACTTTGTTGGAAATATCGAGGCCGGGATAGTTGGACATGTTGGCTGGCTCCTGAGGTTGGGGTGAAGACGGGTTTTAACGCGGCGGGACGGAAGAGAAAAGAGGCCGACGGGAAATCCCATGTCCCATTCACCTCCTTCTTATGTTCTATGTCTTTATGTTTTATGTCAGACTGGGATTGTGGTGACCATCCCCAACACCCTCTCCACCATCTTCTCCACGCCCTGATACACCACCCACGGCCCCACCTCATTCATATAACACGCCGTCGTCACCAGCCGATTCTTCTCATCGATGCAAACCCCCGTCTCATCCGTATCCACATGCCGCCCGCCCATCGCCTGGATCGCGGCGGCCGTGGCTTTATCCGTGCCGATCGTAACCTGCGGCGCATGCTGCCCCAGAACCTTGGCCGCCAGAACCGGCGCGATGCAGGTGAGCCCGATCGGCTTGCGCGCTGCGTGCATCTGCGTGATCAGGCGCTGCACTTCGGGGTTCACCGTGCAGGTCGCCCCCTGCACCGCGAAGGTCGATAGGTTCTTGGCCGCCCCGAACCCGCCCGGGAAAATCAGCGCATCGAGCTCCCCCGCCGTTACCGTTGCCAGATCGCGAATCTTCCCGCGCGCGATCCGCGCTGATTCTTCCATCACATTTCGCCCCTGCCCCGCCACCGGTTTCTTCACCAGATGATCGATCACCTGCGTCTGCGCGATATTCGGCGCCATGCAGATGATCTCTGCCCCGCGCCGGTCCAGCGCGATCAGGATCGAAACCGCCTCGTGGATCTCGCTGCCATCCAGCACGCCGCAACCGCTCAACACAACGCCGACTTTGGGATGATTCATGCCCCGCATTATATTGTATCCAATCGCCCCCTTGGAATGGTGATCGGCCCGGCATTGGGTTAAGTTGTCAGGCGGTCCGGTTCAACTCTGCCCGCCGACCTCTGAGGAGTCATGATGGAAGTTGTCGTCGTCCTGTCGAGATATCTGCATGTTATGTCGGCCATTCTGGCCGTCGGCGGGGCGTTTTTTATCCGCTTTATCCTCCCGGCCGGGCTCGCCCAGGCCGATGCCGGCTCGCGCGAGGCGGTCTTGCTCCGCTGCCGGAAATTGTTCAAAATCATCATCCACGGCGCGGTCACCCTGCTGATTCTCACCGGCGCATTCAATACCTGGCGCAACTGGGCCGATTACAAGCTCACAATCGGTATCATGCACGGCCTGTGGGGCGGCCACATGATCCTCGGCCTCACCGTCATCACAATTTCCCTTTTTCTGCTCGCTCCGGCTCAACCGGGCAAGTCTCATAAGTCGATTATGAAATGGAACGTCGCGCTGATGTTCCTGGTCGTCCTGCTGGCCTCGACCGTGAATTTCGTGCGAACATCGGCCATCAAAGAGCGAATGATTCCGCCCGCGCCCGCCGCGCCGGCGTTGCTACCGACAACCCGCCCGGCATGAACGACTTCGCCACGCCGGGCTCGTAGCCAAAAGCGACGACCCGGATCGAGCGCACTGGGCGATGGAAGGATCTTGACCCATGGAAGACTGGCTGCGACATGTTTTTCTCGTCACGATGCGCTGGCTGCACATCGTCTGCACGACCCTGATCGTGGGCGGGACCCTGTTTTTCGAATTCGTCCTGCCCCTGGCGATCGAGGATCTCAAGCGCGAGTCGCAACTGGCCGTGTTCGGCAAGGCCCGCTGGGTCTTCAAGCAGGTCGTCTGGGTCAGCGCCATCCTGCTTTTGCTGTCAGGCGCTACCACCATGATGCGTCTGCTCGACACGTATCATCAGCCGTCCTACCACAGTACGCTCCCCTGGGCTTTGGCCCACATCGGCGGCGGAATCCTCGCGCTCGGGATCGCACTGATGCTGACCACCCGCCGCCGCCCGCCCGATCATGCCGTGGGCTGGCTGCGGATTAACCTGGCACTGTTGCTTCTGGTGATCCTGGCGGCCGAGATCACCCGGCATATTCGACTGACGGTCCGCGAGCGCGACGCCGCCATGATTCGCGATACTGTCCAAAAACCGCTCGATTCGACCCCTCGGGATGGAGCCAAAGGCGATGACTGAACCAAATGAACAACCCGCCGCCCCGCCCCCCACCCCGGCCGGCGCGCGCATCGAACTCGCCCGCGGCGTATGGGCCCCTGAATCGACCCTCCGCATGCAATACTCCCGCAGCGGCGGCCCGGGCGGCCAGAACGTCAACAAGGTCAACACCCGCGCCCAATTGTGGGTGCCCCTCGCCTCCATCGTCGGACTCACCGAAAACGCACTCGCCCGCCTCAAACAAATGGCCGGCCACCGCCTCACCGCCGCCGGTGAAATCCACATCATCGCCGAGACCGAACGCACCCAGGAAGGCAACCGCACCGCCGTCCTCGATCGCCTCCGAGCCCTCCTCGAACAAGCGCTCCCCGAACCCAAACGCCGCAGAAAAACCAAACCCTCCCGCGGCTCAAAGGAACGAAGACTGGCCGGCAAAAAAAGGCGCGGCGAAGTGAAGGCCATGCGAAGAGGCAAGGACGACTGACTCTGGCACCCCGCGCCTTCAAAGCTATACTCCCCACCATGGCCAGCACTTCTTCCGACTCGAATCGGTTATCCCGTCGAACTCTCCTCGGCAGCGCCACCGCGACGGCCCTCGCCGCGACCGCCGCCGCGCATCTCGCCCCATCCGCCGCCCACGCGGCCGATGTCGCCGCGCCTTCCAAAGATCCCTTCACCTACTGCCTCAACACCTCCACCATTCGCGGCCAGAAGCTCACGCTCCCCCAGGAGATCGACCTTGCCGCCAAGGCCGGCTACACCGCGATGGAGCCCTGGCTCCGCGAGATCGAGGACTTCGTCAAAGCCGGCGGCGACACCAAAGACCTCAAGAAGCGCTGCGCCGACAGCGGCATCGCCGTCGTCGATATCATCGGCTTCGCCCCCTGGCTCATGGGCGATGATGAGGCCAACAAGAAAAACATGGAGACCATGAAGCGCGACATGGATCTCTCCGCGCAGATCGGCGCGCAGCATATCGCCGCCCCGCCCGCCGGCGCGTTCAAGCTGGAAAACTTCGACCTCAAAATGGCCGGCCGCCGCTACCGCCAGGTCCTCGAACTCGGCGAGCAATCCGGCGTCATGCCCATGCTCG
>JBBRTW010000295.1:0-8976 GCA_038244055.1 Tepidisphaerales bacterium | reverse complement strand
CGATGACTCGCACAGCGGTCGTCCATCGACTCGCCCAATGACTCGTTCAACGGTTGCCCAGGCAATCAACAGCCACCGGTCCACCGCTTTCAACACCCCTGTCACTTACGGTGCATAACATGGCACGCAAACCCGCCAAAAACAACTTGACAGCACAGAGAACATCTCCGACCGCGGCCCAGGAAAGCACCGTCCCGCCATCCCGCGAAGGGGGGCGGATTCGTTGGGTGGGTATACTCGCCCACGGAGAGCCGCGAACCGCGAGAGGCCCGGCGGTGGGCGAGTACATCTACCCTACGGCCTTGATGGTTTCTTCACCGCCCCACCCCTCACATTGCGGGCGCGGGGAGGGCGCGACGCAATCGAACACTGTCCGTGTTGAATTTCCCACGCATCCTACGGATTATTTCGAAGCCAATCGGTCAATCCCATCCACTGCGAAAACGGAATCGCTTGGAACCCAAAGAACCATCTCTCGAAATTGTATGTCTTCGCGGCCTGTTTATATCTGGCGCCAAGCTCGTCTAACGACTTCGCGCCGAAAAGCACTTCGATTGCCGGGTCTGGTGCCCTCCTTGCGATTCGTGCAAACACGGGCAGTGTCGCCGAATGACGTTCAAGAAATACTGCGGTGCGAGGCCACCAGTGCCTTCCGAACGCCTCAGGGTGCCCATTCAATAGTGGAACCAGCGCCAAAACGACGTCTGCGTGCATTAACTCGTCAAACGAAATGGAGTGGGTGTCCGCTCGTTCTTTTATAAGGTCCGCAGTTACCGACAGGCGGTTCAATTTCAGGCGGTGATTTCGTAATTTGTCGATGACTTCCAGTCTACAGTCAAACACGGCGAAGGATTCGCACTCGGTTTCATTCGCCGTGGCGTAGCAGTAGTCGGCCTCAATAAGCCATTTTAGATTTGAATATCGTTTGTCTTTTAGCAGGAGTGCCGTCAAATAAAGCAGGCACTCACGCAGGAAAAATCCAAAATTGTCAGTCCATCCCTCATGATGTGTTATTCTGTCTTTCGGGCGGAACAAGAGCGTGGCCCCTCGCTCAAAAAAGGAGTGAATTTCCTTGAAAAAACTAATATCTTCGCTGAATGTTGAGATCGTGGCGCATGCCTGTATAAAGTTGTCTCGAAGCGGTTTCAACTGACGTAGGCTATCAACCACTCTCTCGTCCAGCGGAACTTCCGATTCCCCCTCGATCCTGAACGGCTCCATTGCTTTCAATACCTCGTTCAAAAACCGCTTCAAATGGCCAAGTGCCTGAGGCTGCCCTTTTTCTATTGCGGATGTGAGATCATCGAGCCTGAAACGGACATTGGGTGATACCGGGTTTGGTACGTCAAGAAAGACGGGACGATTTCCAAGGGCCGGACGTTGTCTAGCTGGTCGGTCATAAATGTTCCTAATCAATCCTTCATATTCCGTGGCGTATCCCTCTTTTGAGGATAGATCAATATATATCCGCGACTTGAGGAAGACCGGCGCGAAATGGCCCCCATCCGGCGCCCGCTCCGCGACAATCGGTATGAACTTCTGATGGTCCACCTTTTCGTATAACTGCGAGGAGATGATCTGCGATTCGGACCCGACGCCGCCAGCCCGGATGTCGGCCTTATCAGCGTACTTCTTATCGAGGACCATTAGGACCCGCGTGACCGATTCATCAGTAACCATTCTTTCCATGAACGCATATTTGTCTTGCCCCGCCTTCAGATCCCAGACGTCAAGGATTACTTCCACGCCATCCGACATTAGGCGCTCAGCAAGCTCCACTACCCACGCCTTGTGAGGCTCTGATGACCAGGAATAGGATATGAAAACTTTCGGAGCAGGCTCATTTTCAGGCATGTCGCATCCCTTCCGATTCTGCGTTTAAGGCTATTCTAGCATCTTTGGGAATTTATTCGATGGCTAGTGGGTAGGGTGGGCAGACGAGCCGCGCGCAAGCCCCTCGCATTTTACAACACGTTTCCCGGCTCGTCTGCCCACCCTGCAAATACAATCCGCGTTCATCCGCGTTCATCTGCGACTCTCTTCCAACCTCCGTGCCTCTGTGTCTCTGTGCCGAATGTCTTCCATCTCTTCCCCCCGCCAACCAAGCCATTCGCCATTCATAATTCATAATTCATAATTCATAATTCGCCTCGCCCCCTCACACCTCCGCCGCCACCAGAAACGGGAAGAGGGACAGGATTCGATTTCACGATAAGCGTCCACTCTCGCGCCGCCTCCTCTCCAACTATCCCGCCGCCGCTGCGCTGTTGCGGCGGAAAGAAAAATGCGTGGACGGAGTACCGACGAGCGTGTTGCTCCCCTCCGACCGCGGCCCGGAAAGACCCAACCCACCATCCCGCGAAGGGGGAGTTGCGAGTAGCGGGTTG
This sequence comes from Tepidisphaerales bacterium, assembly GCA_038244055.1. Classification (GTDB taxonomy): domain Bacteria; phylum Planctomycetota; class Phycisphaerae; order Tepidisphaerales; family Tepidisphaeraceae; genus DASPKW01. Next base: position 6,589 of record JBBRTW010000295.1, on the reverse strand, counting down.
CGAGTTGCGAGTTGCGAGAAATGCCGGGAGGACGTTGCGGGTTGCGAGTGATGAGTTGCGAGTTTTCTACTGCCTACTGTCTACTGTCTACTATCTACTCACTTTCCCCCCCCCCAGCTTCTCCCTCAACCCCGCCACGCCTTTCTTGATCTCATCGGTCAGTGCCGGGTGTTTGTCGTTGAGCACCAGATCCACATATCCCCCGGCCAGCCCCAGCTTTCTCGCGGCGGGGCGGGCAGGGGGGGTGCCGGCGGCGAGGTCTTTGGCGGTGTCGAGGTAGGCCTTGGGGATGTCGAGGACGACCGAGCCGAGGATGACATCGGGGGCGAGGGCGTTCTGGTTGGAGTTGCAGCCGAAGGCATAGACGGTCTTGCCGGATTTGTTGGCGGCCTGCACGGCCTGGAAGACGCCCGAGGCGGCGGCGTCGACGTTCTGGTAGATGACATCCGCGCCGGCGGCGATGGCGTTCTCGGTGGACTCGCGGGCGAGGATGGGGGAGTCCCAGGAATTGGTCCAGAGGGCAGGGAGAACGGTGGCGGCGGGGTTGGCGGATTTGACGCCGGCGGCCAGGCCCTCGTAGCAGGCTTCGAGCGGGCCGACTTTCATGGCCCCGACGAAGGCGGCCTTGTTGGATTTGGTGACTTTGCCGGTGACATAGCCAACCAGCTCGGAGGCATCACGGACCTGGAAATCGATGGTGGTGACGCCGGGGATCTCGGCCGGGCAGCCGCCGACGATGATTTTGGCGTTGGGGTATTTCTTTGCGGCCTGGGCGGCGGATTTCTCGAACTCCCCACCGTGGCAGATGATGAGGTCGTAGCCATCATCCGCGAAGGCGGCGATCTGGTTGTAGAAGTCGGAGGATTTGACGTTGGTGACGAGCTTGGTCTGGGCTTTCAGGTTTTTACGGATCGCCACCAGACTCTCGGCCGCCATCTGGTTCCACCCCTTGTCGGTATCCGAGCCGGGAAGGATCAGGGCGACCTTGAGGGCCCCCCCTTGGGCGGGGAGGGCGAGGAGGGAGAGGGTGAGGAGGGTTGGGAGGAGTTTCATGGTTGATTGTCAATTGTCCATTGTCAATTGTCCATTGTCCATTGTCCATTGTCCATGGTCAATTGTCGGTTGTCCGTTGTCCGTTGTCCGTTGTCGCCAACAACTGACAATCACCCATTGACCTACTTAATCAACAATTGACCATGGACAATTGACCATTGACCATTGACCATGGACAATTGACCATTGACCTACTTCTTATCCATCGCCGCCGCCGCCGCGTCCTGGAAATTCTGGCGCATGGAGCTGCCATCGGCGTTGATGCCGCTGCGCTGGATCATGAGGATGTAGGCGCGGCCTTTGGCGGGGTCCATCCAGGCCTGGGTGCCGTAGGCGCCGCCGTGGCCGGCGCTGCCGGGGGAGAGGGAGGCGGTCACGCCCTGAGGCTGCTTGACGATGCACCAGCCGATGCCCCAGCCGTTGCCGGGGGTGAAGCCGGTCTGGAGGTCGCCGGTGGTGATGGTGGTCATGGCCTTGATGGATTCGGGCTTGAGATAGGCGTGGCCATCGAGGGTGCCGCCACTCAGGGCCATTTGCAGGAATCGGCCGTAATCGGAGGCGGTGGAGAAGAGCCCGCCATTGGCCATGGGGACGCGGTCGCGGTCGGTGGGGGATTTGCCGCCGAGGAAGAAATTAGGGGTTTCCTCAAGTTTGCCCTCTTTGTTCTTCTTGTAGCTGAGGGCCAGGCGCGGGAGCTGCGCCTCGGAGAGATAGAAGGTGGTGTCTTTCATGCCCAGCGGGCCGGTGATGCGCTTGTTGAAGAACTCGGGCAGCGATTGCCCGGAGACGATTTCGACGATTCGCCCGGCCATGTTGATGCCGCTCTGGCAGTAGGACCACTTGCTGCTGGGCGCGAAGTTCAGCGGCTTCCTGGCGATGGCGGGGACCAGATCGGCGAGGGTTTTCGCGCCGGCGGTTTCGGCCCCGCCGACATCGGGCATGCCGGAGGTGTGGCTGAGCATCTGGCGGAGGGTGATGGCGAAGGCTTTGCCATCGGCGGTCTTCATCTCGGCGAGTTCGGGGATGTACTTGCCGATGGGGTCATCGACATTGAGCTTGCCCTCTTCCTGCATCATCATGATGGCCGTGGCGGTGATGGGCTTGGTCATGGAGGCGATCCAGAAGATGGAGTCTTCCTTCATGGGAAGATTTTTAGCGGAATCCGCCTGCCCGACGGCCGAGAGGTGAACGATCTTGTCTCTGGTGAGGACCAGCGTGACCGCGCCGGACGTTTCATTGGACTTGATGGCATCGAGCATTTTGTCGTCGATGCCGGGAAGTTTGGGGGATGAGTCGGGCGGGGCGGCCATGAGGCGAAGCGAGAGGGAGATGATCAAGGCCGCCGGGAGGAGGGTTCGGAGGATCATGGGCCGAAGCATATACGCAAAGGGATGGTGGTTCCAGAAAAAAGGAAGGGTTCACCCGGTTTGACGCCGGAATGTGGCGATCCGGTCATCCTGAGGTACTCCGAAAAACCTGGCCGGTAGGTCGGGGCCAATTCGTCTACACGAGACGGCCCATACGTTCGCGGCAAGATCCTTCGGAGTACCTCAGGATGACACGACACACCATCCGCAATGTTACAAGCTCCACCCCTCCCGATATGGCGGATGAATCAGCGCATCCGCCTCGGCCGAGTTGGTGATCTTTCCCTTCTCGGCATCGTAGATGATCGGTGTGTTGGCGCGGATGGAGATGTTGCCGAGGAGGATCGTTTCCGTGACCTGGGCGGCCAGGCCGTCGAAGCAGGCGCCGGCGGGTTTGCCGCCTTTGCAGGCGTTGATCCATTCGATGTAATGGCCGGGCGAGCGTTCGAGTTTGACGGGGGGTTTGCCGTATTCCTTCTGGCGGAGATCGGGGATCATGCGGTGGTCGTAGATTTTGGCTTTATCGCCGACGATGAGCGTGAAATCGCCGACGGCAAAGGGGCGCTCGGGTTCCCATTCCTCGGGGCGCGGGGGTTTGATGCCGCCATCGTACCAGGTGAGGTCGATCGGCCCGCGCGGTGCGCCGTTGCCCATTTTGCCGGCCGGGAATTTGAAGCGGACCAGCGAGGAGACCGGCGCGGTTTCGCCGGCGATTTTATCGCTGAGTTGCCAGTTGCTGGAGCTGGCATCGACATGGGTTGGCAAAGTCAGCCCCAGCGCGCGGAAGACGGGGAAAAGCTGATGGCAGCCGATATCGCCGAGCACGCCGCTGCCGAAATCCCACCAGCCGCGCCAGGTGAAGGGGAGGTAGGCCGGGTGATACGGCCGCATCGGCGCGGGGCCAACCCACATATCCCAGTTGAGGTATGGGGGAACCGGCGGTGTGTCGGCCGGCCGGGTGACGCCGCGCTGGGAGATATCGGGTTTGCGGTTGCTGCCGGAGTGGATTTCCCTGACGGTTCCGATCGCGCCGGCCCAGATCATTTCAGTCATCACGCGGGCGGTTTCGGAGGCCTGGCCGTGGTTGCCCATCTGCGTGGCAACGTGCGATAGCTCGGCCGCCCTGCGGATCGCGCGGGCCTCGGCCACCGTGTGCGTGAGCGGCTTTTCGCAGTAGACATGCTTGCCGGCCTTGATCGCGGCCATCGTGACCACCGCATGGAGATGATCGGGCGTGGCGATCATCACGGCATCGATGTTCTTCTGGGAATCGAGCATCTTGCGATAGTCGGAATGCCAGTTGGCCTTGGGAAACTCCTTCATGACGCGCTGGACGGCGCGCTGATCGACATCGCAGATGGCGACGAGGTTTTCGGTGGTGGAGATGTTGCGGATGTCGTTGAAGCCTTGTCCGCCGACGCCGATGCCGGCCACGTTCATTTTTTCGGAAGGCGCGATCTGGCCCGCGCCCAGGACATGGCGCGGGACGATCGCGATGGCGGCGGTGGTCGCGGCGGCGGAGAGGAACATCCGGCGGGAAGGGCGTGCGGGCATGGGGGCTCCTTGAGTATGCCTGATGATACTACAGGAAGGAGGGCGGGATGTGGCGATACAAATCGCGGGGCGCGGCTAGCCCGAATAATTCAGATGAACCACGAAAAACACGAATCGCACGAAGAAGACCGGAGAAAAGTAGTAATGTAATTTGCGCAGCGTGGAATTCACCATTTACCGACTTTTTGACTGTAATTCCTCCGGCTCATTCCTCTTCGTGCATTTCGCGTTTTTCGTGGTGAATAATCGGGGCTATGGCTGGCTGAGCCGCTTGATGAGGAGGTCTTCGAAGGCGGCGCGATCTTTCCATTTGGTGGCGGTGTTGATGGGCTTTCCCGCCTTCTCATCGATCGAGGTCATGCCGGTATCGGTCACGATCAATGGCAGCTTCTCCATCTCGAGCAGGTCGGTGGAAAAACTCAGGTAGACCGCGACGGTGTCGTAGAGCGTGGTGCTGCGGGTTTCGGGGTCATTCTTGCCGGGGGCGGTCTTGTTCCAGGCGCGATAGGCATCGATGACGGCGGCGGCGATGGGGTCCTTCGAATCGCGGAGGGCGGCGTAGCGCGGGCCTTCGAGGCGGACCAGGCCGCAGGTGTCGAGGGGGGTGATGGTCATGTCCCAGGCGGCGGTGAAGGCCTGCTTGCAGGCTTTGGCATCGGCCTTGACGTTCCATTCGGGAGCGGGTTTGCCGCCGCCGTAGCCTTTGCGGACCGAGCCGTGCATGCCGACGAATTTCGCCTTGGTCGCGATCTTGGGCTCGCGGCGCAGGGCCTCGGCGATGTTGGGGACCGGGCCGATGCAGATGAGCGTGACGGGCTGCTCGGACGACATGATCAGATCGATCATCGCCGCCACGCCGTCTTTATGGACCTTGCCGGTGAATTTGGAGAGCGGAAAATCTTCGATCCAGGGGGATTGGCGGCCGGGCTTGTCGGCATCGTTGAGGCCCAGTCCGATGGGGATGTCGGCTCGGCCGGCGAGGGTCAGCATCTTGGCGGCGCAGCGGGCGCGGAAGGTGGAGTTGCCGAAGTCGGTCACGACCAGCTTGAGATCGATCTCCGGCGAGCGGAGGGCCAGGGCCAGGGCCCAGGTGTCGTCGATGTCATCGCCGATGTCGGTATCGAGGATGACGGGGATCTTGCGGGCGGGCTGGGCGAATGTGGAAGCGCCGGTCAACATCAGAGCCAGCGCGATGATGAGGGTGGGAAGTGTGCGGTTCATAGTTCAGGTGTATCCGTTGCGCAGGACAAGTTAAAGCATGCCGAACTAACCCGCATCCTCATCGTGTGATACGCCATGAGATGGGGAAAATGCGAACGAACAATTCGAATTGGAAATTGTGTGTGAGTTAGCTGCTTCGCTTGCGAAGCGCGTCGACTGGCGCGGCAGCGACTGGTGCCCGATGCATCCGCCCCATTCTAGCAACAGGTTCTGGAAATGCCGCGCCGCTGGACGCGCTCAGCAAGCTGAGCGGCTAACATCAACGTGTTGGTTAGCTGACGGCGCGCTGTTGCGACGTTGAGTTGAATGCGATCGATCAGGCCCGTTCGGCGATCAGCACGGCTTCAGCGCCGAACGATTTCCACGTCGGCGTAAATCCGTTGGCGCGGCAGACGTGCTCGATATGCCCGATGCTGTAGGTGTTGTGGTAGAGCGGATACTGCTTCCAGTTGACCACTTCGTAGCAGTCGAACGCCTTGGGGGGGATGAAGAAAATGTTGATCAGGCACTTGCCGGCCAGGCGGAGCATGTTGGAGAGGGCGGGTTCGAGGGCGGGGAGGTGTTCCATCATGTGCTGCGAATAGACCAAGTCCGCGCCTTCAACCCAGACGCCGCGGACGATATCGCCCTGGGTCCAGCGGTTTTCCGGGAATTCCTTCTGGGCGTGGGCGATGAAATGGGCGGTCCAGTCGACGCCGGCGTAGGCGGTTTGGGTGGCGGCGAGGTGCTCGCGGAGGAAGCGGTATTCGTGCAGGCCGCCGAAGGCGATTTCGAGGATCGACTTCACCTGGCCGGCGCTGCTCCACTGGCGGATCAGGTCGCGCGTGAAATCGCGGGCGGCGCTGATTTTGTTGAAGGCGAGGAAGGTTTCGCCGACATCGCGCTCGTTTTCGGTCCACCAGTTGGTGACGAGGGTTTTCTGTCCGGAGGCGTCGCGGCCGGCCATGTTGCGCAGGCCGGCGAGTTGGGCATCGGAGAGGACGATGGCCGGCTCGGCGTGGCCGAAGTATTGCTGGTTGCAGAGGCGGCAGTTCCAGAGGCCATCGGCGCCGCCGGGCGGGGTCTGGGTGGACTGGCAGACGGGGCAGGTGAAGTCGGCGTGGGTCTGGAGACGGACCACCGGCCGGGCCGCTGGGAGGTCGAGTTGGGTGTTCATCAGGGGGAGTTATCGGACGATGGAGGGCCGAGGCGTGAGGAAAACCGGCGGCGGGGGTCGCTTTGTCCAGGCACCGGCCAGGGCAATCGCATATGGCATGAGATGGGCAACAATTGCGGATTTCGGATTTCGGATTGTGGATTGAAATGCGGTTTTCAATCCGCAATCCGCAATCCGAAATCCGAAATCGATGCGATAGGCGTTACATGCGATTGCCCTCAGGCATCGGCCACTCCGG